>NZ_FODB01000001.1 GCF_900110265.1 Vreelandella aquamarina | reverse complement strand
ACCGTGCGCACCACCGCGTTCGATGCGGTGGGCCAGGGCGGCAGCGCAGCCGTGGAAGCGGTAGCGTTCGCCGCTGACAACAGTCAATCCAGCTTTGTCAAAGAAGAGCTGGCCCAGAGCGACCGCCCGGAACTCGGCGGTGCCAAGGTCGTCATCTCCGGTGGCCGTGGCATGGGTAACGGCGAGAACTTCAAGCTGCTGGACGGCATTGCCGACAAGCTGGGCGCGGCCATTGGCGCTTCGCGTGCGGCGGTCGATGCGGGCTTTGTTCCTAACGACATGCAGGTGGGCCAGACCGGTAAGATCGTCGCGCCTGAGCTTTATATTGCGGTGGGTATTTCAGGTGCGATTCAGCACTTGGCGGGCATGAAAGACTCCAAGGTGATCGTCGCCATCAACAAAGACGACGAAGCGCCGATCTTCCAGGTGGCCGACTACGGCCTGGTAGGGGATCTGTTTGAGATTCTTCCTGAGCTGGAAAGCAAGCTGTAAGTTTAGGAGGCTGTCCGGAATAGCCCTAGGCGGGGGCGCTGTAAACCCGTCCATGGGCGCTACTTTCGCCATCCCTGGCGAAAGACCCCCGCTACGGGCTGTTCCGGCCATGCCAGCTATTTTGGCCATGCTTTAAAACCCCTTTTTTTGGGGTTTTACGCTGATGGGCTTACAAACAATGATAATGAGCCACGTATGCTAACCCAACTGACTGCCTCCATGACGCTGCCGGTTATCGGCTCTCCCATGTTTATCGTTTCTGGCCCTGAGCTGGTGATTGCCCAGTGTAAGGCGGGGATTATTGGCGCGTTTCCGGCGCTGAACGCCAGGCCTGCGGAAGTGCTTCGGGAGTGGCTGCAGCAGATTACCGATACCTTAGACGACTATAACGCTCAGAATCCGCAGCAGCCCGCCGCGCCGTTTGCGGTGAATCAGATCGTGCACCCCACCAATGACCGTCTGGATCACGATGTGGCGCTATGCGCTGAGTTCAAGGTGCCGCTGATCATTACCAGCCTGCATGCGCCCAATCGGGTGGTCGAGCAAGTGCACGCTTATGGCGGCATGGTATTTCACGACGTGACCACACTCAGGCACGCTAAAAAAGCCATCGATGCCGGGGTGGATGGGCTAATTTTGGTCTGCCATGGGGCAGGCGGCCATGCGGGGCGGCTTAACCCCTTCGCCTTTGTGGCGGAGGTCAGGCAGTTTTACGATGGCCCGCTGGTGCTGGCAGGGGCGATTACCAAAGGTGAGCAGATCGCTGCCGCTCAGGCGCTGGGCGTGGACATGGTGTATATGGGCACGCGCTTTATTGCCACCCAGCAAGCCAATGCTCAGCCCGCGTACAAGCAGATGGTATTGGAAGCCGCTGCGGGGGATATCGTCTATACCAATCTATTTACTGGCGTGCACGGTAACTACCTGCGCCAAAGCATCGAGCAGGCAGGGATGGACCCAGAGGCACTGCCTGAGGGTGACAAAAGCGCCATGCGCTATGGGTCAGGCGGCAGCAGTAAGGCAAAAGCGTGGCGGGATATTTGGGGTGCAGGGCAAGGGGTGGGGGGTATTACCACACTGAACAGCGTGGCCGATGAAATAGCCACGCTGCGTGCGGATTATCAGCAAGCACTGGATCAGTTACGACGGCGCTGACGAAAAGCAGCCACGCGAGCATGAAAATCATCGGTGGCTTTACACTCATCCTGCAGTGCGCCTTCAAGCGTTAGCGTGTCGTCAAGCGACAGGTTCGCTGACTGTCGCATGGCCCGTTTCGTTGCTCCCAGCGCTTGAGGTGACTGAGCCACCAGGGCCTGTGCCATCGCTCGTGCTTCCGCTAACACCTGATCATCTTCCACTGCCCGGTTGGCCAAGCCCAGCGCCACACAGCGCTCGGCATCCATTGGGGTAGCCAGTGCCGCCATCTCAAAAGCTTGGGCGTGGCCAAGCTTGCGTACCAAATGCCAGCAAGCGCCGCCGTCGGGAATCAAGCCAATATTGATAAAGGCCAGTTTTAGGTAAGCCGAGCGGCCCATCACCACCATATCGCTGGCCAGCACGTAGGACACACCAATCCCCGCGGCAGCGCCGCTCACCGCGGCGATCACGGGCTTTTCCATCGTCATCATGCTGCGCAGCGCAGGCAGAAAAAGCGTTGCCAGACGTTGGCTTGCGGGCTGGGTGGAGGCCTTTTCGAATTCCGCTAAATCAGCACCGGCGCAAAAAGCGCTACCTTCACCGCTGAGGATCACGCAGCGTACCTGCGGGTCAGCCGCCACGGTGGCTAATGTGTCATTGAGCGCCAGGGCCGTAGGCTCGTTGAGGGCATTGCGCACCGCAGGGCGCGCAATGGTCACTTCGGCGATACCGCCCTCGGTAGTCTCAACGCGTACAAGTGACGTTTCTTCACTGTGCATGAGCTTCTCCTTAGGCGGCGTCGAGCTTTTCGCTCACCGTCTCAAGGTGATAGTCGCTGTCGCCCAGGTAGTGATCAAACATCACCAGATGTTTGGCGTAGTGGGCCACGTAGCACTCTTCGGTCATACCCATGCCGCCATGAAGCTGAATGGCTTGTTCCGCAATAAAGCGCGCGGACTCGCCGCAGTAGGCCTTGGCAGCGGCGATTTTATAGTCCCGCTCGTCAGCAGGCAGCGAGAGGCTGGTGGCGGCGAGAATTGCCATGGAGCGCGACTGCTCCAGGTGGAGGTGCATATCCACCATGCGGTGCTGCAGTGACTGGAACGTGGCCAGCGGCAGGCCAAACTGCTTGCGCTCTTTTAAGTAGGCGAGGGTTTGGTCGCAGGCAGTTTCCATTGCACCAATGGCTTCTGCGCAAAGTGCGGCGCGGCCCAGGGCCAGCACCTCTGCCAATGCGTCACCTGCGTCTTCGCTTAGGCAGTTCTCTAGCGGCAGAGTCACGCTGTTCAACGTTAGGTCACCTGCGGGCTGGTTATCCATCGTGCGGTAGGTATGTGAGGTGACGCCTTGAGTATTGGCAGTGACGATAAACGCGCCTAGCTTGCCGTTAGGCAGTTGGGCGGTCACCAGCGTGGCGGCGGCATTGCCGAGGTTCATTACGACATCTTTGCGGCCATTAAGCTGCCACTGGCCATCGTGTTGGCTCGCTTGGGTCAAAATGTCGAACGCGTCATAGCGGGCGGTGTGTTCTTGCCAAGCCAAGGCGAGCTGGTGTTCACCTTCTAACAGCGGAGCCAGCCAGCGCTCCTGCTGTGCGGGGTTGGCGCATAGCGCAAGCAGCTGCCCGGGCATGACTAACCCAAACAGGTACGCTTCCGGCACCAAGCAGCGCCCCAACGCTTGCATAATAATCATTACATCGGTGCCGTCGCCGCCTAGCCCGCCTACGTCTTCGCTAAACGGCATATGCAGCAGACCTAATTCTGCGAACGTTCTCCAGAGTGGGCTGGCACCTTGTGCTGGCGCTTCCAGCATAGCGCGGCGCTGCTCGGGCGTTACCTGGTCGGCCACCAAGCGTGTCAGTGTCTCTTCGAGCATGCGCTGCTCATCGGTGAGTGCAAAATCCATGGTGACTCCCTTACATACCTAAAATGGTTTTAGCGACGATGCTTTTTTGAATTTCGTTGGCACCGCCATAAATCGACAGCTTGCGACGATTAAAATACTGGGCGCTGGCGGCAGCGCCTTGGGCGTATTCGTCATCTAGCGACGCATCACCATGGAGAAACTCGGGGAAGAATGGCAGGGCAGCAGGCCCAAGCGCACGGCGGGTAAGCTCACTGATCTCTTGGCGCAGCTCAGAGCCGCGTACTTTTAGCAGCGAGCTCTCTGCACCCGGCACGCCGCCATCCCGCGCTGCGGCAATCACGCGCAGGTTGGTCACTTCCAGCGCCATCAGCTCAAGCTCGGCTTTGACCACACGCTGGCGAAAGCTGGGGAGCGATAAGAGCGGATTGCCGCGATGCTGCATACGGGAGGCGAGGGACTTCAAATGTCGCAGTGCCTGCTTGGCGTGGCCAAGCCCGGCAATGCCGGTGCGCTCGTGGGTTAGCAGGAATTTGGCGCAGGTCCAGCCTTGGCCCTCTTCACCCACACGGTTTTCTACCGGCACGCGCACATTATCGAGGAACACTTCGTTGACTTCATGAGCGCCGTCGAGGGTGATAATCGGCCGTACGGTAATGCCGGGGGTCTGCATATCGATCAGCAAGAAGCTGATACCCGCCTGTTTTTTCGCGTGTGGGTCGGTGCGCACCAAACAGAACATCATGTTGGCGTGCTGGCCTAGGGTGGTCCAGGTTTTCTGCCCGTTGACGATGTAGTGGTCGCCATCGAGCACGGCGCGGGTAGATAAGCCCGCCAAATCCGAGCCAGCACCCGGCTCGGAGTAGCCCTGGCACCACCAGTCCTGGTTATTAAGAATCCGCGGCAGGTAGTGCTGTTGCTGCTCCACACTGCCAAATTTCATGATCACTGGCGCGACCATATTGACGCCAAAGGGCACCACCGTAGGGGCGTGGGCGGCGGCACACTCTTCATCGAAGATATGTCGCTGCACCGGGCCCCAGCCTGGACCGCCGTGCTCAACAGGCCAGTTGGCGGCAAGCCACCCTTGTTCGCTGAGAATATTCTGCCAGCGGATGTGGTCATCGGCGCGCAGATGCCGCCCAAGGCGCACGCGCTCACGGATGTCGCTCGGCAGTGCATCGGCTAAAAATCGGCGGACTTCCTCGCGGAATGCCTGCTCTTCGGGGCTAAACGTCAGGTTCATGAGTGTGCATCCTTGGAAGGCGTCGATAAAGTGGATTGCAGAGTGGCATGGCGATGCGGCCCGCCTAAATGGCGTGGGTAGCCCAACGCTTCCACCGCCAACAGATCAATATCGCTCTCGCGGTAGCAGGCGCCTTGCTGCACTAGCGTCAGGCTCGCCTGCTCCATGGCTGACTGGGCGTTGTGGTCGGGCGCTTGCTTTGCGGCGTTATAAAGCGTGCTCAGTAAGCTAGGCGACTTGCTCACCACCACGTTGGCCCGCAGCGCTTTGAGTGTTAAAGCCACCCGCTGCTGGTCGGTCGCGCTGGCACTGTGGTTGACCAGCTCATGGAATGGGCCGCGCTCGGTAAGTACTAGGCTTAGGAGTGTGTCTGAGGCGCTGTCGGTGAGTGGCTGCAGTGCTACGGTGACCGCTTGAGAAGGGCAGGCGCTTGCGTCTTCGCCAGGGGCGAGCAGGCACAGCTCAGTGCTATCGTTTGGGGTATCGGTTAGCACTATGTTGGCGCGCTGGGCAGCGCTTTGAAACGTCTCAAAGAGCGGGTGTTTACCGATAAGGGCGATCTGCGCAAAGGGCTCAGCATTGTCTACGCCAGGGACGACATGGGGATTTCTAGCGGCAAAAAAGAGGTGAATCAGCCCTGCGCGCTGCGGGGAATCCATACAGGCAAGAAACAGCTCACGCTCGCGGCGCAAACCCTCTTCCAGAGATGTGGCTTTGGTGCAGGCGTCAACGGCTTCCACAATGCGAAACGGAGAGAACAGTGCCGGTGCGCTGGTTTCAAGCTGTTCGCGCATGGCGATAATGGCCTGTGAGTTGGCCTCTGGGGCGGGTAACTGACCGGTGATGCGCGCCTGCTGTTGTCCCGCTAATACCTCTTTTGCCGCTGCCAAACCCGCTTCCAGCGGTGTTTGGGCATCGCTGATGGCATCGATAATGCCGATATCCTGCGCTTCAGCGGCGTCTACAAAGCGCCCGCTGGTGATGATGTCTAGGGATCTTTCCACACCTACCAAGCGGGGCAGCCGTTGGGTACCGCCTGCGCCGGGCAGTAAGCCAAGCTTCACTTCTGGTAAGCCTACGCGTGTGCCTGCCAGCGCAACACGATAGTGGCAACCCAGCGCAACTTCCAAGCCGCCGCCTAGCGCAGTGCCGTGTAGCGATGCGATAAGCGGTTTAGGGCAGGCTTCTAGCTGGGTAATGACATCCGGTAGCAGCGGTGCTTGGGGCGGCTTACCAAATTCACGTATATCGGCCCCGGCGATAAAGGTGCGCCCCTCTGCTATCACCACCAGTGCTTGGGCCTGCTGGTCGGCCAACCCCTCTTCAAGGGCGCTGAGCAAACCGCTACGCACCGCTTGGCTCAATGCGTTGACGGGCGGGTTAGCGATACTAATGACGCCGACCTCGCCATGTCGCTGGTAGTGAACACTCATAGTGGCTCCCGTATTTCGCTATATGAAATTTAAAGTTGTTATTCGGAATGAGGTGATCATGGCGAAAGACGCCGTTGGAGTCAATAATGCAAAACAACGTTCTGCATTGCGGAACGTAGTTGGCTAAACAAAAGGCCGCGCAGAGGCGGCCTTAGGTAATGATTTCCGTCGTGATTGAAGCAACATCAAAAAACGGGGTTTAACCCAGCTTCTTGTAAGGCAGCCCGCCGGGTTTCCATCCAGCCGTCGATAAACGCCGCTTCGTCTTCGGGCGCATCGGCTTGATAGGCTTCCCAGGTGTCCATTAGCAGCTGTTGCCGCTCCACCAAAGCGTTCTGGTGGGCGTCCATTTCATCGGTCCATACACCGCTTTCCTGGTAGTACGCCACCACGGCATCGTGGAAAGGCACCACCCAGGTCATGTTTTGATTCTCAAGGGCATAGCCGCTAGCCCCTGGGGCGTTATCTTTATAGTCGTCGAAGGACTCCACTAGCGTGGTGATCAAGCCGGTGACGGTTTCTGGCGCTAAATCCGCGTTGCTCACTAGAATGGGGTAAGGGTAGCTGGCGCTGGCCAGCGGCTGTTCAGCGTTAATACCCGCGCCTGACGTCACATCGTGGGGCTGGAAGTAGGGCGCCAGTTCCAGCATCTGTGCCCAGCCTGCTTCATCGTCAGTGGGCAGTTCTGGCCACTGTAAGCCACGAGGGCTAGCCGCTAACCGCTGCGCCGCCGGTGTCACGGTGGTGGTAATAGCGGCATCGGCACGGCCGCTGATAATGCCGTCGAAGGCGGCGTTGTAGCCGGGGAAGTCAACGCGCTCGACGTCATCCCAGGTCAAACCCGCGAAAGCTAGGTAGGCTTCAGCAGCTTTGTTCAGCGCGTCGTCGCCGCGCAGGTAGGCTAGACGTTTACCTTCCAGATCGGCGATGGAATCCATCTCTACGTCGCCTGCCACGGCCATACCTAACCCAAAGCTGGCCATGGAGGTAGAAATCACCCGAATGGGCTGCGGGCCCCAGTCCGGCCCGGCGAACATCATCACGCCTTCAGAGCCGTAGTAGCTGGCAATGCCGCAGGCGCACAGATCCACGCGTCCCGTTTTCAGCGGCGTCATGCGCATGGTGTCGTTTTCACCCGGAATAACCCGGGACTGAGTGCCGTGCTCCTCCTGTAGTAGCTGGCTGATGGCCATAATCTGCGCATGGCCACTGGTGCCGGTGCCATAAGCGGTCCAATTCAGCGTGCTAGGCATGGCGCTGGCACTGCCAGCCGTCAGCAGGCCCGCCGTTAAACTACCGAGTACGAGGGTGAGGGTTGTTTTTGTGCTCATAAGGCTCCTCGAGAGTGTCATTAAGCGTTTGCAGTGAGCGAACGCTGGTGATGGCGCTGGCTAAGGCGGGCAAGCACCACGGCGGGTAGCAGCGCCACGGCGGCTAAACCAATCAAATCCCACTGGCTTAGCGGTACCATGCCGCCGCCCGGTAGGGCGAGCAGTAGCCCCGCGATCAGTACCAGCGCACGAATCACGATTTCCTGCAGCGCGCCGTAACCCAAACGACCCACGCCCATCAGGTAGCCTTGCATCGCGGAGGCAAACAGGATGATGCCGATGACCGCTTGGATAAACACGGCAATGACCATCCATGGTTCGCCCTGCATGATCAGCGCGGGATTCAGTACGAACAGGAAGGGTATAAAGTAAATCACGCTGCCTAGACGCATGGCCTGCAGGCCGGTTTCCATAGGACGGGCACCGGCCACGGTGGCGGCGGCAAAGGCACCCAGTGCCACGGGCGGCGTGATAAAGCTGAGCATGCCCCAGTAGAGGATGAACATGTGCACCGCCATGGGGTCTAGACCGCCGCCTTGAATCAGCGCAGGGGCGAGCGCCACCGCCAGGAAGATATAGGCCGCGGTAACGGTCATGCCAATGCCCAACACAAAGCTGGTGACCGCGCCCATAATTAGCAGCAATGGCACGCTGCCGCCGGCGATATTGATAAAGTCGTTGGCAATGGTGCCCGATAGGCCGGTCATAGAGAGCGCGCCAACTAGCATACCCACGCCCGCCAGAATGGCGATAAGTTCGGCAAATAACTTGGCCGCCGACGAGAGCGTCTCGGTGACATCCTTCCAACCCCAGCGATTCTGCTTAGAGAGCTGGTTGAGCACTAACAGCAGGGCGGTCGCATAGAATGGGGCAACCGCTTCGCGTTGCATGATCAGCAGCATCCACACCAGCAGGCCGAAGACGAAGATAAAGTACCAGCCCTCTTTCAGCGTTTGCTTAATCGACGGCAGCTCGATGGCGGGCAGGCCTTTGATGTCATTGCGCGCGGCATAGGCATCAATTTGAATGAACAGACCAAGGAAATAGAGAATCGAGGGGATGACCGCTGCCAGCGCCACTGCTGAGTAGGGAATATCCAGGAACATGGCCATCACGAAGGCGGTGGCGCCCATCACTGGGGGCATCAATACGCCACCGGTTGAGGCGCAGGCTTCCACACCGCCCGCAAACGAGCGGCTCATGCCAATGCGGCGCATGGCCGGAATCGAGAGTACCCCGGTGGTCAGCACGTTACTGATCACGCTGCCGCTCATGGAGCCCATCAGTCCGCTGGAAAAAATCGACACCTTAGCCGGGCCGCCGCGTACATGGCCTAAAAGCGCAAAGGCTAAATTAATGAAGAATTTGCCGCCGCCGCTTTTCTGCAGCACCACGCCAAACACCAGAAAGCCAATCACCAGGCCTGCAAACGCCTGTAGCGGAACCCCCATGATGCTTTCGGTGCTCATGGTGTGGTACATCGCCGTTTCAGGCAGGCTAGAGGGGAATGCCTGGATGGGGCCAGGAACGATATCGGCTACTAAGGGGTAAAGCGAGAACACCCCGGCAATGATGGCAATCGGCAAACCGCCGGCTCGGCGGGCGGCTTCGATAATCAATAACCAGTAGGCATAGCTGAAATAAATGGCGATATCCGGAGCTGCAAACGCCCAGCCGCGCTCCAGAATGGGAACAGCGTTATACACAAAGTAGCCGCCCACAATTAGCGTGACAGCGCTAAGCAGGTAGTCATACCAGGGAATCGATTGCTCCTGCTGGCTGCTGCGCATGGGCCATAGCAGAAACACGAGCGGCAGAAGCAGTGCCACCACTGCATAGTAAAACTGAGTTTCCAGCCCGGTCACGAACGTGAGCAAGCCCCAGTTAAACAGGTAGTCCAGCGTCATCATCATCAGTAATACGGTGACGGTGGCAGGCACCCAACGAAGCGCCAGAGGCAGCTCGCGGATTTGGCTGATCTTTTCTTTAACCTGCGGCGTGCTGGCAGGTGCGGTATCGGTGGTCATAGGGCGTTCCATCAATCAGCAGGGGCGGCGAGCGCCGCCCCGTGGCGAGTTACTCGAAGATCGGCTCGAACCCAGCATCGGTGAGCGCCGTAGCGCGGGCGGCCATCCAGTCAGTAGTAAACGTATCGGCATCGCTGGGTGCGTCTTGCATAAACTGCTCCCAGGCCTGCATTAATACGTTTTGACGCTCAACGAGTTGGTCTTGGTGGGCCTGCATCTCATCGGTCCACACGTCGATCTCTTTGTAGTACTCCACCACTGCGTCGTGGAATGGGATTACCCACTGTAAATCCTGGTACTCCAGCGCGTAGCCCACTGCACCCGGCGCGTTATCTTTGTAGCCGTCGTAGTTTTCCTGCATCGCTTTGATTAAACCGTAAGCGACATTGTCTTCAAGGTCTTGATTCGCCACCACAATGGGGTAGGGATAGCTGGCGCTGGGTACCGGGTTGTCGGCGCTAATGCCGCCTGCACCGGCGGTGACTTCATGGGGGCGGAAGTAGGGTGCCACCGCCGCCATGCGTTCCCAGCCAGCTTCATCGTTAGGGTCAAGCACCGGCCAGCTAACGCCCCGTGGGCTGCTCGCGAGCTGCTGAGCGGGCGGTGTAACGGTGGTAGTGAACGAGGCGTCCACATCGCCAGCAATAATGCCGTCGAAAGAGCGGGCATAGCCGGGGTAGTCAACGCGTTCAACGTCATCCCAGGTTAGGCCGCCGAAGGCAAGGTACGCCTCAGTGCCTTTGTTCAGGGCATCATCACCGCGAATATAAGCAATGCGTTTGCCTGCTAAATCGGCGGGGGTTTCAACGTCCAAATCACCCGCCACAGCCAGCGACAGACCAAACGACGCGGTAGAGGTGGTAATCACGCGCAGCGGCTGCGGACCCCAATCGCGGTCGGCAAACATCATGACCCCTTCAGCGCCGTAGTAGCTGGCGATACCGCAAGCGCACAGGTCAACGCGACCCTGTTTAAGGGGCGTCATACGGGAAACATCGTTATCACCAGGCAGAATGCGCACAGAAGAGTCGTACTTATTCTGCAGCATATTGCCAATCGCAACGGCTTGGGCGTAACCGCTAGAGTTGGTGCCGTAGGCCGTCCAGGCCATAGTGCCAGGGAGTTCTACCTCGCTGGCATGGCTGATTGATGCACTCAATAAAGAAAGGGGAAGTGCGGCGATGAGTAGGCGGTGAGCAAACGGACGCATTGAGATGCTCCTTTATTGTGGTTGCTTCTATTGTGATTGTTACTTTTAGGTTCGTTACGTTTAGTTACTTTGTGTTTTGCTATGCGGTATTTGGTTTTGCTAAGTGGTCGAGTGATAGTAGGTAAGGCTAGAGAGGCTGTCAACGCTGTTCTGGTGGGCAGTCAAAAATAGTCCTTAGGCTCACAAAAAAGCCAGGCGGTTGCCTGGCTTTTCAGTGGTTTATGCGTTCCTAAGCTAAGAGAATTGCCGCCATGCCGCGTAGGTGCTTAAAAATACCCGCCCGGTTAACGCATCCAGGAAGTCGCTTTTTTTCAACTGGTCCATCACCGGGCCTTTCACCTCTGATAAGTGCAGTTTGACGTCGGAATCTTTCAAGCGAGCATTGATGGCATCCAGACTCTCCAAGGCCGAGGCGTCAATCAGGTTGACTGCTGAACAGATCAGCACGACATGCTCAAGCTCTGGGCGGCTGGCCACCAAGTTGTAGACGGTGTCTTCGAGATAACGGGCATTGGCGAAGTAGAGGCTCTCATCGATGCGCAGTAGGGCTGCGTTGCTCACCGTCTCCACATCATGCCGCTCTACATTACGAAAGTGCTCGGTATCCGGCACTCGGCCCACTAACGCACTGTGAGGGCGGCTGGTGCGGTATAAAAAGAGCGCAATAGAGAGCGTCACCCCGCCAATAATGCCCGCTTCAATGCCTTCCACCAGCGTTAATAGAGTCGTGACCGCCATGGCGGCAAAGTCGCTGCGCGAATAGCGCCAGGTTTGGCGCAGCATGGGGATATCCACCAGCGTTAAAATAGACACTGTGATGGTGGCCGCTAGAGTGGCAATGGGCAGATAGTAGAGCCAGCCGGTAAATGCCATGGTCACAAGTGCAATGCCGAGTGCGGCAAAGGCCCCAGCAGCAGGCGTTTGTGCGCCCGCATCGTAGTTGATGACGGTGCGAGATAAGCCGCCGGTGACAGGCATGCCACTGGTAAACCCTGCCGCTAAGTTGGCGGCCCCTAAGCCAATCAGCTCCTGGTTGGGGGAGATACGCTGGCGCCGTTTTGCTGCCAGCATTTGCCCCATAGAAACCGACTCGACAAACCCCACTAGGCTAATCAACATGGCGGGTATTAATAGTGCTCGCCATAACGGCGCATCCCCCCAGGGAAAGCTAAGTGCGGGCAGACCGCTGGGAATAGTGCCGACCACGGCTACCCCATGCTCGTAAGCCAACTGCCAGTGCCACGCCGCCACCGTAGTGACCACCACGGCAAAGACGGGCCCTGCTTTGGCCATTAAATCAGCGAGTGCTGCGGGAAGGCCTACCTTTATCAAGCTTTGTTTGCCATAGCGGCGCATTAGCACCAGAAACAGCAGCGTTCCACCGCCAATGGCAACTGTATAAGGGTTAAACGTAGGCAGGTTAGGCAGTAGCGTCATCAGGCGCTCTACCAGAGTGAAACCGCTGCTTGAAACGCCCAACAGGCTGCCTAACTGGCTAACGGCAATCAAAATTCCCGAAGCGGTCAAAAAGCCCGAAATAACCGGGTGGCTTAAAAAATTGCTGAAAAAGCCCATCTTTAGCGCGCCCATGGCCACCAAAATGGCACCTGAGAGCAGCGAGAGCACCAGCGCAGCCTGCAGGTACTCGGGGGTACCAGGCGCGGCCACCGAGGATAGCGCGGCCCCAGTCATCAGCGCGATGATGGCGACTGGCCCTACCGCCAGAGTGCGGCTGGTGCCAAGAAAGGTATACAGCAGTTGCGGCAGAATACTCGCATAGAGGCCTACCACGGCTGGCAATCCCGCAAGCAGGGCATAAGCTAGCGATTGAGGTATGACCATAACGGTCACAATCAAGCCCGCTAGAAGGTCGGCTCCAAGCAAACGCTTATGGTAGTGGGGCAGCCAGGTAAAAATAGGCAAATAGCGCTTAAACATAAGCTCCTATGGCTTAGACCGAGTGTGCATAAGGGCAGCATTGAAAATAAAGGCAATAGTTTAGCGCGTTATAACGATAATTACGGCATTTGCCGTTTCCTTGCCAGCAATACAGATCGCTCTTCCCCCAAAGTGCTACTTCTTTCATTAGCATAACCCGTTAAGATTACTGAGAAAGAGGGGTCTCCTACATCCCAGCGTTTTCCAACTCAACAACGTCAACTAAAAAAGAGTGCCTCACATGCGACTACTTCGTTGGCTGGTGCCATTGCTACTACTGATAGCCTCTATCGGGCTGGTGTCTCAACCAGGTGCTTGGAAATACCTCGCTGTGTTGTGCGCTTCATTGGGTGGTATGGGGGTGATGGCTGTCGGGTTATATAGTGTTTATAGCGCTGATCAGCACCGGTTGAAGCAATCGGTGCGCGGGCTAAAACCCCTGAGAGACTATGGCTCGCTGCGCGCTATGGCTTACCGGTTAATGAATCGTGCCAGTAGCACGGCCATTGCCTCGGCGGAAGTGTCCCATTACGCTGACTTGATGGCTCAGCGGCTGGGCAAACAGGAGACTATGGCTAGCGAAGCATCCTCCAGTATGAGCGCTATCAATGCTGCCATTATGCAGGTCAGTGCCAGTGCTACCCAGGTGGCTGCCCTTGCCGATAATGCTCAGCAAGCTAGCCATCATAATCACGATGAACTAACTGCTATCATCCATGATATGACCGATGTGGCTGAGCGCTCTAACCAAGCGCTGGATATGCTGACTGCACTCAACGATAAAATTGAGCGTGTGCGCAGCGTCACCTCAATGATTGAAGGCATTGCCGAACAGACCCATCTGCTTTCACTGAATGCCTCCATTGAAGCCGCTCGAGCAGGTGAGCATGGCAGGGGCTTTGCTGTGGTCGCAGGAGAAGTGCGTAACCTCGCTTTGAAGACTTCGACGGCGACGCAAAGCGTTGATGAGCTGGTCAAAGATATGCATCAGAGCGGTCAGAGCGTGGTGGCCACCATGGGGGATTTGATGACGCGGGTTCGCGAACGCTCCCAGGGGATGCAACGAGTAGGCAGCAGCTTAGCCACGATGACCGAAGAGTTTGATCAAGTCCAGCAGGAGATCACCAGCGTTGCCGATGCTATGGCCAGTACTAAAGAACATAGCCAAACGGTGGCCGACAGCCTGAGCCAGTTGGAGGACGATGTAGATGAAGGCAACCGCAACATGCACGAGTTGGCCCTTCAGGCGCGTGCGCTCATGGATGCCGCAGAAGGTGTTGACGGCGAACTGGCGCAGCAGCGTCTACAGGGGCGGCATCAAACCGTCTTTCTGGTTGCCCGCCAAACCGCTGACCGCATCGGTAAACTGTTTGAGAAAGCCATTGCCCGAGGGGAGCTATCAGAAAGAGCGCTGTTCCAACCAGATTATGCGGCCATTAACGGCACTCGCCCCCCGCTTTACCATACCGGGTTCGATTCTTTCACGGATCAGCAGTTGCCCAGCCTTCAGGAGCCGTTACTCAACGAATATGGCTTGAGCTACGCCATTGCTTGTGACCGTAACGGCTACGTGCCTACCCACAATGCTGCTGTAAGCCGCGCGCCAACCGGCGATTATGACCACGATCTAAAGTACTGCCGCAGTAAGCGTATTTTTGATGATCCCACCGGTAGCCGTTGCGGTGCACACGAGAAACCGCTGCTACTGCAAACCTACAAGCGTGATACTGGCGAGATCATGCACGACCTCTCAGTGCCGATTTATATTAATGGCAAGCACTGGGGCGGTTTCCGTGTTGGCTACCCGCCGGAAAAAAACACCGCAACCAGTGTGGCTCATAAAGAGCAGCCAGCGTTACCGACTGCTTCGTCAAACCGCCGCTTGACGCGGGCGTGATTGCCATGAGGACCAGGAGTAGAGCGCAAGACCGGTCCAGATCATCAAGAACGTAGCGAGTTGGATCATGCCCAGGGGCTCACCGAAAATCGTCAAGGCAATTAGGAACTGAATGCTGGGGTTGATATACATTAAGAACCCCAGCGTGGCCAAGCGTAAGCGACGCGCCGCGCCTGCAAAGGCCATCAACGGCAGGGCAGTTAAGACTCCGCTCACGACTAACAGCGCGGACATGGGCGCATCGTGGAGGAAATGTGACTCGCCCTGCCAGCTCATCCAGGTAAGCGCCATTAGCGCCAGCGGGAATAGCAGCAGCGTTTCCACGAAGAGACCTGACAGTCCATCCAGTGGCACTTGCTTACGAAACAGCCCATAGCTGCCGAAGCTAAGAGCAAGCAGCAAGCTAAGCCACGGTAATTCACCCAGCATGATAAATTGAATCGCAATGGCAAGGCTGGCGAGGCCCAGCGCCACAAGCTGTAGCTTCGCCATGACTTCCCGAAGTACTAGCATGCCCAGTGCTACATTCACCAACGGGGTGAGAAAGTAGCCTAAACTGGCTTGCAGCACCTGTTTGCTCTCCACCGCATAGATATAGATGCCCCAGTTAAAGGCGATCAGCAGCGCGCAGGCTAACACTCGGCCCAAGCGCTTAGGCTGCACCAATGCAGCCACGACCGGTGACCAGCGGCCCAACACGCTAATCAGCCCCACCAGGAATAGGCACGACCACAAAATGCGGTGAATCAAGATCTCAAAGGCCGGAACCCCGTCAAAGAGGGCAAAAAACAGCGGGAAACACCCCCACATGGTGTAGGCGGTTAAGCCAAACATGACGCCTTTGACCGCTTCAGGGTCCCGAGGAGCTGATGGAAGCATAGCAGCCTCATTAAGTAAAAATGCTAATCTAGCACACAATTGATAAAGACACCGATGCAAAGGAGACGTGGCATGAGTCAATTAAAAACTAGCCTGGTGCAGTGCGACTTACGCTGGGAAGATCCCCAAGCCAACCACGCGCATTTAGAAGCACTGCTGGGTGATTTAGATAGTCGCGACACTGACCTGATTGTACTGCCAGAGATGTTTGCCACCGGTTTCACGATGAGTTCCCGGGAAATGGCGCAGCCCATGAAAGAGAGCCAAAGCGTTGCCTGGCTGCAAACCCAGGCGAAGGCAAGGGGCTGCGTGGTGACCGGCAGCGTCGCCATTGTTGACGACGGCCAGTACTACAACCGTATGGTGTGGGCAACGCCAACGGGAGAAGTGAGCTACTACGACAAACGCCACCTGTTTCGCATGGCCGGGGAGCATGAACGCTATGGCATGGGGAAGCAGCGCCACATCGTAGAACTCAACGGTTTTAAGCTGCAGCTTAGTGTGTGTTACGACCTGCGTTTCCCCGTATGGATGCGCCAGCAGCCAGCAGAGGGCGAGCATTTCGAGTATGATGCCATCCTGTGCGTGGCTAATTGGCCCGCTCCTCGGCGGCATCCGTGGCGTACCTTGCTACAGGCGCGCGCGGTGGAAAACCTCGCCTACGTGGTGGGTGTTAACCGCGTGGGTGAAGATGCCAAGGGGCTGGCCTATAGTGGCGACTCCATGCTGGTCGATTTTAAAGGCGAACCGCTGATCGACCATCCTGCCCATACTCCGTTTATTGAAACGGGGACGCTAGATAAAACGGACCTAGATGCCTTTCGTGAAAAATTTCCTGCCTGGCAAGATGCCGACCGCTTTTCGTTGCTGCCAGGAGTGGGGCAATAATGCGCCTTGATCGTTTTTTAAGTGAGACCACACCACTAACCCGCAGCCTCGCAAAACGGGCGCTCAAAAACGGTGAAGTGACGCTCAACGGCGAGCCGATCAAGCAGGCGGCCACCCAGGTAGATACTGAAAATGACGAAGTGAAGCTCAACGGCGAACGGCTCGCCCTAGTGGGGCTTCGCTACGTGATGATGCATAAACCGGTGGATGTGGAGTGTACCGCTCGCCGGGGTCTCTACCCGCGGGTAATCGACATTATCGACTTACCTAAAGTGGAGCGGCTGCAGCCAGTAGGGCGGCTAGATGTGGATACCACGGGCCTACTGTTACTGACCGATGATGGTCAATGGTCGCACCGAGTGACCTCGCCACGCCACCGCTGTGCCAAAGTCTATATAGCGGAGTTGGCTGAGCCGATGGAAGGCGAGGCCGCCCAGCAGGCGATAGAACAGGTGGCTGAGGGTATCTTACTGGAAGGTGAGGAAACGCCTACCCAGCCCGCCACGCTGCGTTTTATCACCTCGCAACAAGCGGAACTCACCATTACCGAAGGGCGTTACCATCAGGTGAAGCGCATGTTTGCCGCTTTAGGCAACCACGTTAACGCGCTACATCGCCGCTCGATTGGTGATGTATTGCTGCCCGATGACCTTGCTCCTGGCGAATGGCGGGAGCTTACTCCGGAAGAGATCGCCAGCTTTTAAGCGACCTTTTTCCGTTGAGATACCGCAATGGACTAGATGTCCATTGCGGTATCTTGTTTTGACTAAAGGCTGCAGAACATCCGGAAAATTGCTTAAACAAAAAGTTAAGCAGGCACTAGTGCAAGTGCGCAGCTTCGATGAGTGCTTTGGTATAGGCGTGTTGAGGGGTAGCAAGTACGTCCAAGCAGTTGCCTTGTTCGACCACTTCGCCATCTTTTAGCACCATGACCCGATGCGCCATCGCCCGTACCACGGCAAGGTCGTGGCTGATAAACAGATAGCTAAGCTGGCGGCGGGCTTGCAGTTCGCGCAGCAGCACAACCAGCTGCTTTTGCACGGTGCGGTCAAGCGCTGACGTGGGTTCATCTAGCACCAGCAGTTCCGGCTCTAAAATAATCACTCGGGCTACGGCAATGCGTTGGCGCTGTCCGCCGGAAAACTCGTGAGGGTAGCGGGCCGCACAGCTTTCCGGTAAGCCGACTTCCCACAAGGTGCGGTGTACCCGTTCGGCCACTTCCGCATCGCTAAGCTTTGGATAGTGAAAGCGCAAGCCTTCACTGACAATATCGAATACCGGCATCCGCGGTGAAAGGGCGCCGTAGGGGTCTTGAAACACCATCTGCAGCCGGTGGCGTTGGCGGCGGAGCGCATCCCCCGAGAGCTGGCTGAGCGGTGTATCGCCAAGCTGCACCTCACCCTGGCTGGCGACCAAACGCATAATCGCCGAGGCGAGTGTCGTTTTACCGGACCCCGACTCTCCAACAATGCCCAGGGTTTCACCGGGGGCAATAGTCAGGTTGGTGGCCTTTAACGCCTCAAAGGCGGGAGGCTGGCGCTGAAACAGCCCCGTTTTAGGCCGCTTAAAGCTTACCCGCAGTTGCTGTGTTGTCAGCAGAGGCGTTGTGTTTGTGGGTTCTGCAGGGCGGCCTTCGGGTTCGGCGGCAATCAGTGCTTTGGTGTAATCGCTTTGTGGGTTGCTAAACACCTCGGTAACGCTGCCGGTTTCCTGCACCTTGCCCTGATACATCACGCAGACGCGGTCGGCGTGGCGGCGTACCAGGTTTAAGTCATGGCTAATCAGCAGTACGCCCATGCCGTGCTGGTCGCGCAGCTCTTTAAGCAGCGCGAGAATCTCCTGCTGCACGGTGACATCAAGTGCGGTGGTGGGCTCATCGGCAATCAGTAGGGCTGGGTTGTTGGCAATGGCCATGGCAATCATCACCCGCTGGCGCTGCCCGCCGGAGAGTTGGTGGGGCCAGGCATCCAGTAGCTCTTCAGGACGGGGTAGTTTGACTTGTTCAAGCAGTGTTTTTGCCCGGCGGCGGGCTGCTTGGCCGCTCAAGCCTTGGTGTAGCCGCAGCGTTTCGCTAATCTGTTTGCCAATGCGGTGCAGCGGGTTAAGCGAGGTCATCGGCTCCTGAAAAATGAACCCAACACGATTGCCACGAATGCCGTTCCAGTCGCGCTTGTTTAGCCGCGTCAGGTCGGTCTCTTCCAGCCAGCGCTGACCGCGCACTTCCGCATTGCTTGGCAGTAGGTCGATGGCCCCTAGTGCGGAAACCGACTTACCCGAGCCGGACTCCCCGACAATGGCCAGTGTTTCGCCAGCGTTAACCGTTAGCGAAAGAGCGTCCACGACCACATTGCCATCAAAAGATACCGTTAACTCTTTAAGACGCAGTAACGGTTTGGTAGTGGGTTCAGACATGGGGCGTTTCCTGAGCAGAATTTTCCTGGACAGAGATAGGGCGCTGTTTAACATGGCGTGGGTCGAAGGCGTCGCGTAGGCCTTCGCCAATAAATACCAGCAGGGAAAGCATGATCGCCAGGGTCATAAAGGCGGTGATCCCTAACCAAGGGGCGTGCAGGTTATTTTTGCCCTGAGCGGCTAGCTCGCCCAGCGATGGAGCGCCCGGTGGCAACCCAAAGCCGAGGAAGTCCAGTGCGGTTAACGTGCCGATGGCACCAGTGAACAGAAAGGGAATAAACGTCAGCGTGGCGACCATGGCATTAGGCAGTACGTGTCGCCACATAATCAGCCGTGAAGGAAGCCCCATGGCTTTGGCGGCGCGAACGTACTCCAGGTTGCGGGCCCGCAAAAACTCGGCACGAACAATATCCACAAGCCCCAGCCAGGAGAAAAGCAGCATGATACCCAGCAGCCACCAGAAGCCAGGCTGTACAAAGCTGGCCAAAATAATCAATAAAAACAACACCGGCAGGCCTGACCAAATCTCGGTGACTCGCTGGCCAATGAGGTCCACCTTGCCGCCGAAGTAGCCCTGTACCCCGCCAGCAAAAACGCCAATCACCAATGACCCAGCGGTGAGCACTAGCGCAAATGCTACGGATAGCCTGAACCCATAAATCACCCGCGCCAGTACGTCGCGGCCCTGGTCGTCGGTGCCCAGCCAGTGGCGGCTATCCGGCGGCGCAGGCGAGGGTTGCGTCATCTGCATATCCAGGGTTTGATAGGAGAACGGAATGATCGGCCAGAGCGCCCAGCCGTGGTCGCTGATCTGCTGCTGGATAAACGGGTCCAGGTAATCGGCACGGGTAGGGAGGAAACCTCCGAACTCGGTTTCTGGATAATCCACCAGCAGCGGCACGTACCACTGGCCGTCATACTGCATCACAATCGGTTTGTCGTTGGCGACCAGCTCGGCAAACAGGCTGATGATAAACAGGATGCCAAAGAGCCACAGCGAGATACGTGCACGGCGGTTAGCTTTAAACGCCGCCAGTCGGCGCAAGGTAATAGGCGAGAGGCGTGAGGTAAGAACGTGCATATTAAGACTCCCTCGACGCGAAATCGATACGCGGATCAACCCACACATAGGTTAAGTCCGAGATCAGTTTGAGCAGCAGCCCGATGACGGTATAGAGAAACAGCGTACCGAAGATTACCGGATAGTCACGCTGCATGACCGCTTCAAAGCCCAGCAGGCCCAGCCCATCCAGGGAGAAAATCACCTCGATCAGCAGCGCGCCGGTAAAGAAAATACCGATCATTGCCGAGGGCAGGCCCGCGATAATAATTAGCATGGCATTGCGAAAGACGTGCCCATACAGCACGCGCTGCTCATCGGCGCCTTTGGCTCGGGCAGTGAGTACATACTGCTTATGGATTTCATCCAGAAAGCTATTTTTTGTTAGCATGGTGAGGGTGGCGAAGCTGCCAATGGCCGCCGAGATAACCGGCAGGGTGATGTGCCAGAAGTAGTCTTTCACTTTGCCCCAAGCGGATAGCTCGTCAAAATCCGGCGAGGTCAGCCCGCGTAGCGGGAACCAGTCCAGGTAGGTGCCGCCAGCAAATAGTACTATTAGTAGAATGGCGAACAGAAAACCAGGAATCGCATACCCGACAATGACCAGCCCCGATGTCCATACGTCGAAGCGTGAACCGTGGCGCAGGGCTTTACGAATGCCTAACGGAATGGAAATCACATAGACCAGCAGGGTGGTCCATAAACCGAGGGAGATCGACACCGGCAGCCGCTCGATCATCAGGTCAATCACCGGCCTGTCTCTAAAAAAGCTGGTGCCGAAATCGAAGGTGAGATAGTCCGCCATCATGCCGATGAAGCGTTCATGGGCAGGCTTATCAAAGCCAAACTGCTGCTCCAACTGTTCGATAAAGCGCGGGTCGATACCGCGCGCGCCGCGGGAGTCATCGTTGACCTGTACATCGGCACCGCCCATATCTAGCCGTGTGCTGGCCATGGCGTTAGCGCCTTCAAAACGCGCCAGCATTTGGTCAATCGGCCCACCGGGGGCGGCTTGCACAATCATGAAGTTAAGCAGCATGATCCCGAACAGAGTCGGGATCATTAGTAGCAGTCGGCGTAGGGTATAACGTGCCACAGTGCACTCCACGAAATGATGTAAACAGGCTATTGTTGTGAGCGATTGTGATAAACGAAGGTCAGCCGCAACGACAAACGCTAGCGGCGACGATTACGTCGCTGCAGCGCTGCTTCACGTTCGCTATCTACCCACCAGGCATCTAAATCCATGGCGTAGGCGGGAAATGGTTCTGGGTAACCAAACTTATCCCATACTGCAATGCGTGTCTCGCCGGAGTGGTAGTGGGGGATCACATAAAAGCCCCAGCGCAGCACCCTATCAAGGGCGCGGGTAGCGGTATCCAGCGACTCGCGGTCTTCTGCCCGAATGATCTCTTCCACCAGGGCATCAACGGCGGGGTGGGCCAGTGCCATGCGGTTACGGCTTTGCGGCGCTTCGGCGGCGGCGCTGGTCCAGTAGTCCCGCTGTTCGTTACCGGGGTTATTGGATTGCGGGAAGTGGCTGATCACTATGTCGTAGTCATAATCCCGTACGCGGTTAAGGTACTGGTTGATATCGACAATGCGTAGGGAAGTCTGGATACCCAAGCGCGCCATGTTCCGCAGCATGGGCTGCACAACGCGCTCTAAGCCTGAGTCGTAAAGCAGTACCTCCAGCGAGAGTGGGCGGCCTTCGGCATTAACCAGTACGCCATCATCGACGCGGTAACCCGCTTCACGCAGAAGCTCAAGCGCTAGCCTTAAGCGTTCACGAAGCTCCACCGGATGCTCAATGGGGAGTGGATCAGTGAAAAGTCGCTCTGACTGATGAGATGCCAGCAGCTCATCACGAAACGGTTCGAGCAACGCCAGTTCAGCCTCGGAGGGTTCGCCGATGGCTTCCATTTCCGAGTTTTGGAAGAAGCTCTCCGTGCGAGCGTAGGTGTTATAGAAAATATTGGTGTTTAACCAGGGGAAGTCGAACGTCAGGCTCAAGGCTTCACGCACCCGTGGGTCTTGAAATTTCTCTTCGCGGAGGTTGAAGACAAACGCCTGCATCATCGACGGGTTTACATCAGGAACGGTGATGCGCTTAATCAGGCCATCTTGGTAGGCGGGAAAGTTGTAGCCAATGGCCCAGGTGGCTGCGCGGGCATCGATACGAAAATCTGTTAACCCGGCTTTGAACGCTTCCCAGGCGATATCCCGGTCCCGATAGTATTCGTATACCACGCGGTCGATGTTGTAACGCCCAACATTGACCGGCAGATCTTTTCCCCAATAGTTGTCGTCGCGCTCATATACAATGCGGCGTCCAGGGTCTACCTCGCTAATTCGGTAAGGGCCAGAGCCAGGATGTGCAGCAAGAGTGGGCGCGCTAAAGTCGCGGGGCTCCCAGTAGTGGCGGGGCAGAATGGGTAGCTGTGCCACAATCAGCGGCAGTTCTCGTGACTCGGTATCGTTAAATTCGAAACGTACTTGGTGTTCGTTGAGGGCGATGACTTGCTCTACACCTGCGTAATAGCTGGCATAGAAAGGGTTACCCTGTTCACGTAGCAAATCAAATGAGAACACCACATCGTAAGCGGTGACCGGTTCACCATCCTGAAAGCGGGCTTCTTCACGCAGGTCGAATTCAATCCAGCGGCGCTCAGGATCTAGGCGCACGCCTTTCGCTAGTAAGCCATAAAGGCTAAACGGCTCATTGGGGTTGCTGGCCATCAGCGTGTCATAAATTTGAGAAATGCCGGTGGCGGGCGTTCCGCGAATAATAAAAGGATTGGTGGAATCGAAGCTACCGCCTACGGCGGTGTGTGTAATGGAGCCGCCTTTGGGAGCTTGCGGATTAACGTGGGGAAAGTAGGCGAAATCTTCCGGCAATTCCGGGCTATCGTAAAGCGATAGCCCATGCACCGTTTCAACAGCAGTAGTGGTGGTGTCAACGGTCTCATCTGAAGCAGATAGCGACAAACTCAGCAGCAAGCCGCTTATTAGCAAAAGCGTTTTAGTGAACATCACACCACGTGGCATTGGCAACTTCCTGTAGTAACAAAACCTAGGTGAACACCTTGCAAAGCCTTAATTCTAAACTATTGATCTGATGCGTTAGTAGCCAGAGAGTGTTAACGACCAGAGAGCGACAGCAGCTGTCCTGGCTGCAGTGCTTCCGGGCGATCTATAGCATTCCACCTGATTAAGTCTTGCTGATCAAGATTATACTGCGCGGCGATAGCAGAAAGATTATCGCCTCTTTCAACGCGATGCACGGAAGGCGTGCTGGCTGAGGCCAGCGCAGTATCGTCTGACTGCGAAAGCTGAGCTAATACCTGAGTATCAACTTCTTCAGGCACTAGAAGCGTCTGTGCACTGCGTGGGTCGAGGCTGCCATTCAGCAGGCCAGGATTTAGCTCGGCCAGCGCGGATTGGCTGACATCTAATAGCTGGGAGGCTTGGGCTAAGCTCACCGGCTGTTCCAGTTGAACTTTCGCAAACGCGGGGTCTGGATGGATATCCGGCAGGCTGACACCGTACTTCTCGGGATCATTAATAATCGTCGCAATTGCCTTGAGCTTAGGTACGTACTGCATGGTTTCGTGGGGGAGGGAAAGATCCCAGTATTTGCCATCCAACCCTTGGCTCTGTGCTTGGCGCTGAGCCCGGTTCACGGTGCCAGCGCCAGCATTGTAAGCCGCCAGTGATAGCATCAGGTCGCCTTCGTACCACTGATCTGCCTGCATCTCTAGATAATCTAGCGCGGCTTCTGTCGAAGTCACAACATCCAAACGGCCATCATAGTTGCCGTTACGCACCAGCCCTAAGGCATCGCCGGTGCCTGGCATAAACTGCCACAGGCCAGCAGCACCTAAGTGACTGCGCGCACTGGGGTCGAACGAGCTTTCAACGAAAGGAATCAGGGCAATTTCGCCGGGCAGACCGCGGTCGCTGACCTGCTGCGCAATCCAGGCAAGCCAAGGGGTGGCGCGCTCGGTAATAGCCGCGATGTTATGCGGGCTGGAGCGGTAGTACTCAATCCACTCATCGACTCTAGCCTGAGCATCGGCAGGCAATTTTTTTTCCTGCCATTGGAAGCTTGAGCGTAGTGAACTCCAGGCATCCTGGGGTTCAAGAACAAGGGCTTCCCAGAAGTGGTGATGCAACGCAGTAGGCTGAAAACGATTGGCATTTTTCTGGTTGCCGTCGTCCATCGATGCGTCATTAGCAGTGGTATAGGTGCGGTTTGTGTCAGTGGCAGAGGCTTGAGAGTTTGCCGCTGCGGCCAGAAAAAGGCCCATTATTACGGTACTGCCAGCGCTTAACAGTAAGCGCTGGCGAATCGTTCGATAGGTCATAGTTTGGTTCGTTTCTATTCGATAGCGTTCTTAAAAACGGTTCTTCCACTCCCGTAGAGTGGTGAACGTGGCGAGGTCATCATCGTTTGCCCCCTGAGAGCCTGCCGCTT
The DNA here is from genome assembly GCF_900110265.1 of Vreelandella aquamarina. GTDB lineage: Bacteria > Pseudomonadota > Gammaproteobacteria > Pseudomonadales > Halomonadaceae > Vreelandella > Vreelandella aquamarina. The sequence continues at coordinate 116,088 of NZ_FODB01000001.1, read as the reverse complement.
GGCGCACGCTATCGGTGCCCACGCGCAGGTAGGGGTTGATTTTCAGCTCGCGTCCTATCGTGCTGGGTAAAGTAGGCCGGTCTAACATCCGTGCCTTCTCACACTCCTGCAGTGCATGCGTAACAGCATCATTATCAGGGTCGGCAGCACGTGCAAACGTCAGGTTCGCCTGCGTGTATTCATGTGCTGCAAAGACCAGGGTATCTTCAGGTAGTTCCGCAAAGCGGTTCAATGAAGTAAACATCTGCTCTGGGGTGCCTTCAAACAAGCGTCCGCAACCGGCGCAAAATAGCGTGTCGCCGCAGAAAAGCAGGCCAGGAATACCCGGCGTAAAGTAGCTAATGTGATCAAGCGTATGGCCAGGAGTGGCCATAACTTCAAACAGGCGCCCCATAATGCGTACTTGGTCCCCTTCGCCCACTCGCTCATCAATTCCTTTGATGCTGGGGTTGTCAGGACCAATCACACGGGGTGAATAGCGCTTGGCTAGCGCATCTAGTCCGCCAGTGTGGTCCTGATGATGATGAGTAATCAGAATGGTATCCAGAGTGAGCGATTCACGCTCGAGGAACTCGATGACAGGCGCGGCTTCACCGGGGTCCACCACGCAAACACTTTGACTGGTATCCTGTCTTAATAGCCAAATATAGTTATCGCTTAGGGCAGGAATCGGTGTCACGCTCATCATGGGCGAGATCCTTTGAAATTCAAAATAAGTAATCGGTGAAATAAAGTAATAGTAGTGACCGTAACTGGATAAGTGGACACTAAAATTCAATATTTAACTGGGCGCGAGTGTACTGGCGCCAACGTCGCTAAAAGTCAGTTACTTTGGAGGGAAGCGCTGTTCATGTCAAATTCGTCGATGGCACCGATGCTCGCTCAGCGGATGGCTCAGAGCCAGGCGTACTGGCAAACAGAGGCGGGCCGAGCTTTGTGGGAAACTCAACGAGCTTGTTTAGGGCCGCTGGTAGAGGGGCGCAAAGGCGGGCATAGCTTAGAGATGAGCATGGGACCTGCGTTAATGACGATGTCAGCCATTCCTCACATGATTCGCTGGGCACCCACTCGCGCCCTTGCTGTATCTTCATCAAGCCTAGTGTGCCCGCCAGGCCAGCTGGCACTGCCAGACCGCTGCATCGACACCATGGTGTTACACCACTGGCTAGAGCATGTCCCTGATGCCCACTATACCCTTCAGGAGGCTGCGCGGGTGACGGCAGATAACGGCGTTTTGGTGCTGTTTGGCTTTAATCCTATCAGCGTTAGTGGGATTACACAGCGCTGGCGTAAGAAACAGGCTCAGTTTCCATGGAACGGGCGATGGCGAAGCGCTAACCGGCTGCGCGATTGGCTGGCGTTTGTCGACTTTGAGGTGGAGCGCGTAGACTATTACTGTTTTCGTGGCCTAGTGAACGCTAAGTGTGGCGAACCTTGGGAAGCTTGGGGGAGAAGGCACAACCTCCCTCTTGGTGAAGGCTACATGATCCAGGCGCAGCGGCGTCAACGTCACGCCCCCATTCAACGCGTTAAATTTGGCTTACGTGCGCCTGTGTCATCATCAACCCTAGGTGCGACTCGAACCGGCGCTTCGGCGCGCTACCAGTTATCAGAGCAATGTCGTCAAAAAAAGGACAGCGAGCGTGAGTAAGCAAGAAGCCGAGGGGCTGCCTCAGGTTACGGTATATACCGACGGGGCGTGTCGAGGCAATCCTGGCCCAGGTGGCTGGGGGGTAGTGTTAGAAAGCGGCCCCCATCAAAAAACGTTGAAAGGCTATGAAGCCGAGACAACCAACAATCGCATGGAGTTAATGGCGGCGATCATGGCGCTGCGCACCTTGAACAAGCCATGTTGTGTCGCGCTATGGACCGATTCGCAATATGTACGCCAGGGCATTACCCAGTGGATTCATAACTGGATTAAACGCGGTTGGAAAACGGCGGCCAAACAGCCCGTCAAAAATGCTGAGCTGTGGAAGACCCTTCACGAAGAAACCCAGCGCCACCAGGTTGAGTGGCACTGGGTAAAAGGGCACAACGGCCATCCCGGTAATGAGCGCGCAGATGAATTGGCTAACGAAGCCATCGATGAACATCAGAGGAGAGCGGCATGCGCCAAGTCATCCTAGATACGGAAACCACCGGCATTGACCCCAAAGATGGTCACCGGCTGGTAGAGATCGGTGCCGTAGAGATGATCAATCGACGGTTTACCGGGCGCACCTATCACCAATACATCAACCCAGAGCGCCACATCGACGCGGAAGTGGTCGCGGTACATGGCATTGACGATGCCAAAGTGGCTAATGAACCGGTCTTTGCCGAGATCGCAGATGATTTCTGGGCGTTTATTGAAGGGGCCGAGCTGGTTATCCATAACGCGCCTTTTGATGTCGGCTTTATTGACCATGAGCTAGGCATGCTCAATAAGCGCCGCCAGGCACCCGCGTTAGGCCCGGTGCGAGATCACTGCCGTATTCTGGATACGCTAGTCATGGCACGGGAGATGCACCCAGGCCAGCGTAATAGCCTGGATGCGCTGTGTAAGCGGTACGATATTGATAATGGTCACCGGGTACTTCACGGAGCACTGTTAGACGCCGAAATCCTGGCTGATGTCTACCTAGCAATGACGGGGGGACAAACGGCGCTTACGCTAGATGCCGACAGCGGTGGCGAAAAAAATCAGCAAAACCAGGCTAATGAAGGACTGTCGGTGCAGCGACTGTCGTTAACACCCGGCCAGTTACGGGTAGTGCGCCCAAGCGATGAAGAGCGTGCTGCCCATCAAGCTAAGTGCGAAGCGCACCAGTTGCGCTGGTTTCAAGAATCGTTAGACGGTACAGCTGCCGATGCTTAAACGTGAGATTCCCCATCATGCTAGAGAAGGGCGGGTGATCCGCGTTTCTCGTAGCCATATTGCGCCAGCGCCATTAACCGGAGAGCTAAGCCCGCTCCAGCCGTTTCAGCCCTGGAACGAACACATGCAGCCGCTGTGCTACTGGCACGATGAGCCCGTGGCGCTGCTGGTGGAGAATAAGCCGGGCGATGACTGGATTGACGGACGCCAGTGGCTAGGGGAACTGCCTGCCTCCTGGTTTGGTCTGCTCTCGACTGCATTACAGGTCGGTGCTTGGCTAGAGAACCACCGGTTTTGTGGCCGCTGTGGTGAAAAGGCCACCAAGCTTGAAGCAGAGTTTGCGATGCACTGTTATGCCTGCGGACATCGCAACTACCCGCGTATTTCGCCCTGTATCATCACCCTGGTAACCAGTGGTGAAGCAATGCTGCTTGCCCGTAGTCCGCGTTTTCCACCCGGGCGTTACTCTACGTTGGCTGGATTTATTGAGCCTGGAGAGTCAGCGGAGGAGGCCGTGCATCGCGAGATATTTGAAGAAGTAGGAGTGCACGTCGACCAGTTGCGTTACCACCACAGTCAGGCGTGGCCTTTTCCGCATTCGCTGATGTTTGGCTTTTTTGCCGAAGCCACCACGCGGCGCATCAGAATTGATGGCGTGGAAATTAGCGACGCCGCGTGGTTTTCGCCGCGGCAGTTACCGTCGCTGCCGCCGCCTTACTCTATTTCGCGAGACTTGATCGAAACTCACTTGGCCAAGTGGCGCTAATGCTGGGCTTACTGGCTGGGAAACAGGCTAGTAAGCTTGGTTGCCAGCATCACGTTACCGGTGGCTTTCAGCTTGCCGGTCATAAAGGCTGTCATGCCGTTAATGTCACCGTTCATAATCCCTTTTAGTGTGTCGGTGCTCATGCTTAGACTGACCGACGGATCATCGTGTTCGCCTTCGTGTACCCCGAGTGTGCCGTCCTGAATATCCAGATAGTGGCTACCGGCGTCAGAAAAATGAAACTGGAAAACCTCGTTCATACCTTTTGCAGCCTCTGGGTTAAAGCGGGACTGCAACTTTTCAAGCGTAGTGGATGACATAGGTAAGTTCCTAAGCGTTAATGGGAAACATCAGGTAATGCCTAAGACGAGACTATTTCAAACATTTGTTTTAATCAAGCCTCGTGTGCAACGTATGTAGAGTATGCGTGCCAGATAGTAAAAAAAGGTAATTGTTTTAAACGTTTAAACACCGTAATAGGAGAGTGACAATGGCTGAATGGCTCGCAGAAATGGGCACATTCTTACTGCAAACAACCCTGGTAATGTTGGCGGCTGGCCTGCTGGTTTTACTGGTGCCGCGTGGTAAAGAGAGCAACGAACATGGCCTAAAACTGCATGTTGAATCTCTGAATGATCAGCGCCGAGCGCGTAACCGGCGGTTACGTGTCACCACAACTGCCCAGGGGGCGCGTAAAAAACTGGTTAAAGCGTTTCGCCACGAAGAGAAAGCTCGGCAAAAGGCGGCCAAGAAAGACAAGAGCGAGGCCCAAAACGCCCAACAAAAAGTATGGGTGCTGGATTTCCATGGCGATATTAAAGCCTCGCAAGCCGAGCAATTCGCCCAAGAGGTATCGGCGGTGATTGAGGTGGCCAGCACTGATAATGAAGTCATTGTGCGTTTGGAATCAGCAGGTGGTCTGGTACACGCCTATGGCTTAGCCGCTGCTCAATTGGACCGGCTGCGAGAGGCGGGGCTCACCACCACGGTATGCATCGACAAAGTGGCCGCCAGCGGTGGATACATGATGGCCTGTACCGCCAGCCACATTAAAGCCGCCCCGTTTGCGGTGATTGGCTCTATTGGCGTGGTCGCCCAGGTGCCCAATATTCATCGCCTTCTCAAACGCAACGATATCGATGTTGAGCTACTTACTGCCGGTAAATATAAGCGCACGTTGACCGTACTTGGGGAAAACACCCAAGAAGGGCGTGAGAAATTTATCGATGACCTAGAAAACACCCACCACCTATTTAAAACTTACGTGGCTAAGCACCGGCCCGACATGGATATTGAAAAACTTGCCACCGGAGAGATTTGGTACGGCAGTGAAGCGTTAGAGCAGAAGCTGGTGGATAGCGTGGGAACCAGCGAGGCCTATTTAGTAGAGCGTATCGCCCAAGCCCAGGTGTATCGTGTGAAGCTAGAGCCGCCGAAAACCATTAGCCGCAAAGTCGGGCTAGCGATATCGGCGGGCGTGGAGCATGCCATGGTGAAGGCTCTGGGCGTGATCGACGCGGCGGGCTGGCAACGTCGTTAGATTCGCTTGAACAGCGAGTGCTAAGTAGCCAAGACTGAGTGCCCAATACTAGGCAGCATAGTGTTGCGCCAGGGTGTTAATAATTGCCTTGGCGCTTTCGCTGCTGAGTGAATAATAGATGGTTTGAGACTCCCGCCGCGTATTGACCAACTGGTCGCGACGCAAAATCGCCAAGTGCTGAGAAAGCGCCGACTGGCTCAATGAAAGCTGCTGATTAATTTGCGTTACCGACAGCTCTTTTTCTGCCAACAAACACAGGATCTGTAGGCGTTTTTCATTCGCCAACGCTTTGAGCAGGTTAGCGCCTGCCTCAATGGCATGACAGTTATGTTCCAGAAGACGTGCAGCGGCGCTAGTAGAAGCAGACATGAGGATCTCCTTGCCTACACTGTAGTGACAGCGTTGTTATAGATTATGTAGCCATCGTCGCGTCGCGAGGATTGGGTTGTTTAATGATCAGTAATTTAGCGGTTTTTGTCCAAATATGGGTTTAACGCTCTATCAATGGTAGTGAGGGCTTTTTTGTCGACAATGTCTGCGTTTGGCTACGGCTTTGGTCGCGTTTTATCCCATAGTATGAGGGTGAAATTGATGGTTACTTTATAAAGTGTCAACAATTCATCTTTGCTTCGAAGATGCTTATCAACCGACACAATAATCACAAGGTCACCATGAGCCTCTATCAGCGCACCTACCAGCACTCTATTGAGCATCCTGAGACTTTCTGGGCCGAGCAGGCCAAAAAGCTGCCTTGGTACACGCCGCCTAGCACCATCCTTACCTATGACGACCAGCAGCACGCTCGCTGGTTTGGCGATGGCGAACTGAATATTTGCTATGCCGCCATTGACTACCACGTTGAGCAAGGGCGCGGTGATCAACCCGCCATTTATTGGGACTCACCGGTTACTCAATCCAAGCAAACCATTAACTACCTTGAGCTACGCGACCGGGTGGCGCGGTTTGCTGGCGGTCTTGCCAAGCTGGGGGTAACCAAAGGCGACCGTGTCATTATTTATATGCCCATGGTGCCTGAGGCATTGATTGCCATGTACGCCTGCGCCCGTTTAGGCGCGGTGCACTCGGTAGTGTTTGGCGGCTTTGCGCCCCACGAGCTGGCAGCTCGCATTGAAGATGCCGAACCGAAAGTAGTGATTGCTGCTTCCTGTGGAGTCGAAGTTGATAAAGTGCTGCCCTATAAGCCCATTGTCGAAAAAGCTATCTCGCTGAGCAGCTTCAAGCCAGATGCTTGCGTGGTATTTCAGCGCGCAGCGCATCGTGCAGAGTTACAACCCAGCGATGTGGACTGGCACGAGCTGGTGGCGGATGCTCCCTTTGTGGATTGCGTACCCGTGAAAGCCACCGACCCGCTGTATGTGCTCTATACCTCCGGCACTACTGGCAAGCCCAAAGGCGTGGTGCGAGACACTGGCGGCTATGCGGTCGCCTTGGCCTATTCGATGGAAGTGATTTACGACCTTAATCCAGGCGATGTGATGTTTACCGCCTCGGATGTGGGTTGGGTCGTGGGGCACTCGTATATTGTTTACGCACCGCTACTGCGTGGCTGTACCACCGTGGTATACGAAGGTAAGCCCGTGAAAACACCAGACGCGGGTGCATTTTGGCGCTTGATTGAAGAGTACAAAGTGAAGAGCTTCTTTACAGCTCCCACAGCGTTCCGGGCGATGAAAAAAGAGGACCCTGACGCCAAGCAGTTGGAAAAGTACGATATCAGCAGCCTGCAGCACTTATATGTTGCTGGTGAGCGCTTAGATCCACCGACTTTTCATTGGTTGGATGACCTGCTCGATGTGCCGGTCATCGACCACTGGTGGCAAACTGAAACCGGCTGGCCGATTGCCGCCAACTTGCCGGGCATTGAAGCAGCGGCCACTAAGGCGGGCTCTGCCACTTACCCGGTGCCCGGCTTCAACGTGCAGATTCTTGACCGCGACGGCGAACAGGCGCCCGCCATGCAACAGGGCAGCGTCGTCATCAAGCAGCCGATGCCGCCGGGGTGTTTGGTGGGTGTATGGCGTGATCCGCAGCGCTTTCACAGTGCCTACATGGCCGCTTACCCTGGCTATTACCTAACCGGCGACGGCGGCTACTTTGATGAGGAGGGCTACCTGTTCATCATGGGGCGCACCGATGATGTGATTAACGTAGCGGGTCATCGCCTTTCTACCGGTGAGATGGAAGAAGTAGTGGGCGCGCATCCGGCAGTGGCGGAATGTGCGGTAATCGGTATTCATGATGAACTAAAAGGGCAGCTACCAGTGGGGCTAGTGATTCCCAAAGATGGCTTTAATGGCGACGAAGCAACCTTGGAAGCAGAACTGATTGAGCGCATGCGTGAACATATCGGCCCCATCGCCTGTTTTAAGCAGGTGCTGATAGTGAACCGGTTGCCCAAAACCCGCTCGGGCAAGATACTGCGCAAACTGCTGCGCAATATCGCCGATGGAAAATCCTTCGGCATTCCCTCTACCATTGATGACCCCACCAGTTTGGAAGATGTGCATGCAGCGATGCGTGAACGCAAGGTGGGTGCTGCCGATCAAGCAACCTCCACCGATAGCTAAGCATCTTCTCTGCCACGCTCAAACCACGCACAAAGCCGCCCAACCCCATGGGCGGCTTTGTGCGTTCAATTTTATGCTTTTTTTTATTACCGTGAGGAACGCGTATAATGCGCGCCCCAGTGGCGCTCAACGCGCTTTTTCGAGGGTTCCCTAACCCCTCTATCAACCAAAAAAAGGCCAATCTGTATGTTTGCTTTAACCGACGCTCAGCATCGCCGTTGTCTCATGGTAATGGTCGCCTTCCATATCGCCATCATTGCTGCCAGTAACTATCTGGTGCAGCTACCGTTTACGCTGTTTGGGTTTCATACCACCTGGGGCGCGTTCAGCTTTCCGTTTATCTTTCTAGCCACCGACTTAACGGTGCGCCTATTTGGTAAAGGGCCAGCCCGCACGATTATCCTACGCGTGATGTTTCCGGCGCTGTTGGTGTCTTACGTGGTGTCAGTGATCTTCCCACGCGGCAGCTTTGCCGGCATTGAGGCACTCGGCGAGTGGAACCTGTTTGTTGCCCGCATTGCAGTTGCCAGCTTCCTTGCTTACGTATTGGGGCAACTGCTCGATGTGCAGGTGTTTGACCGCCTGCGCCAGTGGGCGTGGTGGGTCGCACCTGTGTGCTCGACCATTCTGGGCAATCTTGCCGATACGTTTGCCTTCTTTGCCACCGCCTTCTATAACAGTCCTGACCCCTTTATGGCTCAGCACTGGGTAGAAATTGCTGCCGTTGACTACGCCATTAAGCTGGGCATTAGCCTGCTGTTCTTCCTGCCCCTCTATGGCCTGCTGCTCGCATGGCTAACGCGTCGTTTGGTGGTATGGACAGGGCAGGACGATGCTGCGCCGCGAACCGCTTAACCGATAAGGAAATAGCATGACCGACAATGTCCCCGTGGATCTTTACGCGATTGACCTGCCTGCTGACGCCGACACGGATAGACAGCCGCTGGTCGTGATTCATGGCTTGCTCGGCAGTGCCGATAATTGGCGCTCGCATTTGAAAGTATGGCAGCGCAAGCGCCGGGTAGTGGCGGTGGACCTGCGTAATCACGGACGCTCCCCGCACGCAGAAGGCATGAGCTATAGCGCCATGAGCCAGGATGTGCTGGCAGCGTTAGATAAGCTGGGTATTGAGCAAGCGCATATTTTAGGCCACTCCATGGGCGGCAAGGTAGCCATTACGCTGGCGCGCCAAGCGCCGCAGCGTTGCCTATCGCTCATGGTGGCTGATATTGCCCCGGTGGCCTATCAGCACGGCCATGACGATGTGTTTGCTGCCCTGGAGCAAGTACGAAAAGGCAAGCCAACCAATCGCCGCGAAGCAGACGCTTTGCTGGCAGAACACGTCGATTCTCGCCCCACACGGCTATTCTTGGCGACTAACTTGGTGCGTGACGAGAATGGCGTGATGGGCGTGCGGGTTGGTCTGGATGAAATCCAACGCGGCTACGAGGCCATTATCGGTGAGCCCGATGGTGATTCCCCGTTTGAAGGCGCGACGCTGGTACTGCGCGGTGCCAATTCCCACTACGTGAGCGACGATATGCTGCCAGCGCTGCGTGAAGTGCTGCCTCGGGCGCGGCTGGTCACCCTCAAAAACGCTGGCCACTGGCTGCATGCCGACCAGCCTGATGCGTTTCAGCAAGCGATCGACGCCTTTATAGCGGCGCAATCGTAATTACGGCGTGCGGGTTAGCGCTCCATCAGTAAGTGGGGGTTCACCGCCAGCCGCGTGACGGGAATTGAATTTTCTGTGACGCCCGCACTCTGCAAGTAGCTTTCAAACGCCGCATAGCGCCGCTCGTCTAGTGCCGCAGGGCTTAACGCAACGCGGCGGAGCAGGTCATCCCACGCCTCTTGATTGATGGGGTTATCCAGTACGGGGTGTGTTGTGACCAGCAGCGTCCAGGCTTCTTCAGGGTGCTCAATCATCCAGTTGCTGGCCTCTTCCAGAGCGATTAGCACCCGCGACCAGGTGGTGGCCTGACGAGCAACGGAGTCGCTATTGGCTAATAGAATCAGCCCATCGTGGCGCGGGATATCGATGTCGCTGTAGCGCACGGTATGAGTGACGATGCCATCGGAGGCGAGCTGCTGGGGTAGCGTATGAAAAAAACCATCCGCCACGGCGTCGACTCTGCTCGAACGTAGTGCATCGGCGGCATCAAAATGGACGCTTTCAGGCGCAACGAAGTCATCGACTTGGCGCACTGAACGGGGCAGAAGTTGTTCCACTAACACATCACGCCCCTCGCGGGTGGAATAACCGTAGTGTAAATCGGCTAGGGCGTCGGCAACCGCTGCGGGTGCTGGCGCTTCACCTGCCACGATCACTGCATTTAACGGCGTTTCTATCAGCGTGGCGATGCGTGTAATTGGCGCGCCATCGTGGGCATGTAAATGTAGCAGCGGCTGGCGGGTGAGCGCTAAATCAACTTCTCCGGCCGCCAGCAGCTTAATCGCAATGGATGGGTCGGCTGGGGTTAATAGCTCGATTTCAAGCCCTTGGGCAGCAAACAGGGCCCGCTCTTTCGCCACGATGAGGGCGGCATGCTGGGGGCTTAAGTACCAATCTAGCATCAGCGTTAGCTGTTTCAGTGGCGGCGGATCGAGAGGGGGCGGGGGAATCACCGCCATACTGGGCGCTTCTTCAGGTACTTCAGCTGCGCTGTTATCGCCTGCGGGCCACAGCCCTTCAGGAAGCGCTACATCGCTTTCTAAAGAAAGAGGGGCGTCGAGGTTTCCTGAATCACGCTCTTCGTTTGCGTAAGTTGCTGAAAATGAAAATAATAAAAAAAAGAACAATGACAGTGCTAGAAATGAACGTTCACGCCAAAAAGCGTTCAACATAACCTCAACTCCCGATGGTAGGACGGCGGAGTTTAGCTGTCAGGCAAAGCATCTGGCTAGTCCCTTGCATAAACCTAGCGAACACGCTCAGTAAATTCAGCAACGATATGCAATAATAGAACGGCATTAATGTAGAGATGGAGAGACATGGACGCAATTTATACGTTCTTCCTAGTGGGTGGTTCCCTAATGGCGCTCAGCATCCTCGCGAGTCGTCTCTCTTCCATGGTGGGCGTACCGATACTGCTGATTTTCTTGGGCCTCGGGATGTTGGCCGGAGAGGAAGGCCTGCTAGGCGTCGAGTTCGATGACTATTCCATGGCCTTTACGATCGGCCATCTAGCGCTCGCCATGATTCTGCTCGATGGTGGGTTGCGCACGCGTCTCAAAACATTCCGAGTCGGGTTTCGTCCTGCGCTCTCTCTGGCGACGTTCGGTGTCTTCATTACCAGCGCCATCGTCGGTGTCATTGCCATGTGGGTATTTGATCTCTCCTTGGTGCAAGGGCTGCTGGTAGGTGCCATCGTCGGGTCTACCGATGCTGCGGCGGTCTTCTCCATGTTAAGCGGACGGGGAGTGAACCTTAACGAACGGGTAGGGGCGACGCTGGAAATCGAATCGGGTACCAACGACCCGATGGCGATCTTTCTAACACTGATGCTGGTAGAGCTGCTGGTCGGTGACATCGGCGCTGTCAGCGAAACGTTGCTGTTCTTCGTTTCTCAGTTTGGTATTGGGTTGGCCGTCGGCATTGGGGGCGGATGGCTTAGCGCTAAACTGCTCCGCTGGCTGGACTTGGCACCTGGCCTTTATGCCATGCTGGCGCTGGCACTTGGCTTTAGCGTGTTCGGGTTGACCAGCGTGCTGGGAGGCAGCGGCTTTTTAGCGATTTATCTAGCGGGCCTGATGATTGGTAATCAGCCAGGCCGCCACCTCAATTTCATCCTGCCCGTACACGATGGTTTGGCCTGGTTGAGCCAAATTGGCTTGTTCTTGGTGCTGGGATTGCTGGTGACGCCCAGCGAGCTTTGGGACGTGGCCCTGCCCGCTGGCTTCGTTGCGTTGGCGTTGATCTTCGTTGCTCGCCCGCTGGCCGTCTTGATTAGCATTAAACCCTTTTTCAAATTCCGTTGGCGCGAAACCCTCTTCATTGCCTGGGTCGGCCTGCGCGGAGCCGTTCCGATCGTGCTCGCCATTTTTCCAGTGATTGGCGGAGTCGAAAACGCGTCGCTCTACTTTAATGTCGCCTTTGCGGTGGTGCTGATGTCGCTGCTGATTCAAGGCGGCTCTCTCACCCTCATGGCCCGCTGGCTGAAAGTAGAAGTACCCGCGGGTACCATGCCCAACCGTCGCGGTCCATTGGGCATCCTGCCGGAAAACGATTTTGAAATGTTCGTCTACACGGTAGAAAACCAGGACCTGGACGATGTGCCTATCCGGCTGCTGCGGTTTCCCTCCGGCGCCTTGATCTCGGCGTTGTTCCGCAACCATGTCATGCTCCACCCCAAAGGCAGCACCCGACTGAAACTGGGGGATGTGGTCTGCGTGATTGGTCGCAGTGAAGACCTGGTGGCCCTGAATCGCTTGTTCAATGGCGATGCCAAGCTCAAGCAAGAGCGCGCCTTCTTTGGCACCTTTACTTTGGACGGCAACGCCCAAATGCAAGACATCGCTCAAGCCTACGGCTTGACTCTGAGCCCCGGCGAGCAGGAGATGACCCTGGCCGAGTTCGTCTCTCTGCGGGTAGGCGGCCACCCAGTGGTGGGGGACGACGTGGACTGGCACGGCATTCACTGGGTCGTCAGTGACATGGAAGGTGGTGAGATAACCCGCGTCGGCTTAAGACTCTACTAATTTATTCAAAAGGCGTTGACTTACAAGGGGAAGCTGTTATTATACGCACCCATAAGCTGGAGGGATGGCAGAGCGGTTGAATGCACCGGTCTTGAAAACCGGCATAGGTTAATAGCCTATCCAGGGTTCGAATCCCTGTCCCTCCGCCATTATTTAAAAAAACCCGTAAAGTCAATGACTTACGGGTTTTGGTTTTTTGTATTCTAACCATTTTTTTGAGAGATATTCTCAGGTAGTCATGCTGGATATATTTCCAGTTTTATGGTGAAAAGTCGGTTCCCCTCCTGACCTTCTTTCTAGCCTTTCGTATGCCAGCGGGTCGCTCTTGCTGCACAGCAAGCGGGAAGCTATGAAAGAGATGGAGCGCATAGAGCAGCGAGAGCGCGCCCTAGTGGAGCGCCTTAAAACCGCTTCGCCGTTGTCTTTTGCCGGCGCTATTGAAGCCGCCGAGCGGGGTGTGGCGGGCTTGTTGGCTAAGTAGAGCGCTTGCCTACGCGCTAATCCAACAGCGATTCGCCAGAGCGAGTGAGCAGCGCTTTTAGGCTGGGGGATTCAAACCGGCGTTGAATGGTAATGGCGTAGAATTCTTCCCATACGCCGGGCAGCGCGCCGTAATCTTTTAGCGTGCCGTTGTGCAGCTCGTCACGTACTACCACGGGGGGCATAACGGCAATGTGCTGCGTGTCCCGCGCCAGTAGGCGCATCATTGCCATGTCGTCGACTTCGGCGGCAATCTTGGGCGTTAGCCGGTAGTGGCTGCACAGCTGGTCGAAGGCGTGGCGAGTGGCGTTTTCAACCCCAGGCAGAATAAACGCGTGGCCGTTTAAGCCTTTGGGAAAAGCAGGGGGCGGCGAGAGGTGGGGTGCTGCAATTAAACTTACCGGCTGGCGCGCTAACCGCTGGGAGCGCCAGGGGTGTTCACTATCGCCACGCACGGGTTGGTTAGAGAGCACCACGTCTAGCTTGTGGGCCGAAAGCCGCCTTAGCAGGTCATCCAGACCACCGCTTTGCAGTATCAAATCTAGGTCGTCTCGGCCCAGCAGCGGCCGTACAAATCCTTCCTGAAAGTTGCGCGATAGCGTGGCCACTGCCCCGACGCGCACCACTTCGCGATGGGCGTGACCGCCTTCAGCAAACAGCGCGCTCAGCTCTTCGCCTTGGGTGAAGATGGTTTCCGCGTAATCAAACGCCAGCCTGCCTGCTTCGGAAAGGTGCAGCTGCCGCCCTTCGCGAATAAACAGCGCTTGGCCCAGGCGCTCCTCTAACTGGCGAATTTGCTGGGAAAGCGACGACTGTGACACGTGCAGCGCTTCGGCCGTGCGGGTCAGGTGGCCTGATTTCGCCACTTGCCAAAAATAGTAAAGGTGATGGTAGTTGAGCTTCATGGCAGAGGGGCCTCAGGCTGCGTGTTGGCTATTCGTTCTGTTTTAAAGAACGATTATTGAAAAATAAACTATTTTTTATATGGTGGCGAGCTGGGCATAGTTTGTGGCATACGACTGAAGGGGAAAGGCTATGCCACATTTTATCAACATAACGGTGCTATCACTGCTAGCGCTGTGGTTACTGGTCCCGGTTTCGCTGTTAGTGATGGCGGGCGTCAGCGCACGGGCCAGCACGCCCGCATCGCTGAAGCGCGCTTGGCAAATAGGCCGCTGGTTAACGGCAAGCGCGCTGGTCGCGAGCCTAGCGGTGGGCGGGCTACTGGTGCTGGATGCGCTGGGTGTACCCACTGGCCTGCCCGAAGCCGCGCAGCCACTGGGCTTGTATCCGGATGGTTTGGCCGTGTGGATGGCGCTACTCATCAGCTTGTTAGGCACGGTGCTGCTGCGTTTTGCAGAGAACTACCTAAAGGGCGACCGTGGCGAGCGTCGGTTTTTGCCCTGGTGTTTGGTGGTGCTGGCAAGCGTGATGCTGCTGGTCTTTACCCATCACCTAGTCGTGATGCTGATTGCCTGGGTGGGCGTGAGTGTGGCGCTGCACCACTTATTAACGCTCTACCCTGAGCGTGTGGAAGCCCAACGGGCGGCATGGCAAAAATTTGTGGTTAGCCGTATAGGCGATGCGGCGCTGATTGTAGCGGTAGTGCTTTTATATGCACGTTTCGGTACCTTTCAGCTACCTGAGCTGTTTGCGGCCGCTGCGGCGTCCTCTGGCGGCTGGCAGGTGGAGGCTGCCTCGGTGGCGCTGGCCATCGCGGCGCTGTGCAAATGCGCCCAGGTGCCGATGCATGGCTGGTTGATCAAAGTGATGGAAGCGCCCACGCCGGTCTCCGCGCTGCTGCATGCGGGGGTGATTAACCTGGGGGGCTTTGTGTGGCTGCGTTTGTTCCCGGTGTTTGATGGCCTAATGCTAGGCCACTACCTGCTGATTACGGTGGGCGGTTTTACCGCGCTGGTCGCGGTGATGACAATGCTGACCCAAACCTCCGTGAAGCATGCCTTGGCGTGGTCTACCTGCGCGCAAATGGGCTTTATGCTGTTTGAAATTGGTGTAGGGGCGTACACCTTGGCGCTAGCCCACCTGCTGGCGCACTCGCTTTACAAAGCCCACTCCTTCTTGGCGTCTGGCCGTACCGTGAGGGCCTCGCGCTGTGAGCGCCTGCCGCTTGCACCGCTGCGTCAGCGTCTTTCTCTTGCGCTGCCTGCGGCCGCTGTCGCGGCGATGGTACTGATGCTGTGGCCCTCGCTGGTTAGCCATAATCCGCTGCTGGGTGCACTGCTTAGCTTGGCGGTGGGCAGCACGCTGTTGGGCATGCCGGTGGGCACCGCCAAACCCAAGCGTTTAGCGCTGGTAGGAATGGCGCTTGCCCTGGTGCCGCTGTATGCCTTACTACACAGCGTGTTGGCACCTGCACTGCCCAGCGCCTACACGCCCTTAACACTCACGGCAGGACTTTTAGGAACACTGATGCTGGCAAGCCTAGTGTTGGCCGCTGTAGCCGTCACGCTGTTCCCTCAGGCTGCCTGGGTAGCCCGCTGGCGCGTTCACTTTAGCCAGGGGCTTTACCTGGCACTGCCGTTTCAGCGTGCGGTGGATGCGGTAGCCCCCATTCGTGCCTGGACGGGTCCCTCATCGCTTGCCCCTGGTTTAAAAGGAGAGTGGTCATGAGTCAGCCTATTGCCGTAGACACATCCTCACACCATTCGTCAGTGCCGTCGCCAGAGCAGTATCGCGATGCGCTAAAGCGCGCGACCGATGCCATTGCCCCGGTGTGGCCGCTGGACCAGTGGATTGCGGTCAACCCCTGGTGGGGCCTGAAGCATCAGCCCATTGAGCAGGTGAGCCAAGCGCTCAGCCGCCGGGCCGGGCAGCCGATGACCATGCCTGCCGAGTTTTATCGTAACGCTTGGGAATCGGGCCGGATTACCCCGCAAGACCTACAGCAGGCGCTGCGCCAAGGCGGCTACGCTTATACCGAGCAGAGCCTAGTGAGCTACTTGGCAACACCGCCGAAGCCGGTAACGCCGCTACGCAGCGCCTGGGATTCCCTGGCAGGGCATGACGGGTTTGAACCGCTGGCGGAGAGCTGTGCGAGCTACTTCGATCACCATCAACAGCGCTGGGCAAGCCGTGCTGTGCCTTCGCTTTATCACTTCTGGAAAACGGCGGCACAGCACGATCTGCGCTGGCCTAAAGCGCAGCGCCAGGCGCTACACACTCTGCCAGATGACCCCGCCGCAGCGGTTGCGCAAATAGCCGAGGATTGGGCGCTCACCCCAGAAGCGTTTGAGGCGCTAGCCCACACGCTGCTGCTACGGGTTAACGGTTGGGCTTCCTGGTGCCAAGGCATTGGTTGGCATACTGCCCACCAGCAGGCAGAGGCGGGCATCACCCAGCTGGCTGCCATGGTACTGGCATGGGAGTGGATAGGCGTTGTGCAGCTCACTAGCACCCAACAGAGCGAGTGGTTTGCCCAGTGGCAAACCGCCGGTGCCGCCATTACTTCTCCGCATGAGGCGCTGTGGTGCTGGCAGCACGCCTATGAGTTGGGTTATCAGCGGACGCTAGCCATAACGTTAGCCGCGCCGAGTGCCGAGTTTTCCTCCGCTCCCAAGGTACAGGCTGCGTTCTGTATCGATGTACGCTCTGAGCGGTTCCGTCGCCATTTAGAGCAGGCCACCCCTACCGTTGCCACATTAGGCGTCGCGGGGTTCTTCGCTATGCCGGTGGCCGATGCGGCTACAGGGCCTGGGCGTGCCCAGCCCCGCGTGCCGGGGTTGTTAAAACCGACTTATCGGGTGGGCTCGTTGCAGCCGCAGCAGCGGGGCGTTCAGCGCTATCAAAAAGAGAGCCAGCGCCAAAGCGTGCGCCATGCGAAGTACGCGCCGCTTTCAACCTTTACCCTGGTGGAAACAACCGGCATTGCCTGGGGCTGGAAGCTGATTAAAGACAGCCTGCGTAAACAGGCAACCGTGCCCCAGTGCGAAGCGCCCGCCGGGCTTTTCCACACCTACGACGGCGAGCCAATTGCCCGCCATGAAAAAATAGCGCTGGCGAAAAACCTGCTAACGCTGTTGGGAGCCCCCACGGCGTCGCTGCTGGTACTGGTGGGCCACGACTCCCAAAGCGAAAACAACCCACATCACGCCGGGCTTACCTGCGGTGCCTGTGGCGGGCAGGGCGGTGGCATGAATGCGCGAGTAGCCGCTGCGCTGCTGAACGACTCAGAAGTACAGCAGGCCTTGCAGCACGAGGGTATGACGTTGCCCAGCCCGTTTTATGTATTGGCCGCCACCCACTGCACGCTCACCGACCGCGTGCATATCTACCGGGATGAGCAGATGCCCGAATCGCTAGAAGACGCGCTGGCCGCATTTGAAAGCGGTGTACACGTGGCGGGTGAGGCTACTCGTCTTGAGCGGGCACCTGACCTGGGGGTGGATGACGCCGACCCTATTGAGCGACTGAAAACCTTCGCTATGCGCGGTGCCGACTGGTCGCAACCACGGCCTGAGTGGGGGCTGGTAAATAATGCCGCGCTTATTTTAGCGCCACGGGCGCGTACCCACGGGAAAGCGCTAGACGGGCGCGCGTTCTTGCACGAATACCGCCCAGAGGAAGATCCGGAAGGTAAGGTGTTAGAAGGGCTGATGATGGCACCGATGCTGGTGGCCAGCTGGATCAACCTGCAGTACTACGCGTCTACCGTGGTGCCTGGGCTGTACGGTGCGGGTAATAAGCTGCTGCACTCAGTGGTGGGTGGCCATGTGGGAGTTATTGAGGGGAATTCGCCCCAACTGCGCATTGGCCTGCCGGAGCAGTCGCTGCGCGATGGCGAGAAGCTTCATCACGAGCCGCTGCGCTTAACCGTGGTAATCGACGCGCCCAGAGAGCGCATCGAAGCGATTATTGAGCGCCAGCCGGTGGTGGCGGATTTAGTCAACCACCGCTGGCTGTGGCTTACTCGTATGGGAGAAGGTGGCCTAGAGCGCTACTCGCCAGAAGGCTGGCAGCCGGTTGCCGTTTGAGGGGCGAGCTACTCAGCGCTGAGGCACGATGAGCACGCTGCCTTTAGCGTCTTCTCCAGCGGAGACCAAATAACCTTCAAAACTCTCGCCATTCAGGCCGTAAGTGATGTCTTTGCCGCTAGGGGTATAGCCATAGACCGTTGTGGAAAGTAATAAGGTGGAAAAGGTAAGGGCAGAAAGTGTAGAAATACCCGTTACTGAGAGGGGAGTGGGGATTTTAAAGCGCATTGTAGTGTCCAAGTCGATGTGGGAGTTAAAGCATGCCGAGAGGAGATGCGTAAAAACGTGCGAATTGCGTGGAAGACAAAGACTTGCGTCTGGAACTAGGTAACGGCATGCTTGTCCGTTGATAGTATGACTACTAGGGAGCATAGATACATGGCTTTTAACGATTCGAATATGGCAAGAACGCAAACACACAGTTCGGTGAGTAGTGCGAGCGCCAATAAGGTGTTACGCAACACATACGCGCTGCTGGCAATGACGCTGCTGTTCTCTGCCGTCACCGCGGGTGCCTCAGTGGCGATGGGCATCCAGCAGATGAATATCTTTGTATTCTTCATCGGTGCTTACGGCCTGATGTTCCTGGTTCACAAAACAGCTAACTCCGCAGTTGGACTGCTGTCGACCTTTGCGTTTACTGGCTTTATGGGCTTTACCCTGGGCCCAATTATTTCTACGTACCTAACGTTGCCTAATGGCGGTGCGCTGATTATGAACGCGCTGGCTATGACCGGGCTGACGTTTATCGGCCTCTCTGCGGTTGCGTTGACCACGAAGAAAGATTTCAGCTTCCTCAGCAATTTCCTGATGGCAGGTGCCATCGTGTTGATTCTGGCGATGGTTGCAGGCATCTTCTTCAACATTCCTGCGCTGTCGCTGATGGTTTCTGCTGGCTTCGTGCTGTTTGCTTCTGCCGCGATTCTCTATCAAACCAGTGAAATCGTACACCGCGCTGGCGAGACCAACTACATTCTCGCGACCGTGACGCTGTACGTTTCTATCTACAATCTGTTCGTCAGCCTGCTGTCTATTCTGGGCATCATGAGCAACGATTGATTGGGTAGTAAGAACGCGATCACTTGATCGAAGTGATATCAATGACAGACCCTACTCAGTAGGGTCTGTTTTTTTTCGTTGAATTGGCACGAGACGATGCAATGGAGTACGGCTTATTAGTCATGGGTGCCCCCTACACAAGTGCGGCACCTCATTCGGCACTGCGCTTTGCCAAAGCGGTGATCAGCCGAGGCCATCAAGTGGCGGGCGTATTCTTCTATCAAGAAGGGATTCATAACGCCTCCAGCTTAATGACACCTCCACAGGATGAGCTCAACATGCGCGACGCTTGGATAGCGTTGCATCATGGGCATGGCGTGACGCTGGACGTGTGCATTGCGGCGGCGCTGCGCCGTGGCGTAATGAGTGAAGCTGAGGCGAAACGCCATGGGCAAGCGCACTTTAATCTGGATGCGCCATTTGAGTTAACCGGGTTAGGGCAACTGCTGACGCTTCAGCAGCGCTGTGACCGTTTAATCACATTTGCCTAGAGAGAGCGCCCAATGAGTCATGAACACGAACGGCTAGTGATTATTCGCCATGCCCCCTATAGCTCCAATGCCTTGAGAGAAGGGCTAGATGTAGCGCTGGTCGCTGCGGCTTTTGGCCAAACGGTTAGTCTATTGTTTCTTGGCCAGGGAGTGCTGGCGCTTCTCAAAGAGCAGGCAGCCGGTGCGCCAGGACAAAAGGCAACGCTACCGACCATTGATATGCTGGAGATGTATGATATCGACCAGCTGCTAGTGCCTCAAAGCGCGCTGGATGCGTTGAACTTGCAAGCAGCCCAACTAGTGGATGGGGCGACGGTGGTGGCCGACGATACGTTACCCGAATTGGTACAGCGTCACTCCTATGTCATGAATTTTTAAACGGGCAGCAACATGTTACATGTTCTGAACAAGCCCCCGCACAGTGAAGCGGCCGCGCAGATGCTCTCTACCGTTGCGGAGGGCGATGGTATTTTGCTGATTGAAGATGCCGTGCAGGCGTTACTGCATGCTGATTGGCAAGGTTGGGATGCGGCGGCTGATGTGAGCGTGTGTGTGCTAAAAGAGGATGCGGCTTCTCGCGGCTTAAGCGGAGCTGCGCTCAATAGCCAAGCAATCCTGGTGGATATGGAAGGCTTTGTCGAACTGACTGAGCAGCATACTAAGATTCTATCATGGTACTAAATCAATGAGTGATGAAATTTTATACCGTTATCTTGATGCTGATGAACAAATCAAACTCGACCCTGAGGGCTATTTAGTAGAGCAGGGGGACTGGGACGAGGGGGTTGCCGATTTGTTAGCTAAGGATGAAGCGCTAACACTTACAGAGGAGCACTGGGAGCTCATTCGCGTGGTGCGGGATTTTTATGCCCGCTATGAAATGGCACCAGCGATGCGACCGCTAGTCAAAGCCACCAAGCAAGCATTAGGCGAGGAAAAAGGGCGCTCGGTCTATTTAATGAGCCTATTTCCCGGCAGCCCGCCGAAACGTTTGGCTCGTATTGCTGGGTTGCCGAAGCCGACGAACTGCTTGTAGTAAGCAACCTTAGCGCTAAACCAAATCCCCTCGGGTACACACCGATAGCACGACAGCATCGTCTTGGCTGGTAGAGACTAGGGCGTGGCCCATGTCACTATCGAAGTAGATGCTGTCGCCTTCGGCCAGTACCAGCGGCGCATAGAACTCTGTATAGAGCATGATGTCGCCGTGCAGCACCATCAAAAACTCTTCGCCATCGTGACGCACCCACTGGTGATACTCTTCGAAACTACGCGCCCGTACGATGGTTTTGAACGGGATCATGCGCTTTTGGGCGAGCTGATGGCCTAGCAGCTCATGCTCGTAGGTGGGAGTAGGGTGCAACTGCCCTTTTCCTTTCCGCGTGAGATCGCGCCTACCCATGGTGTAGCGTTCGCGCTTTGGTGGCGTAAAGAGCTGGGGCAGGTCGATATTGAGACCACTAATCAGTTTCTGCACCACGCTAAACGTCGGCGACACCTGATCGTTCTCGATTTTGGAGAGCGTGGAGCGGGCAATGCCGGTGCGCTGGCTCACATCTTCCAGCGTCCACTGATTGGCAAGGCGAATCTGCTTGAGGCGCTCGCCCAGGCGTAACGGCTCGACAAAGGGTTTGCGCCCTGACGCGATGCGCAGCGCTGCGTGCTCTTCAGAAGTGGCGGTCATAACGGTCACGTAGAATGGAGGGCAACATGGTGGCTGCATAGTACCACAGCTCCCTAACTGCGGGTGCGGCTAGGGAACATTGGTGAAAGGCAGGCCCAAGAGCGCTTTCAGGTGTGCTTCGGCACCGCTAGCCAATGACGTGGGGTTGTAGCCACCCTCCAACACAGACACGACTCGGTTATCGGCGTAGAGCGCCGCGATTTCCATAGCCAAGTGTGTTACCCAGTAGAAATCTTCATCCTCTAGGCAGATGTCGCCCATAGGGTCATCTTTATGGGCATCAAAACCTGCCGATAGCATCACCAGGTCGGGTTTGAATGCGTGCAGCGCGGGCAGCCACTGATGCTCTATCACGCGACGGTACTCCTGACTTGCCGTGCCTACTTCTAGCGGCGTGTTCACTACGTTCTGCGATTCGCTGCGCAGGTAACGCCACGGGTAGAAGGGGTATTGAAAGCTAGTGCAAATCAGTACTTCGGGATCATTTTTAAAAATATCGATAGTGCCGTTACATTGATGCACATCAAAATCGAGAATGGCGATGCGCTTAGCACCGTATTTGGCCTTTGCGTGAGCGGCTCCCACGGCAATGTTGTTGTAAAAGCAGAAGCCCATCGCATCCGCAGCTTCTGCATGGTGCCCAGGCGGACGAACGGCGCAAAAAACGTTATCTGCTTGACGCTTGAAAACCTGATCTACACCACGAACGACTGCGCCAGCGGCCACCCGGGCGGCTTTTAGGCTATCTGGGTTCATCATGGTGTCGCTGTCCAGCGTGACAATCCCCTCTTTGGGAAGGCACTTTTCCAGCGCATTTAGGTGGCGAAGGGGGTGTACTCTTGCCAAGGCCTCATCGCAGGCTTCTTTCGCATCGGCTTGCATGGTTTGCTGCAATAGCCCAGAGAGTGATAGGCGCGCACGAATTGCCTCCAGCCGCAGTGGGCTTTCAGGGTGCTCTGGCCCCATGTGGTGCAATGCGCAGTCGGGGTGGGTAAGGTAGGCAGTGATCATGCAAGCGCTCCGATAACAATAAAGCTACCTTAATCGCCACGAGGACTTGCGCGACAGTGTCAATAAGTCGTACACAGTAGTCATTCACTCCAGGGGAGGTACATTCGTGAGCACACGTTTTTTGCATCATTTTTTCGAACCTCGTTCGGCAGCCGTGTTCGGTGCCTCTGAAAAGCCTGAGTCCTTGGGTGGTTTGGTTTTGGGCAACCTTCAAGAGGGTGGTTTTAGAGGTAAGCTCTGGGCCGTTAACCTGAGGGGCTACGAGACGGTGTTTGGCGTTGACTGTGTGCGTACGGTTGATGAGCTGCCCGAAGTGCCAGACCTTGCAGTAGTGTGTTCGCCTATTGAAGGCGTCCCCAAACTGATTAAAAAGCTCGGAAAGTTTGGCGTAAAAGCAGCTTTGGTGCTCTCTGGTGGAGTCTACCTTGACCGTGATGAGGACAATAAAGGCTCTATTCGCCAACGCATGCTGCAAGCTGCCCGGGAGTCAGGCATTCGTGTGCTTGGTCCGGAGTGTATGGGGCTGATTGTGCCCGGCAAAAAGCTCAATGCCTCCTACGCCAGCCAGCCGGTTAAAGCCGGCAGGGTCGCCTACCTAGGCCAGTCAGGGATGCTGGCCAACGCGATGATCGACTGGGCAGCGGGTCGCGATGTTGGCTTCTCCCATTTGATTACCGTAGGGGACAGCGTTGATGTCCTGCTGCCTGATTTGATCGACTATGTGAACCAGTTTTCCCCTGCTCAGGCCATCTTATTGCATCTGGAGCGGGTAACGGATGCCCAGCACTTTATGACCTCCGTACGGGATGCTTCCCGTAACCGTTTGGTGGTGGCGATCAAAAGTGGCCGCACGCCGCAGTCGGATATTTCCAGCATGCCCCCTACACCGGGAATCGCCAATCGCGACGTGGTGTTCGATGCTGCTTTCGCCCGTGCAGGCGTGGTTCGGGTAAACGATTCGGATGAAATGCTCGATGCGCTGGAGACGCTATCACGCATGAAGCCACTACACGGCGACCGTTTGGCGATTGTTTCCAACGGGCTTGGGCCTGCCATGCTGGCCATCGATAAGCTGATTAGCGCGGGTGGCAAGCTCGCTGAGTTCAGCCCAGACACCCAGGCGGCGCTGCATAAAAGCCAAGTGGATATGAGTAAGCCGGGTGAAAACCCTGTGGACTTAGGCGGTAACGCGACGCCAGAGCGCTTTGTGGAGGCGCTGCAAATCGTCACCGCTGACCCTAATGTGGATGCCGTGCTGGTAGTGCATGCCCCCACGAGGTTAGCGCCTTCCCAGGTCACCGCCCAAGCGCTGATCGATCACCGTAAAACCTTTAAGCGTAATTTACTCACTAGCTGGATGGGCTTGAAAGAAGCGCTAAATGCTCGCCATGTCTGCAACCTGGCAGGGATTCCTACCTATACCTCGCCTGAAAAGGCAGTGAAGGCGTTTATGCACATGGTGGATTACCAGCGTGTGCAGGCGCTGCTGCATGAAATTCCCCCCAGCCTGCCGTTTTCTACCAGCCCGGAAATACGTGCAGAATGCCGGGCACTGATCAAGCAAGCAAAAGAGCAGGGCAGGCAGACACTCACCCACTCTGAAACCGCACAAGTGTTGGAGGCTTACGGCATTCCTACCGCCACCAGCGCCTATGTGCACTCGCCAGAAGAGGCTTTGGTGGTCGCCGAGCGCTTTCCGGGACCCAAGGCGCTGAAAGTGGTTCATGAGGGTAACTGCCGGCCTTATCGCTATCGCAAGCACCCGCATAAAATTTCCGCTGGGCTGCTGCAAGACTTGGAAACGCCGGAGCAAGTCGCTGAGGGCGTGCGGCGGTTAGGCGATAAAGTACAAGAGAAATTTCCCGAACACGCCATTCGTGAGTACTGCTTACAGCCCATGCAGCGTGGCAAACACTCTATGCAAATTTGTGCAGGCATCACGCGAGACCCCGTGTTTGGGCCGCTGATCGTCTTCGGTATTGGCGGTTACAAGGTTAACGTACTTGCCGACCGCCAAGTGGCGCTGCCGCCGCTCAATATGAGCCTCGCCTCAGATGTAGTGGGCCGCACTCATGCGGCGTCATTGATTCGTGAGCACTCTGCCGACCCCGAGCGAGATATTCAGCACCTTTGCCAACTGCTGGTTAAGCTGTCACAAATGGCCTCTGACCTGACGGATCTGCGTGGTTTGGAGCTCAACCCGCTGCTGCTAAACCGTGACGGCATGCTGGCAGTCGATTTTGCGATGGATTTGGGGCACCCCGCACGCTTTGCGATCATGCCTTACCCGGAAGAGCTCAGGGAGTGGGTCACACTCAATAACGGCTGGCAGGTGGAGGTGCGGCCTATTCGCGCCGAGGATGCTCCGCTCATTACTACCTTCCACCGCCAGCTATCGGAAGAGAGCATTCGTTTTCGCTACTTCCACAACAAGTCGAACCTTACCCAGCGGGACCTCTCCATCCTGTCGCATATCAACTATGACCGGCAAATGGCATTTATTGCCGAGCATCAGCACGATGATGGCAGTAAGGAGATGCTGGGAGTGGTGAGGGTTTGGAATGATCCAGACAATATCCGCACTGAGTTCTCTATTATCATTCGGGATGATCTTCAGGGGCTGGGCATTGGCAGCCTGCTGATGAAGAAGATGATCGACTACTGCACCAGCATCGGCACGCTCGAAATGATCGGCAAGATCATGGTGGATAACCACCCGATGCGGGCACTGATGAAGCACCTTGGCTTCCGCTGTCGGTACAACATGGAAGAGCAGGTGATTGATGCAGTGTTACGGCTAAACGAACCCGACAGCGAGTGGCAACGGCACCGCTTGGAGAGCCAGCCGGATTAAGCCTAAGCCACACTCAAACAAATGGTCTGCTGGAATACCGGCAGGCCATTTGTTGAATGACATGTCGCGCTAGATGATTAGGGCGCTAAACGGAACCGGCTCCACTCACCGCCATCACGGCGCTCATAGCGCAGGCGGTCGTGCAAACGGCTGGGTTGCCCTTGCCAAAACTCGATCATTTCAGGATTTACTCGGTAGCCGCCCCAATGGATAGGGCGCGGAATATCCTGGCCTTCGTAAGCCTGTTCAAAGCGCTTTTGACGCTCCTCAATCCAGTTGCGATCTGGAATGACCACGCTTTGGGTTGCGATCCAAGCCCCTAACTGGCTGCCGCGCGGGCGGCTGGCAAAATACTCGTCTGACTCTTCTGCAGACACTTGCTCCACTGGGCCTTCGATGCGTACTTGGCGTGATAAGGAGGGCCACCAGAACGTCAAGGCAGCATAAGGCACGTTGTTTAACTCGCTACCTTTATAGCTATGGTAGTTGGTGAAAAACACCATGCCCTGCTCATCGAATCCCTTAAGCAGCACAACGCGTGCATGAGGACGACCCTGGCTGTCCACCGTGGCGAGGGTCATGGCATTGCCATCCTTGCCTTCGCTTTCCAGCGCTAAGCTGAACCACTCATCAAACATGACAAACGGGTTATCTGGGGTTTGCGCTTCTTCTAAACGCCCACCCTCATAGTCACGCCTGACGTCGGCAATTTTTCGTGTCATCGGTGAAGCTCCCTTGCAGTGATAAGTTGCATTATTGTCATGTTCGCTGGTCTACCGATAAAGCTCAAGTGTTGTTCGGTTTGTGGTTGCAAACGATAAGAGCAGTAGCAAAGCGTTAGCAGGCGCGCTGAATCGTTCTATGAGAAAACAGCAATAAATGAGAAACTCTACCAGTATAACGTTAGAGGATAGCTTGATGCAGAGTCGCACGACACGCATAGCCGTATGGGATAAGTTAATTCGTTTGTTTCACTGGTCCCTGTTGGCGGCGGTGGTAATTTCGTTTTACACCACCAAAACCACGGGGCAACCGTTTTTATTTCCTATCGAAGTGCATGCTCAGTCAGGCTACATCATTATTGGCCTGTTGGTATTTCGTTTTATTTGGGGGTTGGTAGGCTCGCCCTACGCTCGGTTTAGCACTTTTTTATACGGCCCGAAGAAGACGGCCGGGTACGCCAAAGCGCTGATGACACGGCGTGCATCGCACTATGCAAGCCATAACCCGGTAGGCGGGTGGATGGTGGTGCTACTACTAGTGTCACTGGGTTTTCAAGCGCTCAGCGGACTATTTCTGAGCGACGATATTTTCTTTCAGGCGCCGCTTTATGGGCTTTTGGGCCCTGCAGTAGGTGATGTGCTAGCCCGGCTGCATTCGTTGAATAGCGACCTGTTGCTGATATTGATTGGTTTACATCTGGTGGGTTTGGTTTGGCATACACTGCAGGGCGAGCGCTTAGTGCCCGCTATGCTGACGGGTGTGAAGCGTTTTTCAAACGTGCCAGCCGATGAAAAGCCTGCCGCTTACCGTGCACAAAAGCGCTATGCGATTGGCGCGTTGCTGGTAGCAGCAGGCGTGAGTGGCTGGCTCTGGTTTTATTAGCAGTGGCTAGCCGTTAAGGCGCTGCTGGCGGCTGCGAAAGCGCGCATAGCCCATGCAGCCCGTAAACAGCGCCAGGGCTACTAAGGCCTCCAGCACGCCGCGCATGCCTTGCCCCGGCAGCGTGGCTAACATAACGCCTTGGGTAAAGTAGAGTAGGCTAACGAACGCAAGCCAGGCGTGCCCACGAGCCCGCTGGCCAATAATAGACGGCAAGAACAGTACCAGTGGAAGCACAAACGCCACGACTGGCCGCCAGTTAAACGTATCGCCCTGTACAAAGAAGCCTCGATAAATCACTAGCACTAGTAGCAGCACAAAGCTGATGATTACTAACTGTCGTGCTTGTCGGGTTAATTTATCGAGCCCGTGTTTCTCCTCAAGCCCCTCTAACCACTGCCTCATGGTGCTTCCTCCAGGCGCATCTTGTGCATTGCCAGCGCTAGTTTCGCGAGCCGTTTACCTTGTGCCTTGCACAGAACCCGTTCGCGCTCGTCTACCGGGCGATCACTGCGCGCCCCTGCCACATGGCTAGCCCCGTAAGGCGTGCCGCCGTGCTGAGTGTTCAGCAGCTCGGTTTCACTGTAGGGAATGCCCGCATACACCATGCCGTGATGGAGTAGCGGTACCAGCATCGTCAATAGCGTGCTTTCTTGGCCGCCATGCAAGCTGGACGTGGAGGTGAAGGCGCTGGCGGGTTTATCAATTAACGCACCGTTCATCCAGAGGCTACTGGTGGTGTCGAGAAAATACTTTAACGGTGCTGCCATATTGCCAAACCGCGTCGGACTACCTAACGCTAGCGCGCTGCAGTGGCGCAAGTCATCCAGGTCTGCATAAACAGCCCCTTCCTCTGGGATCTCTGGATCCACCGCTTCACAGGTTGGCGACACTGCTGGCACGGTGCGCAAGCGTGCCTCAATACCAGGGATGCTTTCAACGCCCGCAGCTAGTTGGCGTGCCATGTCTGCAGTGGCTCCTGAACGGGAGTAATACAGAATTAATACGTACGGCGTGGCTTCACTCATGGCGTGTCCTAAACAGTAGGGGTGGCGACCGTCGGTGGGACTCTACGGCCACAAAAAACTAGTCGTATGTTACCAGAGCTATCCGGTGGGCAGGAGGGTGGATGTCGAGCTCACTTACCATGGGGAGTCGCACGTATACCCAGGCAGTACTACCATCCGCGAGTGTCTGTTCAACGCGTTCATAGCGAATGCCCAGCCGCTCGTAGCGGTCCAGCCGCTGCAAGGCCTCGGGTGAAACGGTCAGCAGTAGGCCATCGACATGACTGTCTGCGTTGCGGGAAAGATCCAGCCCTTGGCGTTCAAATCCGTCTAGGCGGGCAGGCTTAGGCGAGCCTGAGGTGCCCATCACCACCCATCGAATGGGCAAGTAACGTAGCGTGCCATAAACAAAGACTTGTTGCGTGCGCTGTTCGATGTCCGGCAGCTCTTCCGGGCGTTCGTAGAACCATGGGCTAAGCATGGTCAACCATAGCCAAGTGGCCACTCCCATTAGGCAGAGTAGCGAGACTACCACTAACCGCTTTAACCAAATCATGCTGATGTCCTAGGCAACGAATGGCTATCTAGGGTGAAGAACTGACCGCCGTAAGACAAGTCTTAAGCAGTGTCGGTGATTTTGCTACGATAAGCATCGTCGCTTAGGCATCAGACTAAGCATCGGACCCTATCGGAGGAGCCTGTTATGAGCCAGTCACTTCGTGATGAGATGGATTTCCGCGCACTCGTTGGCGATGTGAAGCCACTTCCCCAGCGTAACCGTGCAGACACAGGCCCCCAACGTCAACGGCCCTCAGAAGCCCAGCTGGCCAGACGTGAAAGCGCTGCAGAGCGCTTAGATGAGCGTAATTTTTTATCCGACGACTTTGTTGATCTGCTGCCCCCGTTTGATCCTATTGAGTTTCGCCGAGAGGGCATTCAACAAGGGGTCGTCGATAAATTAAAGCACGGTGGCTACAGTGTGCAGGCGCAACTGCACATGCTACGGCGCCCGCTGGCAGAGTGCCGGCGAATGCTGTTTCCCTTCATCCAAGAGGCCTATGCGCACGACCTGCGCTCGGTATTAATCGTTCACGGCCGTGGGCGGGAGCTGGATAGCCCGGCCAACGTACTACGCTCTTATATTGCCAAGTGGCTCACTCAGTTTGATGAGGTGCAAGCCTATGTATCGGCTCAGCCCTCGGAAGGGGGATTAGGCGCAACCTGGGTGATGCTGCGTAAAAGTGATCGCGCCAAAGCCAATAATCGCGAGCGCCAGCAGAAACGGCGTGGTTAAACCAAAAACACCGACAAGGGCTGGCCCCTGTCGGCGTTTGTAGTGCAGTAGAGCGGTTTAATGGCTAGCCGTTAAACGCTTTTCAAATAGCGCTTGGCGCTCTTCAACGTCGGTTTGGTAACGTACGCTAAAGGCGTTCAGAGCGCGAAGGGCATCCTCTGGATGCTGGTCATCACGCAGTGCCATGGCGGAGAAACCACAGCGGCGCATGTAATCCAACTGATCCACTAGCACATCGCCAACCGCACGAATTTCGCCTGTATAGCCATAACGCTCGCGCAGCAGGCGAGCGATGGTGTAGCCGCGACCATCGGTGAATGCCGGAAAGTCTACAGCAATGGCAGAAGCGCCTTTCAACGTGCTGCCAAGCTCGGTAGTGAGTTCAGTGTCACTCGTGAGCAGAGGGGCGAGTTCGTTATCGTCCTGGTTCGCCTGCCATAGCGCCAGTGGAACAAACGCAGGGCGCTGCTCGGGTAGCGCCTCGGCATCGTATGAGACACACCAGGCGTTTTCAGCGGCCAGCTTACCGTTTTCAATTAAATGATCTACATGAACCGGGGTTTGTTCAACCACTTCGGTTTGGGTGTCATTGCTGGGCATAAACACGCTCCTTAAAGGGTTTTAGGCCAATGCGGCGATAAGTATCCAAGAAACGCTCATCTTCGTGACGCTCGGCCACGTAGACTTCCAGCACTTTCTCAACCACGCCCGGCACGTCTTCACGGAAGAAAGAGGGGCCCAAGATTTTACCCAGCGAGGCATCATCGGTGGAGTTACCGCCAATCGAGATTTGGTAGTACTCTTCGCCTTTCTTATCGACCCCCAAAATACCAATGTGGCCGACGTGGTGGTGACCACAGGCGTTCATGCAACCTGAAATGTTCAGGTCCAGCGGGCCAAGGTCATAGAGGAAATCTAAGTCTTCAAACCGCTCTTGAAGCGCCTGGGCAATTGGAATAGAGACCGCATTGGCAAGGGCGCAGTAGTCGCCACCGGGGCAGCAGATGATGTCGTTCAGCGTGCCAACAGTGGGGTTGGCCATGCCGAGCGCATCCAGCTCTTTCCACAGCGCTTCTAGCTCGTCAACCGGCACATCTGATAGCACCAAGTTCTGCTCGTGAGTAACACGCACTTCACCAAAGCTGTAGCGGTCAGCCAAATCAGCAACGGCTTCCATCTGGTCAGCGGTGACATCCCCCGGTGCGTGCTCACGGCGCTTCAGCGACAGCGTGACGGCTTTGTAGCCCGGCACTTTGTGGTCGGTCACGTTATTGGTCACAAAGCGCGCAAAGCTGCGGTTTTCACTGCGTAGCTTGTCGAAAGCTTCCGTGGCGCTCGCTGCTACCGGGCGACGGTCGGGTTCAGGGAAGTGTACCTTGGCTGCCTCGACCGCTGCTTGGTTAAGGGTCTGCGGGCCATCTTTCAGGTAGGCCCACTCTTCATCAACCCGGCGGCGGAATTCTTCAATGCCTAGCGCTTTCACCAATATCTTAATGCGCGCCTTGAACTTGTTGTCCCGGCGGCCGAACTGGTTGTAAACCCGTACGCAGGCTTCAAGATACGTCAGCAGGTGCTGCCAGGGCAGGTCTTCGCGCACCACATCGCCAATCATGGGCGTGCGGCCCAGACCACCACCGGCCAGCACTTTAATGCGCAGCTCGCCGTCATCGTTGCGCCACAGGCGCAGGCCAATATCGTGCACTTGAATAGCCGCGCGATCTTGGGCAGCACCGCTCACGGCAATTTTGAATTTGCGTGGCAGATAGGCGAATTCCGGATGCAGGGTAGACCACTGACGAATAAGCTCGCACCAGGGGCGTGGGTCTTCCACTTCATCGTTGGCAATACCAGCAAACTGGTCGCTAGTGGTGTTACGAATGCAGTTGCCGCTGGTTTGAATAGCGTGCATCTGTACTTTGGCCAGCTCAGCTAAGATATCTGGCACGTCTTCCAGCGCAGGCCAGTTGAGCTGCAGGTTTTGGCGCGTCGTAAAATGACCGTAGCCGCGGTCGTAGCGGCGGGTGATATCGGCCAGTGCACGCAGTTGGGCGCCTGCTAGCATCCCGTATGGGATGGCAATGCGCAGCATCGGCGCGTGCTTTTGAATATACAGGCCGTTTTGCAGCCGTAGCGGGCGAAACTCTTCTTCTCCCAAACGTCCAGCTTGGTAGCGTTCCATCTGATCGCGGAACTGAGCTACGCGCTCGTCAACCAGCGTTTGGTCGTGAATATCATAACGGTACATGGGGCACGATCCTGCTAAAAGCGAAATGGTCACGTCGAGACGGACGGTAATGTACCGTCACCTTAACGCGGGCGTCATATTCTACAAAAGAATATATAATTATCTTTTTATCGTTAAATGCTATTTAGAAGCGTCAATTTTAAAGCCGTGGGCTAGCCAGCGGCGTCGCTGCCATACCCACAAAAAGCTGCTGGAGTTGAGTAGCCGGTAAAAGAGCTGCGACAACCATACACCGACAAGGCCATAGCCAAGCCAAATGCCCACCCACCAGGCCAGCGGCAAAAAGAGTAGCCACTGCATGCCCAGCGTCAGCAGCATGACGGTACGCTGCGCACCTGCGCCCATCAATGCCTGCGCCAGCACCAGCGCGGCAGCATCAAGCACAATCATCAAGCCGGTGATTTGCAGCGGCAGTCTCCCCAACTGCACCAGCGACTCATCGGTAAAGAAGATGCTTAAAATGGGCTCGGGCATAACAAGCATGGGTAACGCTAAAACAGTCAGCAGCATACCGGCAACACTTAACGCGTCAATGCCCCAGCGGTGGGCGGCCTGTTGATCGTCGCGGCCTAGGGCCTCGCCTACAAGGCTCATGGCGGCCACGCCAACGCCGACTCCCGGCAAAATCAGTAAGAGAGATAAATTCACCAGCACATGGCCCACGGCCACGCTGGATGTACCTAACTGGCCCAGCAGCCAAAACAGCACCACGTAGCCTGCGGCAAACCATAGCTGCTGTAGCGAGTGGGGAAGCGCGAGCTTCAGAGCAACCTTCACGCCATGCCATGGAGGCAAGAGGCGAGTTAGCGGAGGGCATTGTCGCCACGTAATGACAGCCCAGATGAATAACCCGAGCAGAAGCGACAGAGTGGTGCCGATAGCGGCGCCGTTCACGCCTAATGCTGGTAACCATCCAACACCGTAAATCAGCGCCGCGCTGAGGGCGACGTTCACAACATGCACGAACACGATAATACGCAGATAAAGGTGCGTCTGCTGCAATCCATTCCAGTAGCCGCGCAGGCAAAGAGTCAGCGCAATCACCGTGAGCGCTACAACGCGCCAGCGGAAGTACTCAAGGGCAATCTGCGTTACCTCCTTCGAGGGCGCGATCAGTTGGATGAGGGCTGGTGCTTGCCACCAAGCAAGGCATGAGAGCGGCAGGCCAATGGCTAAGCTAATCATTAATCCAGCTCGAAGCGGCTGGGTAGTGAATGGCTGGTCAGTGCAAGCTTTTTCAACACCTGAAGCATGGGCGGTTTGCGACTGCACGCTGGAGGAGAGCCCAAAGACCAGTGCCGTCATCATAAACATGGCATAACCGCCGATGCCTACGCCCGCCAGAGCCTCTTGGCCTAGATGGCCGATCAGCGCAGCATCAATCAGGTTGAGCACGCTCTGGGAGAGCATGCCCAACATAATAGGGAAGGCCAAACGCATGACCTTTCCCTGGCGATGAACCACTGGCGACATTCGTTAGAACGGTTTAGCTGGGGTCGTAAGAGAGTACCGGCGACAGCCAGCGTTCCATCTCTTCCAGCGGCATCTGCTTACGCTCGGCAAGCACTTCAACTTGGTCGCGGGTGATTTTGCCGGTAGAGAAGTACTTGGATTGCGGATGCGAAAAGTACCAGCCCGACACGGCCGCTGCCGGCCACATGGCGAAGTTTTCAGTCAGCGTAAGACCTGTATTTTCCGAAGCGTTAAGCAGGCGGAATAGCGTTGCCTTTTCGGTATGGTCAGGGCAGGCCGGGTAGCCAGGCGCTGGCCGAATGCCTTGGTACTTCTCCGCAATCAGCGCGTCGTTATCCAGCGTTTCTTCGGGCGCATAGCCCCAGAACTCTTTACGCACCCGCTCGTGCATCCGCTCGGCAAAGGCTTCTGCCAAGCGGTCGGTAAGCGCCTGCACCATAATGGCGTTGTAGTCATCGCCGGCCGCTTCATAGGCTTTGGATAGCTCATCGACACCGTGGCCAGTGGTGACCGCGAAGCCGCCAATCCAGTCCGCTTTACCGCTCTCTTTAGGAGCAATAAAGTCGGCTAGGCTGTAGCAGATGCCATCTCGACCTTTAGTGGTTTGCTGGCGAATATGGTGTAAGCGCTCGACTACCTCGGTGCGGCTTTCGTCAGCGTAAACTTCGATGACATCGTCATCCACGCTGTTAGCGGGCCATAAACCAATCACGCCGCGCGCTTGCACGCGCTTTTCGTCAATCAGTTTGCGTAGCATCACTTGGGCGTCGGCAAATAGGTTCTGTGCGGCTTCACCTACTACTTCGTCATTGAGGATTTTTGGATACTTCCCGGTGAGCTGCCAGCTCATAAAGAAAGGCGTCCAGTCAATGCGTTCTACCAGCTCTTCAAGGTCATAATCGTCAAACGTCATCAGGCCAAGTGTGTTCGGCTTCGTCGGCGTGTGGCTATTCCAGTCGGTGCGAAAGCGCCGTTTACGTGCCTGGGTGTAATCCAGGTCGGCGGCTTTCGGGCGGCGCTTGGCATTACGCTCGCGTACTTTTTCGTACTCTTCGCGAATCTCGGCCACGTAAGCAGATTTCAAATTGGGGGCCAGCAACTTACCGGCCACGCCTACCGCACGGGAAGCATCCGTCACGTAAATAACGGGGTGCTCGTACTGCGGTTCGATTTTAACTGCCGTGTGCGCTTTTGAGGTGGTGGCACCGCCAATCAGCAGCGGCAGGTTCATACCGCGGCGCTGCATCTCTTTGGCCACGTGCACCATCTCATCCAGCGACGGGGTGATCAGCCCGGAAAGGCCGATGATGTCGGCTTTGTGTTCAATGGCTGCCTGGAGGATTTTTTCGGTGGGCACCATCACGCCAAGGTCAATCACTTCGTAGTTATTACACTGCAGCACGACACCGACGATATTTTTACCGATGTCGTGTACATCACCCTTGACGGTAGCCATGACAATTTTGCCTTTGGCCTGGGTGTCTTCGCTCTTTTCCGCTTCGATATAGGGAATCAGGTAGGCCACGGCCTGTTTCATAACGCGAGCCGACTTGACCACCTGGGGCAGAAACATTTTGCCAGCGCCAAACAGGTCGCCCACCACGTTCATGCCGTCCATCAGCGGGCCTTCGATCACCTCGATGGGGCGGGCTGCCTGGGCACGTGCTTCTTCCGTATCCTCTTCGATGTAGGCGGTGATGCCTTTGACCAGTGCGTGCTCAATCCGCTTGTTAACCGGCCAGTTGCGCCACTCCAGATCCTCCTTCTTGGCGGCACCGCTGCCATCGCCTTTATACTTGTCGGCAATATCGAGAAGGCGTTCGGTGCCATCGCTGCGGCGGTTGAGCACGACGTCTTCTACCGCTTCACGCAGCTCGGCGGGCAGGTCGTCGTAGACCGCGAGCTGGCCCGCATTGACGATACCCATGGTGAGTCCGGCACGAATGGCGTGGTAGAGGAACACCGAATGGATCGCTTCGCGAACAGGGTTGTTACCCCGGAACGAGAACGACACGTTGGAAACACCGCCGGAAATCATGGCATGGGGCAGGTGCTCACGAATCCACTGGGTGGCTTCGATAAAATCGACGGCGTAGTTGTTGTGCTCTTCGATACCCGTGGCGATGGCGAAAATATTCGGGTCGAAGATGATGTCTTCCGGCGGGAAGCCAATTTCGTCCACTAACAGCCGGTAAGCGCGCTCGCAGATTTCAGTTTTGCGGGCAAAGGTATCGGCCTGGCCCTCTTCGTCAAAGGCCATAACAACAATGGCGGCACCGAAGCGGCGACATTTCGTGGCCTGTTCGCGGAAGGCGGCTTCACCCTCTTTCAGAGAGATAGAGTTAACAACGGCCTTGCCCTGAACACACTTTAATCCTGCTTCAATGATGTCCCACTTCGAGGAGTCGATCATGATCGGCACTCGGGCAATGTCCGGCTCGCCCGCAATCAAGTTCAGGAAGCGTACCATGGCTTCCTTCGACTCCAACATGCCCTCATCCATGTTGATGTCGATAATTTGCGCGCCGTTCTCAACCTGCTCTAGGGCCACTTCCAGCGCCGTGGTGAAATCTTCTTCAACGATCAAGCGCTTAAAACGTGCCGACCCAGTCACGTTGGTACGTTCACCAACGTTAACAAACAGGGAGTCGGCTTCGATATTAAACGGCTCAAGACCTGACAGGCGGCACGCTTTGCTGCGCTCGGGTATTTTGCGGGGCGCCATAGAGCGCACGGCATCGGCAATGGCACGGATATGTTCAGGCGTTGACCCGCAGCAGCCACCAATAATGTTGACTAAACCACTCTGGGCAAACTCGCTGACGATGGCGGCCATCTCTTCAGGCGTTTGGTCGTACTCACCAAACTCATTAGGCAAGCCCGCATTGGGGTGAGCAGACACAAACGTATCGGCTTTGGTGGAGAGCTCTTCTAAATAGGGGCGGAGTTCTTCAGCACCCAGCGCGCAGTTCAAGCCCACGGAGAGCGGGTTGGCATGACGCACGGAGTTCCAGAAGGCTTCTGTGGTTTGCCCGGAAAGCGTGCGCCCGGAGGCATCGGTAATCGTGCCGGAGATCATCACCGGCAGGCGGCGGCCAAGATCCTCAAACAGCTCTTCAAGCGCATAGATAGCGGCTTTAGCGTTAAGCGTATCAAAGATCGTTTCGATCATGATCAGGTCAGCGCCGCCTTCGATCAGGGCACTGGCCGCTTCGTAGTAGTTTTCGCGCAGCGCATCAAACGTCACGTTACGTTTTGCAGGGTCGTTAACGTCTGGAGAGAGTGATGCCGTGCGTGACGTTGGGCCTAGCACCCCGGCCACGTAACGTGGGATATCGGTCTCGGCGGCAACCGCATCGCACACTTCGCGTGCCAAGCGTGCCGATTCACGGTTAAGCTCGGGCACCAAGTCTTCCATGCCATAGTCGGCCTGGGATAACCGGGTGCTGTTAAACGTGTTGGTTTCCAGGATATCCGCGCCAGCTTCCAAATAATCGCGGTGAATACGAGCGACGACATCCGGGCAGGTCAGCGCTAGTAGGTCATTATTACCTTTTAAATCCGACGGCCAATCGCGGAAGCGTTCACCGCGGAAATCATCCTCGCTGAGCTGGGCATTCTGCAGCATGGTGCCCATGCCGCCATCCAGAATCAGGATGCGTTGGGCAAGGCGTTGGGTGAGGGAAGCAGTCAAATCACTAGCAGCCATGGCAGGGGGAAATCTCCAGCGTCTCAGTCAGAAAGGATATTTTTATCGTCGTCGTCATTAGTTGAGCGGCGGCTATCATACCAAAGGGCGCCCCATAGGGCAGCAAGCGTGGCCGTGAAGTTATTGCAGCATCCTTATTAGCCGCACTCATAGGCGAGAGCAATAGCCGACTAAAACACTCGGGATTGTGTCGGCACGCGGTTTTGCTTACCATAGGCATAAATGACATGTGAAGTGGCACTGCCACTACCACGGGAGGATAACATCCCTTATGACCACGACTATCGAAGCGCCCGGCATTAACATTACCGACAGCGCACAAGACTACTTAGCGGAACTGCTGGAAAAGCAGAACGTTGAAGGCATCGCTGTCCGTATCTTCATTACTCAGCCCGGTACGCCCTATGCAGAAACCTGCTTAGCCTATTGCCGTCCTGGGGAAGAAGAGCCCACCGACGTTAAGCTTGAGCTTGAGAAAATTGGTGTATTTCTCGACAAAAACAGCTTGGCGTTTTTAGAGGAAGCGGTTGTCGACTTTAATGCCGACCGTATGGGTGGACAGCTGACGATTAAAGCACCCAACGCTAAAATGCCCAAGGTGAATGCAGACAGCCCGCTGGAAGACCGTATCAACTATACGCTCTACAGTGAAATCAATCCTGGGCTGGCGGCTCACGGTGGCGAGATTAAGCTCGTCGAGCTGACAGAAGACCGCGTGGCGATTCTAGCGTTCGGCGGCGGTTGTCAGGGGTGCGCAGCGGTGGATCTCACGCTTAAAGATGGCGTAGAGAAGACGCTAATGGACCGCATCCCCGAACTGGCAGGCATCCGTGACGTGACTGACCATACCGACACGACAAACGCTTATTACCGCTAAAGCATCATTCAGATACTTTAAGCTAGCGTCGCAAAAGCCCTGCAGATAACTCTGCTGGGCTTTTTTGTGTTGCGCTTTTATATGCAAAAACGATCGACGATAGAAGCCGCTTCTGGCAGTCAACGTTTATTCCATGTAACACTATTGTAAAGCTATTCTCTAAGCCGTTATGGCGAGAGAATTCCCAACAAAGTGCCATGGAGAGACGGCCATTAAACGCTCATCTGTGTTTTCTAATATCCATAAACCTATCTTTTTTGGGTCTTTGGGCCTGCTACTTGCAGTGACGCTTCCGCTCATACTGTTTCCAGAGATGGGGCGCGTCTGGGTGATGGCAGCGCAAAGCTTCGTGACCACTAACTTTGGCGTGCTCTATCTCGCCATGGGCGTCGCTTCGCTGGGCTTTATGTTCTACATCGTGTTTAGCGATATAGGACAAATCAAACTGGGCGATGTAGACGCCGAGCCGGAGTTTTCGCTGCTCTCCTGGGGCGCGATGTTGTTCGCAGCAGGCATCGGCGGGGCGGTTGTGTTCTGGGGTATGGTCGAGTGGATGTACTACCTGCAGAATCCTCCCTTTCATATTGAGCCTTTCTCTGAAGAGGCAACCGCATGGGCAGCGACTTACGGTATGTTCCACTGGGGCCCTATTGCTTGGTCGATCTACCTTGTACCCGCACTGCCCATGGCTTACTTCCTGCACGTGCGTAAACATAAAGTGCTACGCATCAGTGAAGCCATTCGCCCCGTGCTAGGAGAGAAACTGGCTAGAAGCTGGCTGGGCAACATTATTGATATTCTATTTGTTTTTGGCATGCTGGGCGGCGGCGCAACGTCGCTAGGTATTCTGGTACCGCTGATCAATGAAGGGCTGGGTGGTCTGTTCTCCTTCACCCCTAATGCCACCAGCCAAATTGCGGTACTGGTAGGCACTACGGCGATCTTTGCGGTAAGTGCATGGCGCGGTTTGAAGGGCGGCATCGAGATGCTGTCTGACATCAATATGTGGCTTGGTTTAGCCGTGCTGCTGTTTGTCTTGGTGATGGGGCCTACCGTCTTTATTTTGGATACTGGCCTAAACTCCATCGGCTTAATGCTCAGCAACCTGGTTCAAATGGCGACGTGGACAGAGCCTTTCGGTGATCTGAATGGCTTCGAAGACACCGGTTTCCATCAATCCTGGACGATTTTTTATTGGGCTTGGTGGTTGGTATTTGCGCCAACCGTGGGTCTGTTTATTGCGCGCATTTCGAAAGGGCGCCGCATCAAAACCATGGTGGCCGGATCGATTTTCTTTGGCTCACTGGGCTGTGCGCTGTTTTTCATCATCCTGGGCAACTATGGCCTTTACCTACAGCTTTCAGGCACGCTGGACGTTATCCAGGTGATGAACGATCAGTCAGCTAATGCGGCCTTTTATGCGGTGCTGAGCCAACTGCCGCTCTCTTGGCTGGTGACGTTAGCAGTGGTGATTCTGCTGTCTATTTTCACTGCCACTACCTTTGATTCGATTGCCTACATTCTCTCTTCTGCCGCAGAAAAGAAGCTCGATAAAGAGCCATCGCGGTGGCACCGCCTGTTTTGGGCCTTCACGCTGTCCCTGCTACCAATGTCTCTGCTGTTCTTAGGAGGGCTGCAAACACTACAGACCGCTAGCATTGTGAGCGGTGTGCCGCTGCTGTTGATTTCCATGCTGCTGATGGTTTCTATGGTTAGGGCGGCGCACTACGATTTGCGCTTCCAGCCCGACTACGATGAGCCAGAAATCAATATCGAAGAGTTTCCGGAAAACGATCCATGGACCGAAAAGGGCACTTGGGAGTTACCCGATGAGCAGAGCGGTGAGCCCAGTAAGTCTTAACCGACTGGACGGCTACTCCTAATCTTTTAATGCCCTAACCACTATTGGCCATCCCGTTATCGGGATGGCTTTTTTGTCTCTGGTGTGTCGTCACTGCTACTGGCGAGCGTGCTGGGCAGGTCTGCCAGCTGCGCTTGCAAGGAAGCCATGCGCTGCCATAGCTGCTCTTGCCAGTGCTCACTGTCTCGCGTTTGCTGCCGCTGAGTTTCCAGTGCTTTGTGCGCTTTCTCTAGCGACTCTTCGAGCGTGCTGCGATGGGTATGCAGCTCACCGTTTTGGCGCTCAAGCTCGGTGATGCGCTGCTTGAGCAAGCTACACTCTTGCTGATAACCCTGAAGAGCGTCATTTTTTTGCTTCAGCTCATGGCTCAGCGCATCTGCTCGTTGCTCCCACTGCTGTAGGCGCTTCTGCAGCGCTCTCTCTTCCTGGGCGCGTTCTTGTCGTAACGTATCCAATAGCGCCATCAACTTTCCTTCTGATGCCTCGTTGCGCTGCTCTTCTTGGGCTAAGCGCTGCTCCCAACTCCTCTGCTGCTCTTCGAGCTTTTCACTGTAATGCGTTTGCGCTTCTTTTAACGCTTGCTGGGTTTGGTCTAGCTGATGGCGGTGTTGGGCAGCTTCCTGGTGGAGCTTTTCTGCTTGTTGCTGCCAGTGGCGCTCATTGGCTTGGCTCTCTGCCAGCTCTCGATTAAGTGTTTCAAGGCGCTCTTCGGTCTGGCGAAAGTGAGCAGCCAGTGCGCTTTCACGCTGCTCGGCGTTTGCCGCCTGCTGTCGAGCCTCGGCAGCTGCCTGTTGAGCGCTTTCTACTTGGCGATTGGCATCTTCACGGTAGTGAACCAGTGCTTGGTTAGCGACGTCTTGGGCCTCGCGCCATAGCTCGCTGGCGACATTAACGACTACTTCAGGCACGCCTTTGGGGGGCGGTACATCCCGGTTCTGCTCACGCTCGGTACGCCATAAGCGGAAATGCTCACTGATGGTCGTAAAACTACCGGTGCCGAGCACTTCTCGGATGCGCTGCACGCTGGGTGTGTCCCCGCGGGCCAGCAGCGTATCAATCGCGTGCTGGACGTCACTGTACTGAATTCCGCTGCGTGCCATGGTCGTCATCCTTTGCAGTTAGAGAGCGCTATTGTCGTGGTTGTGTCTAAAAAACACAATAATTACGTAATACATAAAACGTAATATTATTTATCTTATAGTGTATTAATTCAAGATTACGCCCATTATCTTGAATTTTATAAGGCGTAGCGCCACACTTAACCCATTGAATAACGACGAAGAGAGCGCTGAAATGCCAAGCCTGATAGAGGAGGAGCACTGGCCAACAAGCCAATCTGTCCTCGCGTCTACTCAGTACCCGCGAATCGAGGCGGAAAATGACTACCAAGCCGTGTGGCTATGGCTGGCGGAGTACCGTGACAGCCCGCAAACGCTAAAAAGCTACCGCCGAGAAGCGGAGAGACTGCTGCTTTGGCTTGCCAGCCAAGGGAAAGGCTTATGTGATATGAACCGCGAGGCGCTGCGCCAGTTTGAAGCTTTTCTAGAAGACCCTCAGCCGCGGGCAGCGTGGGTGGGGCCTTCAAAACCAAGGGAGCATCCTGAGTGGCGGCCATTTAGAAACGGACTGTCGCCCACTAGTCGCCGGCAGAGCTTGATTATTCTTCAGGGCTTATTTAGCTGGCTGGTAGAGGCAGGGTGGGTTGGGCATAACCCCTTTGTGCTGATGCGCGACAAAGCACGACGGATGAATAATCAGTCGCAGGCCGTAGAGCGCTATCTGGAGCAACCGCTGTGGGCCTGGTTTTGGCAGTGGTTAAACCAGCCTTTGAGCAGTAACGATGCTCGCCTCATGTACGAGGATGCGCGTCGACGTTTCATCTTTAGCTTTGCCTATTTATTGGCTCCACGTATTAGTGAGATGGCCAGCGCCCAAATGGATGACTTTCATGAGGTGGAGGGGCGCTGGTGGTGGAGTGTGATAGGCAAGGGTAGTAAACAGGCTCGTATACCGGTGCCTGATGACATGCTGGAGAGTTTGAAAACATGGCGGGCAGCGCTAGGGCTAAAGGCACTGCCAAGCTACCACGAGCCAGCGCCAATCATTCGTGCGCTGGATAAACGCCGAGGCATTAGCGATAACCAGCTTTACCGATTGATTAAGGAAACCTTTGCCAAGGCCGCTGATGTGCTAGAAGAGGAGGGCGGTAAGCCTGCGTATGTGAATGCGCTTCGCCGAGCAACGCCTCACTGGCTGAGGCATACGGCGATCACTCATCAAGCCCAATCCGGCGTTAGCCTGCGTTACTTAGCGGAAAGCGCTCGCCATGCCAAGCTAGATACCACCAGCCGTTATTTGCACACCGAAGCCGATGAGTGGCATCAAGAGCAGCAGCGCCACCGCTTGAAAACGCCCCCAAAAGCAGGGGCTGAAACGTTATAATAGCCGCGACTGTGATTCATCAACGCAAAGGATACGCCATGGCAACTTCAGGCGCAGAGCTAGCCCAACAGGAGCTGGTCGAAGAGTTTGAGATGTTTGATAACTGGATGGACCGTTATCAGTACATTATTGATATGGGAAAGCAGCTGCCTGACTTTCCGGAGGAGCGTCGCACGGAAGAATATAAAATCCAAGGCTGCCAATCCAACGTGTGGATGTGCCATGAACAGGCAGGCGACAAACTGGTGTTCAAGGCTACATCGGATGCTGCCATCGTATCAGGGCTAATTGCCGTGTTGCTGCGTATCTACAGTGAGCGCACAGCCGAAGAGATCAATCAGACCGAGCCGCATTTTTTGAAAGATCTCGGGCTTGATAAGCACCTTTCACCCACGCGCAGTAACGGCCTGCACGCCATGTTAGAGCGTATCTATCAGGTGGCTAAGCAAGGATAAACGTTAGTGGCGGCAGGAGGTTGAGCGGCAACGCTCAGCAGGGCGGTCGTCATCTTCACGGCAGAGCGCTTCGCTGCGCCCACCGGGCACCGGATCCATGCCGCCTGGGCTACCTGGATGGCATTTCACGATGCGTTTGGCAGCCATCCAGCCGCCTTTGAAAGGACCGTGCACCTGGATGGCCTCGATGGTATAGGAAGAGCAGCTTGGCCAGAAACGGCAGCGAGGGCCAAGCAGTGGGCTGATGGTGTATTGGTATACACGAATACAGCCTACCATCACTGCTGTTAGCAGCTTTAGAAAAAACTGTTTAATGGCGAACAGCCAATTTTTCACGGCGCTTTTTTGCCGTATAGCGTGGCCGGGTCAATCAATGGCTCGCTGGTAATCTTGGCGCTGTCTGCACCGAGCGACACATAAAAGCAGCTGCGACGGCCGGTATGGCACGCGGGACCAGTTTGCTCCACCTTAACCAGCAGCGTATCCCCATCGCAATCTAGCGCTGCGCTTTTAAGGTGCTGTTGCTGGCCAGATGTCTCACCTTTGCGCCATAGCTTTTGGCGCGAGCGTGAGAAGTAGCAAACTCGCTGCGTTGTTAGCGTCTCTTCCAGGGCTTCTCGGTTCATCCACGCCATCATCAGTACTTCGCCCGTATCATGTTGCTGGGCAATGGCGGGAATCAGGCCGTCTTCATTAAAGCGAACGGCATCTAGTAGCGTTGCAAGCTTGGGCAGGGAGGTTGTTGTGGTCGCTGACTCTAACGCCTTAAAAAGCTGTTGAGGGGCGAGTTCATCAA
Organism: Vreelandella aquamarina; assembly: GCF_900110265.1. Taxonomy (GTDB): domain Bacteria; phylum Pseudomonadota; class Gammaproteobacteria; order Pseudomonadales; family Halomonadaceae; genus Vreelandella; species Vreelandella aquamarina. The sequence continues at coordinate 73,302 of NZ_FODB01000001.1, read as the reverse complement.
ATTGGGACATTAGGCATTACTCACGGATCGGCATGCTTGACATAAGCCCTGAAGCTCAATCGTTTGGCGCTCAACGTTGAAGCCTTGGCGCTGGGCAAGGGCGGCAAGCTGATCGCTAATTTCATCAAGGTGCAGCTCTTCGACGTAGCCGCACTGGCGACAGATAAGTAGCTGGAAGCCATGGGCGTGCTCTGGGCATGCGCAAGCCACATAGGCATTTTGTGATTCAATGCGATGCACCAGCCCCTGTTCGATCAGAAATTCCAGCGCGCGATAGACAGTAGGCGGGCGGGCAGCGGCATGCTCAGTGGAGAGCTGATCCAGCAGATCATATGCTTTGAGGCCGCCACCGTTTTCTGCGATAAGCTCAAGTACCCGGCGGCGTATCGGGGTAAACCGAACGCCCCGCGTGTGACACTGAGATTCTGCTTGCTGCAATAGCGTATTCGCTTCAGTCATTAGATAACTCGTTGAACGTCTCGCGTGTAGTCTACGCCGTTGCCGAGGGTGTGTCAGGGTTATCGACCAGCTCGCTTTTACGCGCAAAATGGTGCTGGGCGAACGCTACGCGCTTAGCCACCGGCACGTTATCAGGCTGACGCTCAATCAAGTCCAGCCGGCGACGTAGTCCCTCACCGTTGGTCATTTGAATTGCCAAGCCGGGGCGGGCGTTGAGCTCCAGTAGCATTGGCCCGTGTTTACGGTCCAACACCATATCGGTCCCCAGGTAGCCAAGGCCGGTCATCTCGTAGCAGCCTGCCGCCAGGTGAAGGAGAGTTTCCCACTGGGGCACGACAAGGCTTGCCAGGTCATGCCCCGTATCGGGGTGGCTATAGCAAGGGCGGTCAAACTGCACACCCCGTAGCGCTGCTCCAGTGGCGATATTCAAGCCAACCCCGACAGCCCCTTGGTGAAGGTTAGCTTTGCCATCGGATGCCGCCGTGGAGAGGCGCATCATGGCCATCACCGGATAGCCTTTAAAGACAATCACGCGAATGTCAGGAACACCCTCGTAGGTGTACTCAAGTAGGCTTTCATCAAAGTTAATCAGCGTTTCAATGACCGCTACATCGGGCGAGCCGCCTAATGAATAAAGGCCCGAGAGAAGGTTTGAGACGTGTCGCTCAATGTCTTCCATCGTCAGGCTGGTACCACTGGGTTTGTAGAAAAGGCCATTTTCTACCTTTTCAATAACAAGAATACCCTTACCACCACTCCCTTTGGCCGGCTTGACAACAAAGCCCTGATGGCCGTCAAGCATGTCCCTCATATGCTTAACGCCAAACTGTGTCGTCACCGTACCGATGAGTTCGGGCGTGGTAATGCCATACTGCTGAGCCAGTAGCTTTGTTTTGAGCTTGTCATCCACTAGAGGATATAACCGGCGCGCATTGTACCGGCCAATATAACGAATATTACGCCGGTTCATACCCACAATGCCTTTATCCCGAAGGCGGGTCGGCCACGTCCAGTTTTTTAGCCAGCTCATGAAGGCTTCTCATCTTCGGTAATGGGTTTGAAACGACGAAGTTCCAGCAGGCGATAGCCCGTGTAATTACCCAATAGCAGAATAAAGGCCATCAAGATGAGCTGCACACCCAGGAAGTTGAAGGTGATGTGGCGTACCCACGGGTTATTCATTGCAAGGAATGCCAGCACCGCTGTTAGCAGGCTGCCCCCGCCCTGTACCAATACCTGTTTGGGACCTTCTTCTTCCCAAAGGATCGACATCCGCTCAATGGTCCACGCCAAGATGATCATCGGGAAGAACGTCACCGTTAACCCGGCGCTCAAGCCCATGCGGTACGCCAGCACGGTAAAGATCGAGATGATGGCAATGACCGTAATAATGACCGCCGAGACCCTCGCGACTAAGAGCAAATTGAGGTACGAGAGATAGTTACGGATAATTAAGCCAACCGCCACGATGAGCAGGAAACCAATCAAACCGGTCAGTAGGCTGGTTTGAATAAACGCCAGAGCAATCAGTACAGGCATAAAGGTCCCTGACGTTTTCACACCCACAAGTACGCGCAGGAATACAACCACTAGCGCACCGATCGGGATCAACAGGATCGTCTGGAATAGCGCCTGCTCTTCCAGCGGCAGGCTGTGAATCGAGAAGTTTAGCAGCGTGTCGTCGGAGTAGTGGTTACGCACCGCCGCCGAAGCAGGCTGGTAGTGGGTTAGCATTGAGAAGGAAACACGGGAATTCGTGCCACCTTGAACCTCAAGCACCGCACGACCGCCAGTTTCCCATAATAGCAAGTTCTCGGGTTGACCCTGTTCGCCGGTCGCTGGGTTAAACAGCGTCCACTCTTCGGCAGTTTGGTCAAACACCTGAATCCAACTACTGAGGGTTTGACGGCGACGACCATCTTCCAGCAGTAAGCCGCTTACTTCTCTGGCCTGCACGCCTGCTTGATTCAGCAAGCGCACAATCAGAGCTGACGGTTGCATTTGGGTTAGCAGCAGGCGCGCATTTTCTCCCTGACGCTCTCCATTAATATCGAGAATTAACTCGCGGGCAAACGTAGCGTTATTGGCGCTACGATCCCAAGCACGATCAATTAGCTGGCTAGCGGCCGTATCGTAGGGGCTTTCCCAGGGAGTAACAGCAGGGATGCCGGGCGGCGTTTGTATGGGAGCGCGAGAGTCAGGTGATACCAGCATCTGAACGGAGTAATAGAGCTGCTGGCTGCCCACCGCTTCACGGATGGTCCACTGCGCCCGCCGACCCAGCTCATCTGCCAGGTAAGCCAGCCCATAGCCAGAAGATGCCGTGTTTTCGGTCAATACACGGAATCCTGCCTGGTGGGATGGCAGCGCTAGATCGACCTGTACCGGGCCATTTTGAGCGTTGAAGTTAATAACCGCTTCAATCTCCCATACTTGACGCTGCTCGCCTGGAAACCAGGGAATCTCAAACTGCAAATGGCGATGCACGCTGGCGACGATACCAACCAGCAGCAGCAATCCAACGATAAAATAAAATGGCAACCGTGACATGGTGATTCCTTTCAGCGTAAAGCGGCGGGGGAGTGTGATTACTCTTCAGTATCGTCTTGATCGGCCGCTTCATCATCAGCCGCTTCTTCAGAGGGTTCGCCACCCGGGAATTCGGGGCGGTCATGCAGATAGGTTTCAGCAACGTCGATCGTTGCTATATCCATCATGAAACGACGCCCAAGCAGTACCGGATAATCCAGATGCGAGCGGTCGTTCAGAGTGAACTCGACGTTTTCACGAATTGGCCCTAAAGTCATCAACAGTGAAATTACCGGGCGGGACTCTTCGCCAGATGCTTGGATGATTTTAACGCGGCGTTCAATAGGCGCCTCAATCCACTCGTCGCGAATCTGCTCTACAACCACGTCATCTTCATTCAGTGCCAGCTTAAAGCGCACCCAGTCTTCACCATCACGCTCAAAGCGAGTGATTTCGGAAGCAGATAAGGATGACGTATTGGCTCCTGAATCGACCCGCGCCTTTAAATAGGTGCCAATGCTAGGCAGGCCCACCCATTCGCTGCGGCCAAGCAGTGTTTTATTATCTTCGGGTTCTTCAACACGGCACTCTTCGCGAATAATGACGGGATCTTCGCTACGCGCTTCCAAACTGGCAACTTCTTGACGTAAATGGCGCAGCAGGCTGCCCACCTCACGAACATCTGCCGTCAGTACCTGCTGCTGGCTGAGCTGCTGCTCAATGAACGCGGTAGAGGCGTCGCACTGCTGGGCCAGTGATGTCTCAAGCTCAAGGATGCGGGTATTAAAAGACGCCTCGCTTAACGGCGGCGGCTCATTTGACTCTGGCTGTGTCACTGCGCAGCCTGCAAACGACATCGACAAACCGGCCATTAGCCATAAAACACCTGAGCGCATAACGAGGGATATCCTTGGACAATAAGAGCACGAATGATAAGGAGAAGGGTGACCGCTTGTCCAACATGGCTGCGGTTTTTCATTCGTCTAGTTTAGCTGATTTAACATAATATATATTATGCGAACTCTGCTGATCAGTTGCTTGAGCAAATAAAGCCCATTACCTGGCAAACCATATGCGCTACCCGATCGATATTGATGTAGCTGGGCGTCTATTAAGTTTCACCATGGATGACTGGATGTACCTGCAGCCGGATGGTCGGCTGATCAATACTTAGCAAAAAAAGCAGCCTAGCATTTTGCTAGGCTGCTTTCATACGGACTATACAGTAGTACTTAGCATACAGTAGTGCTTAGTCGTCTGCCGCTGCGTAGGAGCCGTCTTCACGATGGACTTCGTTACCAGTGATTGGCGGAGTAAAGACACAAGCTACGGTCATGCCCTTTTCCTTGCCGCGCAGCAGGTGCTCATCGTGCTGGTCCAGCAGGTAGATGTCGCCCGCCTTGATCGGCCAGATTTTGCCGTCGGCCAGGGTCTCTACCTCGCCTTCACCTTCATAACAAAATACCGCTTCATAGTGATTTTTGTAATGAATGTGCGTCTCAGTGCCAGGAAAAATGCGGGTGATATGGAAAGAGAAACCTGCATTATCGTTGGCCAGAACAAGGCGCGTGCTGTCCCAATTACCGTTTTCAGCAGTGACCAGGCGATCTGTTTTACGTGCTTCTTCGAGATTACGAACGATCATAAACGTGCTCCGTTGCGTGGCAGCCAGCTGTTGGCTGCCTATTCCTGTAAGGGACGTAATGGCGTGTGACGATTTAGCGTAACGCTACACTATGCCTTAATAACAGACTTAACTGACGCTTCAAGGATATCTAAGGCTTTCAGCAGATCTTCATCCGGAATAGTTAGCGGACAAAGGCACTTAACCACTTCACCATCCTGACCACTGGTTTCGATGATGAGACCGTGCTCAAACGCATGGCTGGTGATCTTATCGGCGATATCGCCAGATACCACGTCAATACCGCGCATCAGACCACGACCACGCTCGGTCGCCGGCATTCCACTTTCTGTCAGCATAGCGGCCAGTTTTTGGAAGCGCTCTTCAACGATACGCGCTTTACGCTGAACATCACGCGCAAAGGTGTCGTTAGACCAATACTTTTTCATCGCTGCGGTCGCCGTCACCATCGCCAAGTTAAAGCCACGGAACGTACCGTTGTACTGGCCAGGCTTCCACTTATCGAGCTCAGGACGCATCAACACATGTGCGAACGGTAAACCGAAGCCTGAGAGCGATTTCGAATTAGTGACAATGTCTGGCGTAATGCCTGCATGCTCGAAACTGAAGAATTTACCCGTGCGACCGCAGCCTGCCTGGATATCATCCACAATGAGAAGGATGTCATGCGCATGACAGATACTTTCTAGGCGCTTGAGCCAATCCAGGCCTGCGACGTTGATACCGCCCTCGCCTTGCACAGTTTCAACAATCACGCCCGCTGGGATATCTAAGCCGCCTGACTTATCGTTTAAGAGCTTTTCAAAGTAGTCCAGCGTGTCGGCATGCTCACCCATGTAGCCATCAAATGGCAGGAAGCTTGCGCCTTGCGTGGGGATGCCCCCCGTCGCCTCGCGGAACTTACGGTTACCGGTGGTTGCCAGGGCGCCCATGGTCACACCGTGGAAGCCGTTGGTGAAGGTCACAATGTTATGGCGACCTTTAGCAACACGGGCCAGACGGATGGCCGCTTCCACTGCGTTAGTACCGGTTGGTCCCGGCAGGTGGACTTTATAATCGAGTCCACGAGGTTTCAGAATGACGTTCTCAAGGGTTTCCAGGTAGTCACGCTTAGCGCTTGTCCACATATCTAAGCCATGAACCACTCCATCACTGGAGAGATAATCAATCATGGCTTGTTTAAGGTGGGGATTATTGTGACCGTAATTCAGCGTGCCAGCGCCGGCGAGAAAATCAATGTATTCACGGCCATTCTCATCGGTCAGCCGCGCATTCTGTGCCTTGGTAAAGACAACAGGAAACGAACGTGAATAGGTACGAACATTGGATTCCATGCGTTCGAGTGTTTGGGTCTGCATTAGCGACCTCCTTATCAAGTATGTGAGCTAAGCGAGTTAAAACAGCTAGGGCAACACGAGCGGGAAAACGATCTATCGAGACGGCCTTTAGATGTGGTCCGTCTGGAATGGCCCGATACGTACTAGGTTTTCCGGGTCGTGCTCTCCCCCAAGCTGTTCGGTAGAAAAGTATTCACGGCTGTTCAAAGGTGCCTGCCATCGTGCAGCTAGGCGACGGAACAACCCCCACGATGCTTGGTTGTCAGGGGTGATCGTGGTTTCTAAGTGGTGAACGTCGTCAAGTTCAGGGCGCGACATAATCGCTTCCACCAGACGGCGTGCCAGACCTGTGCCCCGAGCTTTTTCACCTACGGCGATTTGCCATAAAAAATAGGTGTCAGGGGCATTATCTTTGACATAACCGGATACAAAACCAACTACTTCACCCTCTTCGTTGGTAGCCACAGCACAGGTATCGCGGAACTGCGTTGCTAGCAGCAGATAAGCGTAGGCTGAATTAACATCAAGCGGCGGGCACGCTTTGATGAGTTCGTAAATCCCCCAACCATCATCAGCATTGGGCTTACGAATAAAAAGCGGCATTTCGGCATGGCCTACCACGGCATCAGCAACGGTTGGGCGAGCCAGCTCGGCAGAAGGTGTAAAAGGCTTAATAGGCGTACTCATGGTTATGCTTCGCTGTAGCGAATTTGAGAATCATTATAACAGCTGATTATGAGCAATTCAAAAACCATATTATTCATCCCTGTATTTTCTATAATTTTTGGTTATCAAACGAGCGTTACGTACTCTAGCATCAAGTTTCTGGCTACCATCAGAGTTTAGATCAGTGATACCGATGCGCGAGACAAAAAAGGCGAGCCGAAGCTCGCCTTTAGTCGTTGATCAATAAGGTTAATAGCGCGCGGGGGTTCGCATGGTGACGAACTCTTCGGCCCCAGTGGGGTGAATGCCTACCGTACGGTCGAAATCTTCTTTGGTAAGGCCTGCTCGAACGGCGATGGCAATACCCTGAATCAGCTCGCCTGCTTCTTCACCTACCATGTGAGCACCGACAACAACATCGCTGGCGTCATCGACAATCAGCTTCATCAACATGCGCTCCTGGCTACCGGAAAGCGTGTGCTTCATGGCTCTGAAATCAGTGCGGTAGACCCGTATTTTGGAAAACTTCTCCCTAGCCGCCTCTTCAGATAAGCCTACCGTACCGATATTGGGATGACAGAAAACGGCTGTAGGAATGGTGTCATAGTCCAATGGCCTAGGCGTTTTTTTATGGAAGTGAATATCCACCAGTTGCATCGCCTCTGCCAGAGCGACGGGCGTTAATTCAGGCCCAGCGATTAGGTCACCCAAAGCTAGTATTGAAGGAATCTGCGTCTCATAACGCTCATTCACGGACAGCTTGCCTTCGCTGTTTAGCTCAATCCCCAGTACATCGATACCCAGGCCGCTTGTATTCGCCTTGCGCCCAGTTGCGGCAAGCACCGCATCCACTTCTAAGGTTTCCCCAGTGGTTAGCTCAACCTGCAGAGCACCCTCTGTCCGTTCAATGCGCGCAATGTTGGCAGAAAAATGGAGGTTAACGCCCTTTTTGGCCATTTCATCACACGTGAACTCGCGGACTTCCTGGTCAAACCCTTTTAAAAGCAGGTCTCCTCGATAAATCAAATGTGTCTCGCTGCCCAATCCGTTAAAAATACTGGCGAACTCGACGGCAATATAGCCACCACCCAGTACTAAAAACCTTTCAGGAAAGCTATCTAAGTCAAATACTTGGTTAGAGGTTAAGGTAAGATCGCTCCCTGGAAACTCGGGTACCCAGGGCCAGCCGCCTGTCGCGAGTAAGATTTTTTCGGCGCTGACGCTCACTTCGCCATCTGCATTGGTTAGTGTCACTGTGTGCGGATCAACAACGCGGGCCCGAGCGTTAAACAGTGTTACCCCTGCGCCTTCTAGCATGCGCTGGTAGATGCCGTTAAGCCGTTTGATTTCGCTGGTTTTATTATCTCTTAACGTAGGCCAATCGAAGGTTGCTGGTGAGGCCAGCCGCCAGCCAAAACCTGCCGCATCATCAAAGCTGTCATGAAAATGAGCAGCATACGAGTATAGCTTTTTGGGTACACAGCCCACGTTGACACAAGTACCGCCTAAATAGCGATCTTCCGCAACAGCAACGCGTGCGCCGGTAGCTGCTGCCATACGTGCCGCGCGAACCCCACCTGAGCCCGCTCCAATTACAAATAAATCGAAGTCATATGCAGCATCCGCTGACATGGTTATCTCCTATCCACTGCCGTGCTTACCCTCTGCTAAGGTAAGCGCTAAGATTGACCTTCTGTGCAAGGGGGGGTTAAAACGCCCTACCTTGTAACAAAAATGCTGCTGCGCTACGCATGGACTCCCTCAACCCCTGAATAATGTTATCTCACGGAGATTCGATGTCTGATCAAATTGCTACGCTGCTGGATAATAATCGCGTTTGGGCTGAACGGATGTGTGAAGAGGATCCGGACTATTTCAAACGCCTTTCTAGCCAGCAAAACCCCGACTATCTATGGATTGGCTGTTCGGACAGCCGTGTACCGGCTAACCAGATTATCGCCCTGCCACCAGGCGAAGTATTTGTGCATCGCAATGTCGCTAACCTTCTCCACCACACCGATATGAATGCGCTGTCGGTTGTTCAATATGCGGTGGATGTCCTCAATGTAAGCCATATCATGATTGTTGGGCATTATGGCTGTGGTGGTATTAAAGCAGCTGTCACGGGTGGTGAATGTGGCGTGGTAGATTATTGGCTTCACTCAGTCCGTGAACAGTACAACCGCCATCGAGACACACTCGATCACTTGCCCATTGAAGATCAAATTGATCGCATGTGTGAGTTGAATGTGAAGGCCCAGGTCAACAGTTTGTGCCGCACTAAAATCCTTCAGCGCGCTTGGCAGCGCGGCCAATCCATCTCGGTACATGGCTGGGTATACGGCCTGAGCGACGGTCGCGTGAAGGATTTAAACTGCACTATCAGTGGTCTTGAGCAGGTTGAAACGCTTTATCGCATTGATCGCGTTCAATCCAGCGACTAAACGCTGATGCCTACCGCTTCGTTAATCGTAGCGGTAGGCACGGTGACAACTTCGACAGCTAAGACCCACCTCAGAAAAAGCCCGTGTAGCTGCTCGATAATCTTCCTGTTCCGCAGCGTCTATTAAGACACCTACTTTCTCTTCCAAATCGACAAACCCAGCGGAAAAGTCATCCCATTCTTCCCATATTTCTGGTTTCGCATCAGAGCCTCGCCCATGGGTTCCAGCAATAAATGCGGGTAATAAGTGGGCTTGAGTAGCCTTCTCCTGCAGCTCCGCTAGGCGCGGGGCTGCACCACGAGCGTCTTGATTATTGACTAAGTCAAAGCGCAGCTGACGAAGCAGGCGTTCTAGATCTTTTAGCTCATCCTGTCGCCAGATAACTGCTTCACGCTCACTACCAAAAGGTGTGTCATCAACCGATTGTGGCATTGCGGGCGCTTGTTCAGCGTGAGCCCCAAGGCTAAATAAACCGAACACCACGAAGGTTCCGGCAGAACGGGCAACCTGACTTTGAAGGGGGCGATGAAGCAGCATATTTTTGGACCTCAACCAATGGGACACGTAACACCAGTACCTTTTAAACCGCAGTAACCGCCAGGATTTTTATCTAAATACTGCTGGTGATACGCTTCGGCGTAATAGAACACGTCGAGTGGCTTGATCTCTGTGGTGATACGCCCTTTGCCTGCGCGTTGCAATGCTGCTTGGAACGCCTCTGCGCTTTGCTTAGCAGCCGCCAGCTGGGCCTCGGTAGTGGTGAAAATAGCAGAGCGATACTGGCTACCAATATCATTACCTTGACGGTTACCTTGCGTAGGATCGTGCTGTTCCCAGAAGATGTTCAGCAGTGTGGTCAGACTTACCCGTTGTGGATCATACACCACTTTGACAACTTCGGCGTGCCCTGTTAAGCCTGTACAAGTCTCTTTGTACGTTGGATTGGGCGTGATGCCCCCAGCATAGCCCGCTGCCGTCACATACACCCCCGGCTGCTGCCAAAACAGCCGTTCTACCCCCCAGAAGCATCCCATACCCAACACAATTTCCTCATAACCTTCAGCAAACGGTGGGTGTATAGAGTGTCCGGTAATGGTATGAAGGTCGCTGGTCTCAATGGGTGTATCGCGCCCTTCTGGTGCTTGATGTTTCGTAAATAGCGTCATAACACCCTCTTCTATTCTATTGCTGCGGATAAATATAAGGATCGCCTGAGCGCGTGAACGTGTAAATTAGGTCAACGGCTTGGTTAGCACCAGACACCGCCTGTAGATACAGGTTCCGCCATAGCGTATAGCGTAAGGTTAGTTCTGCAATTGGAGAGAAAATACCTACGCCATAGCTAATGCGAAGATCATCAGACAGTTGGCCACTCACCGCTACCTGACTGTCGTCACCCGCCCCAGTGGTATCAAGTGTCAGGTCATCAATCCCAAACGCTTCCCCGATAGAGCCAACGGCCCCACCGGTGCGGCCAAGGGACATACCAATGAGCGCAGTGGTTAGTGCGCTATCAACACCACCGCCTGAAGCATCCGGCGCGCGGCCGCGTAGCAAATACGATAGCGCACGGGTCTCGTCCATCGCGGGCTCTGAAAAGATCATCACATTGGGCTGTTCGGCATTGCCTGTTACGCGCAGCCCTGCAATCACATCATCTTCGGTGACATCCGGGTTGCGGATGGCCTCAAAATCTAGCACCGGCAAGCCCGGAGGACCACTAAAGATCAGTTGACCACGACGAATCAATAGATCTTGCCCGAATGCCTGGAAACGACCATTTACTAAGTTGACGTCGCCAAACAGCTGAAGCGCTCCGCTATCCTGACGAATCTCCAGGCTACCGCCCAATCCTGACTCCAGGCCATAGGCGGCAATTTGCATATCGCGCCCAAGATTCAGTGTAATCAGCACATCCAGAGCCATGCCGGTGTCTGCCAGTTCATCAGCTGCACTGGGATCATTCCCAGCCTCTGCCGCAAGACGTGCTTGCCGTTCAGCCTCACGATCATCGCGCTCGGTAATGATAATTTCATCCGGGCTTGGCGATGTTGCTGACGAAGGTAGATCACCCACCTCTAAGCGAGCCCAGGGAAGATCCACATTGCCCCGTACCTGCAGACGCTTTGGGGTAATACGAATGCGAATATCTGGCGCGGCTTCCAGGCGACCGAACTGCGGTAATACCACCAACAAAGGCTCTTGAGTTGCGTTTAGGTCTATGCCAATACGCCACGCTTCATCGGTAGGCCAATAAGCGTTACCGCTAATCGAAAGCCGGCCTCGCTCGGCAGCGAGAAAACCGTCTATATTTCCCTCTTCGCCATCAAAGGCTACCGCCAGCTCGCCATCCACAATAGTAATGGGAATATCGGGCCCGCTAATACGCAGGCTGCGTAAGGCTAGTTCACCCTGTAAATCAGGCTGGCTTGTGGTGCCACCAATTTGCACGTTGCCATTTAAGCCGCCTTCAAGCTCATCCATACCCACCAACATAGGGCGATAGGGGGCTAACGTGATGTTATTTGCCCGTAGCTGACCATCAAGCGCTCCCTGACCCAATGGGTCGTTTACCGCTAGATTAAGCGTAAGCTCACCTACTTCCGACAGAGCAAGCAGTACATCCGCTTGGGCCTGTGCTTGATTGGCTTCAATTTTCGCATCCAGATTAATAGTGGGAAGCTCTACTGGCTGACCATAATCATTGACTGCCGTGATGGCTAACTCACTGAGCAGCTGAAGATTGGCTTGCCACTGGGCGCCTCCCTGCCCCCAGTTGGCTACTAGATCCGCCGTGGTATCACCTTCAAAGCTCCACTCCTCTGGCAAGAAAGGTTCCAGCATCTCCATGGGTACTTCGCGAACACTCAGCACTGCACGCCCTTGGTCGGCTGACGCGGTAATGGGCTCTTCAGAGCATACGAGGCCACCCTGCAACCGACGTAGGCAGAAAGGTGTTAAGCGCGCCTGGCCGTTAGCAAGGTTGTAAGTGATATCCAGCGGCGCTTCCAAGCGAATGTCCCCCGCTTCTGAATCAACTTCCAGCGGGGTTAATCGCGCCTGATACTGTTGAGCCTGCTGGTTAAAGCGCCCGTCTAAGGCCAAATTAGCTTGGCTCAGAACGTTATCGGCTTCGCCTGTGGTGCTGAGTTGCAAGGCATGCTCGGAAAGTCGCCCGGTGAGGTCAAGGGCGACCGACGCTAGCGCTTGCCCACCTGCATTAACGCCTTGCAGATCCAGTTCGATATTGAGATCGGGGTCGTCAAGACCCTCGACATTACCCGATAGAGAGAGCGTAGTTAGCCTATTTTCAGCAAAGCGTAAACTGCGACCATTCAGCTCTACTACCACTTCTGGCCGGGAGAAACTGCCTTGGGCTTGAATATCACCGGTTAATGTCCCTGCTAGATCAGGATGTAAGCTTTGGAGCTGATTCAGCGCGATATTGGCCTCAAGAGACATCGCCTCTTGGCTGAGTTGTCCTGATGCCGTTAGACGGTTATCACCTTGGGTAAAGAGCAGCTCTTCAATATCAACTTCCAGTTCGCTGTTAGCCTCAAGAGAAGCTTTGAGTGTGAGTGGGTACTCCTGTAGCTGCCCCTGGATATCTAGCTCCGGCAGGCTAATGTCCCAGCGCTCGCCGCGCTGGCGTACGCTGGCGACGATATCGCCACTTAGATTGCCAGCTAGCTGCGGAACAAACAGCGATGGATCTACATTTTCCAAGCGCACGTTGGTATCGACCTCAATCGCCTCTTCCCAGCTTACCCGGCCCTCGCTGCTAAGCGCACTATCATTAATAGTGAGGGTGAGAGGTGACCAATGGAAAGAGGCTAAATCGCCCTCTCCACTCAAACGGATGGCGGTGGCAGGCACTTGTGGGCCTTCGGCATTCGTTTCAAGCGTTACTTGATAGGCCTCCAGGCTGCCGTTGACACCAAGGCTAAGGTTTTCCAGCACGTAGCTCTCAGCTGTAGTGGCAGGTTCTTCCGATGACGCCTCTGGAATCTCGCTGTTGTCAAATAGCGGCCACTGCAAACGGTCGCTCTCTAGTTGCGCTTCAAATGGGAGCGTGGGAGCTAACGCATCTACTTGCGCAGTCAATGACGCATTAACGGGCCCGGTTGCGTTGAGATTCGCGGTCAGGTCAGCAAGGCTACCAGAAAGATTCAGTGCCACCTGCTCACCGCTAAGTGCTGGGAATAACTCGGGTAGCCATAGTTCTGCACGAATCGCAGCATCCAGTGGGTAGTCGCCGCTTAGAGTGACATTGACAGATAAGGTGGCGTCAGCATCAGGTGTGGCAAGCTCCAGAGTGCTTAGCGTTATGTCGCTGCCCTCGGCCCGAGCTTCTACAAGCAGTCGCTCAATCTGATACTCAGCAGCGCCACTTATTGTTATGTCAGTGACTAACAGTGATGCCAGCTCTACGTTAATCGGCAGCTGAATCTCGGGAAGCGTAAGCCGCTCACGCTCGCTAAGGGCAATAGCCTCATTGTCAGCCGCAGGCTTCGCCGGCTGAGCTAGCTGAATAGCGCCGTCTATACCGGCGGCGTTTAGCGATGTATCTATCTTTTGCGTCAACAGCACGCCGGGAGATGGCGGCAAGTAGAGAGAAAGCTCTTCCAGTGTGGTAGGTGCGATAGTGACTTGCTGCTGCTCGGCGGTTATGGAAGTAGCAAATGCTTCCCAGCCCACTTGTGTACCGTCGGCCAGCGTCAGCTGTACGTTATTGAGAGCGATATCGCGCAGTTCAATCGGAAACGGCAGATAAATGCTGAACGGTGGACTGCTTTCCTGTGGCGGCTCCTCGGTTGCTGAGCTTTCAGCTAAGCGAATATCTGCACCTTCAACGCGTAGCGTGTCTAAGCATAACTGACCGGATAGCAAGCAATCTTCTGCCCAGGCAAGCTCAAAATCCGCTAGCGTAATTTGAGTGCCACCAACAGCCATTTGAAAGCCTTGCAGTCGAAAGCTGTCCAGTAGCGCGCCCTCTTGCTGCTCGTAGGTGAAAAAACCACGCTGTTCACCTTGGGAAAACAGCTGCCCGGTTCCCCAGGGGGAGAGCGCTACCCCGGCAACTAAGGCAATTAACCCAAACAGCCATAACGGCAATACGATGATAAGGCGTAACAGGCTCCAGAATGCTAACCAAGTACGGCGCTTAGGTGAGAGCATCTGACGGTTTTGGGGCGCTTTTGAATCAACCTTAGCCAAAGAGCTCTCCTAGAATTCTGGACCAATCGAAAAGTGCACGCGGAAAGCGTCGTCGATATCAAAGGGATGTGCGATGTCGAAACGTATCGGGCCAACGGGAGACACCCAGCGCACGCCCACGCCCGCACCTGTTTTAAGGCCAGTCGGGCCCCAATTATCGAACGCATCCCCTGTATCAATAAAGGTGGCACCCCACCAGTCTCCCGTAACACGACGCTGATACTCTAATGTGGAGGTCAGCATTTGTTGGCCGCCACGTAAGCGACCTTCTTCATTACGCGGTGACAAGCTCTCGTAGGAGTAACCGCGTACGCTGCGATCACCGCCTGCGAAGAAACGCAGCGATGGCGGAAGCTTGTCAAAGTCACCGGTCTCGATAGCGCCAATGCTTAATCGAGCTAAAAAGCGGTTGTCATTGCCGATGGTGCGAATCCATTCGGTATCGCCGGTTAGCCGGGTGAATTTGGCGTCAGACCCCCAGGCTCTGTCAGAGTACTCAATCGATAACTGCTGACGATCGCCCCACAGAGGAAAACGTTGAGGCCGAGTGCGGGTTCGCGACCACTGAATCCCTGGATAAAACAGCCAAACCTCATCAGCTTGGCCGCCCTGGGTAAAGTCTTCATACGTTGTGCGGAAGTAGAGCGTTTGTACCCAACGGTTCTCAAATTCCCAACGCCGAGCCACTTCTACGGTGCCTTCCAAGGATTTTGTGTCGCCATCGTCAATATTGCGCACGCCATACTGCAGGCGGTAGTTATCCCGTATCGGGTCCTCTAGCGGAATATTGTATACCCCCGTAAAACGCTGTTCAGGGGCGGAAAGATAGAGATCATGATCCAGACTGTGACCAAACCGGTTGATCCATGGCTGCTGCCAGCCAAAACGCAGGCGTGGGCCTACATCTGTGGCATAACCTATACCTACCTCAAACTGGTGGCGATCTGCCGGCTCGACACTGACATCGATGGGCAAGCGGGTATCGTCACGGCTGTTAATACTGAGAGCACTGGCAAGCGCTGCGCTACTTACTCTAGAGCGTTCAGGCTGTGATGCAGTGGCTTCGTTCCACCAGGGCGACCCTCCGCTCGGCGGAGCGATTGTCAATTCTTGAGCTGTCTCCAGCCGGGGCCGTACGGAGACAGAACTAAACCATCCTGTTTCAGCTAAACGCTGATTATAGCGGGCCAGGGATTCCGCTAGGTAAGGCTCACCAGCACGAAACGTCTGCATTTGTCGCAGCCGCTCAGGTTCAATATGGCTGCCCGTAATAAATGTATCGCCAAAGTGATAGCGTGGCCCGCTATCAAAGGCCATATAGAGGCGAGCGCTTTCCAAGTAAGGGCGCACTTCCATCCGTCGATCAGAAAAGCCCCAGTCGAAGTAGCCCCGCTCAATAGCTAGACCGGCAAACTGGCTACGTAGACTGTCCCAGGGGGCATGACGCAGCGGTTCCCCCTGCTTTAAAGGAAAATCATCAAGCGCGTCTTGGAAAGGGGGGTCATTGTTCGCATCCCCTGTAATACTGATGTCGAGTACTTCAATCACTACCTGAGGCCCTGATTCAATACGCACGGCGATGGGCGGCTGATCTAGCTCGACAGTAATATCAGGTTCGTAATAGCCATATACTCGCATGGCTTCTTGCGTGCGCTGGCGTATTTCACCTTCCAAGCGGGCATCGGTGTACTGGTCGGCCTCAATATTTTCTAAATAGGCCTCAATATTAACTAGCACACGCCCATCAACACCGCTGATGTCTGCTTCAAGGGCCCAAGAGACCGATGAAGCAGACATCAGCGGCAGCACCAGTAAATACGCCACTTGTTTGGCCGTAGGCCACCGCCGTTGTCTTCCCATACCGTTATATCCCTAACCCTATCACCGGCTTAGTGGCTTGTTTATTCCACATCGTGATGCTGCTATTTAATTGCGCAGCATTTCCATCTGCGCACTAAAGGCTAGCTGCGCCTGCCGGACCTGCCGTAAGTCGCTCTCAAGCGTGTTTAAGCGCTGGGTCCACTGCGCTTCCAGCGCTGTTAATTCAGCTTGGCTAGCAGGCTCTTCTTGAGTATTAACTTCAGCGACAGTAGAAGAGAGCTGCGTTAACTGCTGCTCGACATTTTCCCGCCAGATACTCAACTGCTCTTCAGTAGCGGTTCGGTCGCTGGCTACCTGGCGCTCCATGGTATCGAGCCGCTGGTTGATGACCCCCTCTAAATGAGTAACCTCCTCCACTAAATTTTGCCTACCAGAGGTACCCGCTTGCTCTAAGGCATCTAGCGATGTCCGAATAGCGGCTAGCTGGCTATCACGAAGGGCTGCTTGCTCCTGAAATTGCTCGAATCGTTGTGAAAATGTCTCAAGCGCCTCATTTGATACAAGCTCTTCATTTTCTGTGAGAAGCCCATAGAGCTCTTCACGCGTATTAGTCAATGCCACAGCCAGCTGCTCCTGCTCTTGGAACAGAGTGGATATCTGAGCTTGTACAAAGGTTATCGCATCTTGGGCCTCTGTGTCATCGGAGTCGAGCCTTGCATGAAGATTAGACACCTCACCACTCACACGATGCACTTCTGCTAGCAACCTCTCTCTTTCGTACCAAACCCCTACTGCTGCTGCGCCTAATAGCAACATCAACAGAATCAATACGAGCCAAAGCGGCCATAATCGCGGCCCCCTGCGATGGCGTAAGTGCTGTGCTGTCAGGCTTTGATCCACGTCGGGAACAATACGCTGAGATGAAGTGGCATCGGACATATGTTTTCCTTAGAGCATCGTTGGATCGGCGCGTCGTCCAATTCCCCGATAATGTAAGCCGCAGCTGGCTACAAAAGCGGGGTCGTAGATATTGCGTCCATCCAATATTAGCTTTTCGCGTAGCAGTGAGGCTAAGCGGTGCCAGTCAGGATTCCAGTAGGCTTTCCATTCGGTCACTAGCATCAGGGCGTCTGCACCCTGGCAGGCAAGATAAGGATCATCCTCGAACGTCATTAAATCATTCCGCTGCCCAACCGCCGAGTAGAGCGCTGGAATAGCCGCCGGGTCGTGTAGTTTGACCGTGACTCCCTGTGCCCAGAGCGCTTCAAGCAGCGTTAACACCGGTGCATGATCAATCCGGGCGGTGCCTGGTTTGAACGCGGCACCCCATATCGCTACCGTTTTGCCTGCTAAATCACCCTCAAAAAATCCCCACAACTTTCTGAACAGCGTCTCTTTTTTCTGCTCATTGATGTCCATCACCTGCTCAAGCAGCGCCGAGTAGCGACCACTGGATGACTGAACATCGGCTAAGCGCATCAAATCACGCGAGAAGTTAGGGCCACCAAAGCCACATCCTGGATAAAGGTACTCAAACCCTATCCGCGTATCTGCGCCCATACCCTGGCGTACATGCTCAACGTCCACTCCTAACGTATCGGCAAGACCTGCAATTTCATTCATATAGCTGATACGGGTAGCCAACATACCATTGATGGCCAGCTTGGTCAGTTCAGCGGCACGACAAGGCATGCATTGAAACACTTCGCTACGACGATTGAAGGCACGCAGTAGCTCTCTTGTCACTTGCTCACCCATGGCGTCATCGCACCCGAGCAGCCAGCGCACTGGACGAGTAAAAGAGAGCCAGGCTCGCCCTTCTTCCAGAGTGTCAGGCAGTGCCACACGACTATGCTGGTGTCCCATTAGCGAATGCAAACGCTCGGTCTCGCCCACTGGGAATGTTGAATTATTGACCAGCACCGCGCCGCTGTACTCCTGAAACATTGGGTGTTGTAAAAGCGAATTGGCTGACCGACGCTGACTAGGAGAAAGCGCTAACCAAACAATATCAGGCGTTTCAGAGACGTCAGGAGTAGCAACGATGGTTAAGTTGCCTGCTGCCATGGCTTGCTCAATCTGTGCCATCAGCGATGGTTCTCGGCGTAGCCAGTCAGCACTGGCCAGCGTTGGCCAGGGAACGCTCTCGTGGAGTAACCAGTCAACGTGATGACCTACCCAAGCAAGCGCCGCCGCCGCAGTTGCGGCGCTTAATTCACTACCATGCAGCAATACACGCATTCAGATACTCTCCCTGGCCAATAAGCGCCGATAAAATAAAGTGTTAGGCGTCATGCTGAGTTCCTTTCCATGCGTTTCGCGTCAGGAGTGGTTAGAATAACCATAATACTCAACGTTTGAGTGGATGCCACCTTGCCGCTAACCACCGCGAAATGGCAAACCATATTCATTTCACTCAAGACCAACTGCCGATGGGGGTTACACCATGTCAGTGACACTTCAGGATAGCACCACTCGCCGCTATCAAGACAACGTCGATGCCGCAGAAGTTGCGAAATTTGAAGCACTTGCCAGTCGCTGGTGGGATCCAGAGAGCGAATTTAAACCGCTTCACGATATTAACCCTCTGCGCTTGGACTTTATCGATGCTCGGGCTGGGCTGGCTGGTAAGAAAGTGCTGGATGTAGGTTGCGGTGGCGGTATTTTGAGCGAATCGATGGCCCATCGAGGAGCCAGCGTGACGGGCATTGACCTAGGGGAAGCACCGCTAGGGGTGGCGCGGCTTCACGCTGAAGAGAATGGCGTTACGGTAGAGTACCGGCATATCAGCGTTGAAGGTTTAGCCGCTGAAGAGCCCGGGCACTATGATGTGGTGACCTGCATGGAGATGTTGGAGCATGTACCCGACCCCGCTTCGGTTATCCGTGCCTGCAGTACACTGGTTCGCCCTGGAGGCTATGTATTTTTCTCAACGCTTAACCGCACACCGAAGTCTTACGCCTTTGCCATCCTAGGGGCCGAATACGTGTTGAAGCTGCTGCCCCGTGGTACCCACGACTACGCTAAATTTATTCGCCCTTCCGAAATGGCGAACTGGGCGCGTGCGGCATCTCTTGAGGTGCGTGAGCAAACGGGACTTACTTATAACCCTATTACACGGCACTATCGTCTGGTTCCTCATGATGTATCCGTCAATTACATGATGTACTGCCGCAAAGCGAGCGAGTAAATGTTGATACCCTCCCCCCAGGCGATACTGTTTGATTTAGATGGCACATTGGTAGATACCGCCCCCGACTTGGCTGCTGCAACTAACGCGTTAAGAGCCCATCACGGCTTAGCGGCCCTGCCGTTCCAGGAAATACGTGGGCAAGTGTCTAATGGTGGCAGCGCCCTGGTCACGCTGGCGCTTGGCCTTGAAAGCGGTAGTGACGAGCATGATGAGGCAAGGCAGTTCTTGCTGGATGCTTACGAGCAAGCGGTGGCGGTCCATAGCAAGCTTTTCGAGCCGTTAAATGAGTGGCTAACGCAGTGGCACAGTGAAGAGCGACTTTGGGGAATTGTGACTAATAAACCGCGGCGCTATACCTTGCCGCTTTTGGAAGCGCTGGCGCTAACGCCAGGGGCGTTGCTCTGCGCTGATGACTTAAGTGTTAAAAAACCTGCGCCTGAGCCGCTTTGGGAAGCAGCAAAACGCCTCGGTGTTTCCCCCGAAGCGTGCTGGTATATCGGCGACCATGTTCGCGATATGCAAGCGGCTAAAGCAGCCGGTATGACGGCTGTCGCCGTGGGCTATGGCTATATCAGTGAAGAAGACGACTACCAGAGCTGGCCTGCCGACCTGTGGTTTACAACGTGTGATGAGCTGGTAGCCGCTCTTCATGACCACCGCACTGATTAGCCTTCGCCAGTGTGGAAACGTTAGACGCGTGGCGGCTGGGCATCAAACTTCTGGCCGCTAACGCCTTTACTATCAGGCCCCATCAGCCATAGGTAAGTGGGCATGACCTCTTCAGGCGTACGCAGTGTAAACGGATCTTCACCTGGGTAAGCAGTGCGGCGCATTTGGGTACGCGTAGCACCTGGATTCAGCGTATTCACTCGAACATTCGTCTGATTCTCTAATTCATCAGCCAGCACCTCCATAAATCCTTCTGTGGCGAATTTTGACACAGAATAGGCACCCCAATACGCACGCCCTTTACGGCCAACGCTGGAGGAAGTGAAGATAACCGATGCATCATCAGACGCCTGGAGCAATGGCAGCAGCGCTTGAGTCATCCAGATGGGACCATTGATATTGACCTGCATTACCTGACCCCACAGTTCGGGATTATACTGCTCGAACGGAGTAATGCGGCCAAGCAGCCCAGCGTTGTGCAATAACCCATCTAGACGGCCAAACTCTTTATCCAGCGTTTCTGCCATATCGTGAAAATCTTTGAGTGTCGCCCCTTCAAAATTGAGCGGAAAAATAGCCGGCTGTGGCCCGCCAGCCGCTTCAATTTCATCATAAACGCGTTCAAGTTTAGCAATAGTGCGGCCTAGCAATATAACGGTAGCCCCATGACGGGCATAGGTTAATGCCGCCGCGCGGCCAATCCCATCTCCCGCACCGGTTACCAACACGACGCGATTTTCTAGCAGATTGGGCGCTGGTTGATAGTCGATTTTGCAGCTCATGAGGTTTCCTTGAAGCTAAAAAAGTAAACGGTATTAACCCGCCGACTGGCGTAAGAAGTCATTGGCCAACCCAGCGGCACTGCTTTGGGGATAGTCATCCCGCACTTGTTCCAACAGCTCGCGGCTACGCTCTGCTTCGCCTTTACGCGCCTTAACCAAGCCGAGCTTGTAGAGCGCATCGGGTACTTTGGTACTACCGTTGTACTGCTCAATAACGCGCGTGAAGGCTTGATCAGCTGCATCTAACTCACCCTCTGCAGCATAAAGTTCGCCCAGCCAGTAATGGCCATTCGCCGTCAAGCTACTTTCTGGGTGGTCGGCCACAAAGGACTCAAAGGCCGCAATAGCATCTTCAAACTGGCGCGCCTGAACGTGGGCAAATGCAGCTTGATAAGCCGCTTGTGCGTCTTCACTTACATTACGAGTGGAAGGCGCTTGCACAACCTGCTCCGCTACTTCTGGCTCAACTTGAGGCGTTGCCTGCTCAATTTGACTGGGCGCGCTGCTCATCAAGCGGTCTTCAATATCCAGGTATTGCTGCTGCGATTGGTTTCGCAGTTGCTCTAACTGGTGACGCAGTTCTTCAATCTGGCCACGCAGCTGTTGAATTTCCTGCTGGTGCTCTTGCACTTGGTTAAACAGGACAAGATTACCGCCTGACGACTCTTGCCGCTGAGTTTGCTGATAAAAGCTATTGGACGAACCTGAGGAGAGGTCTTGGACCAGCGGCTGCTGCGCCAAGGCGGATGCTGACAGAAGGGATAAAGGCAATACGGACAGCGGGAGCGCTATGGCTCCCGCACCGCACAGCCTCTCAAAATAGCGTTTGAGACTGTGATTCATGATAGCTCCGAGTGATACAGTTGGCGTGCCAGGGCACGCCAATACTATCAGTAGTTAAAGACGACGCGACGGTTTTGCGAGTAGGCGCTTTCGTTTTGGCCACTCACTGCCGGACGCTCTTCACCGTAGCTAACCACGCTCATTTGTGAAGGAGATACACCCTGAGTATTCAGGAAGCGCTGTACGGCTCCCGCACGACGCTCACCTAGCGCCATGTTGTATTCACGGGTACCGCGTTCGTCGGTGTGACCGTGAAGAACAACACGGGCGTTCGGGTTAGCACGCAGGTAGCGCGCATGAGCCATTACCACAGATTCGTATTCGCTCTTAATGGTATCGCGATCGTAATCGAAGTAAATAGTGCGTACTTCAGGAATACGAGAATCCGCCTGCTGACCAGCAGCGCCAGAACCTGACGTTGAGCCATACTGACCACTAGTGCCAACACCAGACGTGCTAGACCCCATACTGCTGCCATCCTGGCTTCCGTACGAGTCTCCGTCTTGGGTTCCGCCGGTGCTGGAACAGCCAGCGATAACTACGATAGATAAAGCGACTGCTAATGAGCGAGCCAACGGCTTAAGTTGCATAATCAGACTCCTTGCCTGAAAACAGAAGTTAGTGCTGTTCATCTATTAATTTAAGAAAGGTGACCACGCGGGATCACGTACATCACCTTGTGCTGCGGGCAACCTAAATGACGAGCGGCCATCGGCTGAAACGGCACTTAGTACTCCGCTACCACCCTGTTGGGTAGCGAAGATTACCATGGTCCCGTTCGGCGCAACACTAGGAGATTCATCTCTTGTTGATTCGCTTAATACCACTAAGCGGCCACTCTCAAGATTCTGCTTCGCCACTTGAAAACCGCGGCTGGAACGGTGAATCAAAAAGATTTCTTCACCGTCTGGCGAAAAGCGTGCACGGGCGTTGTAGTTGCCCGTAAAGGTCAGTCGGTTGGTCTCTCCACTGCCTAACGAGGTTTGATAAATCTGCGGGCCACCGCTGCGATCCGACGTAAAAATCAAGCTACGACCATCAGGAGACCACGCGGGCTCGGTATCGATACTGTTGCTGTTAGTAATACGGTCCAGCGAACGGTTAGCTACGTCCAGCACGTAAATTTCTGGCTGACCGTCTTTGGATAACGACATGGCGATACGACGGCCATCTGGCGACCATGTTGGCGCACCATTGATACCACCAAATGAGGTGGCTTGAACGCGCTGACCTGTATTAACGTCTTGGATGTAGATAGACGCCTTGCCTGTTTCGAAAGAGACATACGCCAGCTTGCGGCCATCCGGCGACCAAGCGGGCGACATAATGGGCTGATCCGAGGTCAGCACCTGCTGGCTTCGACGGCCATCGGCATCAGCCACATACAACCCAAACTGCATGTTATCGCCTAGGCCCTGAGCCGTAACGTAAGCAATGCGGGTTGAGAAAGCGCCGCGAATATCGGTAATCGCCTCGAAAATTTGGTCACTGATGTAGTGCGCCGCACCACGAAGGTCGTTGCCACTGGCAGTCACGGTTTCACTGATCATGGGACGTTGGCCGCTAATATCGACCAGGTCGAACTGCAACTCATAACCGTTGCCTGTCTGCTGCGCGCGCCCAACGACGAGATAACGCACGTCCAGCGATCTCCAAGTGCCAAACTCTACGTCAGACGCTTGGCTTGGACGGTCGAACATAGCACTACGCTCTAGCGGTGCGAAAAATCCGCTACGTTCAAGGTCGTCTTGTACAATTTGCGCGACATCTTCAGGTAGGCCTTCGCTGCCTGCGAATGGCACGACCCCGATAGGCAACGCCTGATCGCTACCACGCGTTATCTCAATGGTTAAATTAGCGCTTGCTACGCTGCTGATTAGTAGCAGTACGCAAAAAAGCCACATTTTGCTTAACGTTTGCATCAGCGAACATCCCCCGGGGTAAATCGCAGATTAAATTGACGTAAAGTACGCTGCTGTTCCGCTGACAAGTCACGTAACTCGCCAAACGGTGCTGCATGTTCCACCGCCTGCATAGCTGAGCGATCAAAAGCACTATCACCGCTGGATGAAGCGACAGAGGTCGCTAGTAGCTCACCCGATGGACCAAGCCTCACTTGTATCGTAGCACTCATTGCGTTGCTCGCTCCTGGAGGGATAACCCACGCTTGCTCTACAGCACGCCGGACAATGTTAATAAAGCTGTTTGCCGCCTGTTGGGCCTGCTGTGCATTAGCGGCCGCTTCTGCCTCGCCTGCTAACTGACGTTGCATGGCCGCTTCGGCTGCCTCAGCAGCACGACGCTCTTCTGCTTCACGCTGTTTCTGGGCTTCTGCTTCGCGAGCGCGCTGCTCCTCCGCTTCCCGTTGGCGACGAGCTTCTTCCTCCCGCTGGCGCTGTGCTTCGGCTTCACGCTCACGTTGTTCTTCCGCTTCGCGCTGGCGTTGGGCTTCTGCTTCACGGGCACGTTGGGCCTCTTCTTCCCGAGCGCGTTGCTCTTCAGCCTCACGTTGGCGCTGAGCCTCGGCTTCCGCCCGTGCACGCTCTGCTTCCGCTTCACGCTGGCGCTGGGCTTCGGCCTCTGCCTGCGCACGCTGCTCTTCCGCTTCACGTGCCTGGGCTTCTGCCGCTTGCTGTTCGGCTAATCGCTCAGCTTCTTCTGCGCGACGCTGGGCTTCGGCTTCAGCTTCTGCTTGGGCTTGTTCTAGCGCGCGAGCCTGTTCCGCTGCCTTAGCTTCTGCTTCGCGCTGGCCTGCCTCGGCGGCAGCTTGCTGCTCCGCCGCGGAAGGCTCATCGCTAGGCGGCTCTGGATCGGGCTCTTCGGGTTCAGAGGCATTGTTCATTGCGGCCTGTTGCTCAGTGACTTGCTGGGCCTGATCAGTGAACGTTTCCGTGCTCACGAACGTCGCTTGTACGATCGAAGAAGAGTCTGGTTCCGCCGACATGCTGGGCAGCTTGACCAAGCTAAAGATAACCACGAGCAAGTGCACGGCAACAGCCAAAATCGTTGGCCACGTGTAGCCAACGTCTTGAGGGTCACGCGGTGGTTTTACAGCCATGTGCGACTCGCCCTTAACCATCTTGGGGCGGCTCTGAGAGCAGCCCTACGTTGGCGACACCCGAGCTCTGCAGCGTGCTCATCAGCAGCACAATCTGGCCATAAGGTACATTGCGATCTCCTCGCACCATCACAGGCGTACCGGGACGACGCTGAAGAATAGCAGTTACTCGCTCCGACATTTGCTCCAGAGAAACCGCCGTCGAATCTTCTCCCAGAGTAATAAAGTAGCCGCCATCGCGATCTACCGAGATGATGATCGGGTCATTATCTTCCTGGGTTTCAATAGGCTCAGAGGTGACTTGAGGCAGATCTACTTGAACGCCTTGCGTCAGCATGGGAGCAGTAATCATAAAAATGACAAGCAGTACCAGCATCACGTCGATAAAAGGGACGACGTTGATCTCCCCCATCGGCTTGCTTTTGCCGCTACG
Source organism: Vreelandella aquamarina (assembly GCF_900110265.1). Lineage (GTDB taxonomy): Bacteria > Pseudomonadota > Gammaproteobacteria > Pseudomonadales > Halomonadaceae > Vreelandella > Vreelandella aquamarina. The sequence continues at coordinate 48,206 of NZ_FODB01000001.1, read as the reverse complement.
ATTGAACGGACCTTGCATGGCAGACTCCCTTAACTAGCGCTAGGTTTGCCGTCACGCCCTTGCAAGTTACGGTGCAAGATTGCGTGAAACTCTTCAGCAAAGTCTTCGTATTTACCCAGTAAGCGAGAAGCGTTATTGGATAGGCGGTTGTAGAAAATAACAGCGGGAATCGCTGCGAAAAGTCCCATTGCCGTGGCAATCAGCGCTTCTGCAATCCAGGGTGCAACGGTCGCTAGTGTCGCTTGCTGGGTCATGGAAAGCGATTGGAATGAGCCCATAATGCCCCATACCGTACCAAATAAGCCGATATAAGGACTGGCGGAGGCAACCGTTGCCAGAAAAACAAGATGTTGGGTCAAGCGGTCTTCTTCCCGCGACCAGGCGACTCGCATGCTGCGCTGGACACCTTCCAGTACCGTATCGGCACTGCGGGTTTTAGGCATCAGGCGGTTAAATTCCCGAAAACCTGCCTGGAAAATGTGCTCCGCTCCATGACGAGGGTCATCAGCGGGAATTTCGCGGTAGAGCTCGTTTAGGTCAACACCTGACCAAAACGACTCTTCAAACTGGTTGTACTCTTGCTTGGCTCGGCGTAGCGCAATGCTACGCTGAAAGATCACCACCCATGAGAGGATTGACCCCACCACTAGCAGCAGCATGACCAGCTGTACCACAACGCTGGCACTCATTATTAAGTGGGGAATGGACATGGTGTTATCGTTCACAGTTGCCCTCATCAATCAATTAATGTCGTTTTCGACTGGGGTGTGGTGTTAAGCGACAATGGCCACGCTTTTGGACGCAGTGTCGTAGCGTTTAAGCAGGCTATCTCGACTGTTGCGGAGCACAAGAGTTCCTCGTCGCGCCGAACCTGTTGTTCAAATGTCATCCGGCAACGACCTTTTTCCGCAATGTTGGCAGTTACCGTCAGTGCCTCATCCAATCGTGCGGGTTTGGCATAGTGGCAGGCCATGCGGTATACCACTAGCTGCGTACCTTCGTCTAGCAACGTTTGCTGGTTAAGGCCTAATTCTCTTAGCCACTCGCTGCGCGCCCGTTCCATAAACTTCAGGTAGTTAACGTAGTAGACAATTCCACCGGCGTCAGTATCTTCCATGTAAACACGCACTGGTATGCTAAATTCGCCCGTCATGGCCGATGTTCTCCCTCAACATCAATTGACTGTTCGTGGGGCGTCTTATCAAAGTGCAGCCAGGCTTGACGAGTCACCACACGGCCTCTTGGTGTACGCATCATTAGCCCCTGCTGAATCAGATAAGGTTCAATCACATCTTCGATGGTATCGCGCTCTTCACCGATGGCGGCAGAGAGTGAGTCAACGCCCACCGGGCCACCATCGAATTTGTCGATCATCGCCAGCAGTAAACGGCGGTCCATGTGATCCAAACCGTGGTGATCGACATTTAGCATATTGAGCGCCGCATCCGCTAATGTCACATCTACAACGCCATCTCCCTTTATTTCGGCGTAGTCCCGCACTCTGCGCAACAGTCGGTTGGCGATACGCGGCGTACCACGGGAGCGGCGCGCGACTTCAATGGCACCTTCATGGCTGGTTTCAACGCCTAGTAGCCGTGCTGAGCGGGCGACAATCTCGGTCAGCTCTTCCAGGTTATAAAACTCAAGACGCTGAACGATACCAAAGCGGTCACGCAGCGGTGAGGTCAACAACCCCGCACGAGTGGTGGCGCCCACCAGCGTAAATCTGGGCAGGTCAAGTTTAATAGAACGTGCGGCGGGCCCTTCGCCAATCATGATATCGAGCTGAAAGTCCTCCATCGCGGGATAAAGGACCTCTTCCACCACGGGCGAGAGGCGATGGATTTCATCGATAAACAGCACATCGCCCGGTTCAAGATTGGTCAGCATAGCGGCGAGATCCCCCGCGCGCTCCAGCACCGGGCCAGAAGTAGATTTAAGTCCCACGCCCATTTCAGTAGCGATAATATTCGCCAACGTCGTTTTACCTAAGCCTGGCGGTCCGAACACCAGCGTGTGGTCTAAGCTCTCTTCGCGTAGCCTGGCTGCTCCAATAAAAATCTCAAGCTGTTCGCGAACCCGAGGCTGGCCAATATAGTCTTTGAGATGTTTCGGACGAATAGCATAGTCGATGCGCACTTCGCCCTGCTCTGGCTCAGCGGCAATTAATCGGTCGTGTTCTAACATAAAGACTCTTCTAGAGTGCTGACTAATGAGTACACGCTATTGCACTCGTGCTGGTCTAACCGGACATGCGTTTGGTTAACGCGGCTTTGATCAAAGCTTCGGTAGTTTGATTGGGGTCGACGTCGGCTAACATTTTCGTCGCTTCTGTCAGCTTATAACCCAAGCTCACCAGGGCTGCTTCGGCATCCGCCAAATGATCCCTTGGAGCAGCTCGCCCGCTTGTCGCTTCAAGAGCCAACGGCGCATCGTTGCCATGCCCCCACTCAGGAAAGCGGTCACGCATTTCGATAATCAACCGTTCCGCCGTTTTTTTACCAACGCCTGGCAGTTTTGTCAGCGCTTTGCTGTCGTCATCTCTGATACAGCGCATAAAGGCATCTTCATCCATACCCGACAGGATCGCTAACGCAAGTTTCGGCCCTACGCCATTCACTTTGATCAAGGCGCGAAACAGCGCTCGCTCATGCTCTCGCCCAAACCCATAGAGCAAATGCGCATCGTCACGGATGGTGAGATGGGTATAGAGTGACACCTGCTCGCCGGGAGCGGGCAGCGCTACAAAGGTGTTCATGGAGGCTTCAAGCTCATAACCAACGCCATGCACATCTACCACCATCCAGGGCGGCTGTTTTTCCAACAACAGGCCGGTTAAACGTCCAATCATTATATGCCTCGCAGCCAATCAAAACAGCAGCCACTATAAAGCCACTCTGTACAGATGACCAGTAATGCCTAGAGCCGCCATCGCCCTGATGAGCGGCGCTTACTGCGTGAAGGAGTCGCCGCCACCAGGGCGTTGCCAGCAAAAGCGTGGGTCAGTGCAATGGCTAGTGCATCGGCGGCATCTGCCTGGGGTGTCGCCGACAGGCCGAGCAGCGTGGTGACCATATGCTGCACCTGGCTTTTATCAGCGCCGCCCTGCCCGGTTACCGCTTGCTTAATCTGCCGAGCGGCGTACTCCGCGATACTCAGCCCATGGTTAGCCAAACAAACCAATGCTGCGCCGCGGGCTTGGCCTAGCTTGAGGGCCGAATCAGCATTTTTAGCCATAAAAACCCGCTCTACTGCAACAGCATCAGGGCGGTGCAGGCCAATCACTTCGCTAATACCGGCATATATTTGCGCCAAACGCTGCTCCAGTGCACCATCAGCCGTACGAATGCAGCCACTGGCCACATAGCGAGGCTTCACGCCTATTAGATCAATCACGCCGTAACCGGTGATACGTGAGCCTGGGTCAATGCCTAAAATTCTGACCGTGGTCGCCAGCTGTTTTTCGTCCATGGATTTTTCTCTTGGCACTGCCTAAAACAAAAACACCGACGCTAAGCGTCGGTGTTGTACTCGTCAAAACGTGAAGGCGGTCTTACTCGCCCGCTGCTTCCGCTTTGGCTTTTTGGCGTAAGCGAATGTTCAGCTCTTTGAGCTGATCAGCGCTGACTTCACCCGGTGCATCGGTCATCAAACAAGCAGCACTTTGGGTTTTCGGGAAGGCGATGACTTCACGAATGGTTTTCGCACCAGCCATGAGCATGACTAAGCGGTCCAGACCGAAGGCCAAGCCGCCATGGGGCGGTGCGCCGTACTGCAAGGCATCCAGCAGGAAGCCGAACTTCTCTTGCGCTTCCTCTTCGCCAATCCCCAAAATATCAAACACGGTGCTTTGCATGGTTTGATTGTGAATACGGATAGAGCCGCCGCCCAGTTCGGTACCGTTAAGCACCATGTCATAAGCGCGAGAAAGCGCGCTAGCCGGGTCTGCTTTCAGCTCTTCCGGCGAGCAGGAGGGCGCTGTAAACGGGTGGTGAAGCGGGCTTAGACGGCCATTGTCGTCGGCTTCGAACATGGGGAAGTCAACGACCCACAGCGGCGCCCAGGCTTGAGTGTAAAGGTTCAGGTCGGCACCCAGCTTGACACGCAGCGCGCCAATGGCTTCGTTGACGATACGCGCTTTATCCGCACCGAAGAAGATAATGTCACCATCTTCAGCGCCGACACGATCAAGCAGCTCTTCGACCACGTTTTCCATGAACTTAACGATCGGCGACTGCAGGCCATCTAGCCCTTTGGCACGCTCGTTCACTTTGATCCAGGCAAGGCCTTTAGCACCGTAGATACCTACGAACTTGGTGTATTCGTCGATCTCTTTACGGGAAAGCTTGGCACCACCCGGTACTTTAAGAGCCGCCACGCGGCCATCTTCTGCCTTGGCCGGCCCTGAGAACACATTGAAACTAACCTGCTGCATCAGGTCGTCAACGTCGGTGAGCTCCAGCGGAATACGCAGATCGGGTTTATCCGAACCAAAGCGATCCATGGCTTCTTGCCAAGTCATTCGCGGGAATTCCGGCAGTTCGACGCTCAGCACTTCCTGGAACAGTTGGCGAATCATGGCTTCGGTAATGCCCATGATGTCGTCTTCTTCCACGAAAGAGGCTTCGATATCGATCTGTGTGAATTCAGGCTGACGGTCAGCGCGCAGGTCTTCATCGCGGAAGCACTTTGCGATTTGGTAGTAGCGGTCAAAACCCGCCACCATCAGCAGCTGCTTAAACAGCTGGGGAGACTGTGGCAGTGCAAAGAAGCTGCCCGCGTGAGTACGGCTAGGCACGAGGTAGTCCCGGGCACCTTCAGGCGTGGCTCGTGTCAGCACAGGCGTTTCAATATCTAGAAAGCCTTGGTTTTCTAGGTAAGCACGTACGTTATGAGAAATACGCGAACGCAGCCGCAGTTTTTCGATCATATCCGGGCGGCGTAGATCAATATAGCGGTGTTTCAGACGCACTTCCTCACCGACTTTGCCATGCTCATCAAGCTGGAAAGGCGGTGTCGCTGCGCTATTCAGTACTTCAACTTCTTTGGCCAGCACTTCAATCATGCCGGTGGGCATGTTGGGGTTCTGGGTGCCTTCAGGACGCAGCCGAACACGACCAGTAATGCGCAGAACATATTCGCTGCGTGCACGGTCGGCATTAGCAAACGCCTCGGCGGTATCGGGGTCTACGACAAACTGAGCGATACCATCACGGTCACGCATGTCGAGAAAGATAACCCCACCGTGGTCACGACGGCGGTGAACCCAACCGCAAACGGTGACCGTTTGATCCACCAATGTTTCGTTAAGCTGGCCGCAATAATGGCTGCGCATGTCACATCCTGTTCTGTTTCGTGGCAATTAAGTTGTCTTGAGCCTTTAAAGGCCCTGACAGCCGCGGCTACGCCGCGGCGCCTTTTTTCGTTGACGTGCTGCCGACATCGCTTTTCGCGCTACCCGCTGCTTGTCCGTCGGCAGCTAAATTCTTTTTGCTACCTGTTTTGAAATCAGTTTCGTACCAACCGCCACCCGCTAAGCGGAACCCGGCTGCTGAGACCAAGCGCTCTAGATCATCTTGCTGACACGCAGGACAGCTTGTTAACGGATCGGCGCTAATTTTCTGAAGTTTTTCCATGCGATGGCCGCAGGCCTTGCACTCGTACTCATAGATGGGCATGTTGATGGCTCCTGAAAAGCTCAACTCCGACAGGTTTTATGTTGACAGTGTCGTGGCAAACTTAATGCTACCAGGCTGACAATATGTGGCCTGTCGGGATAAATTCCAAGACTGCGGTCGATAGAGCGGTCATTATACCCTTTTGTGCCCCCTGCCGAGCAAGGCCAAGCGGCTTTCGGCAGTTAATGGAGAAATAAAATGCCCAATGCGGTCATACTGGATGCCCAAAGCCTTGGCCCTGACATTGATTTGACGGCTATTCGTGATGCCGTCACGCACTTAGAAATACATCAGCAAAGCACCACAGCGCAGGCGCGTGAACGCCTAGCAGATGCCGAAATTGCCATCGTCAATAAAGTAAGGCTGGATGCTGAGACGCTTTCACAGCTTCCTTCGTTACGATTGATCTGCGTGCTGGCCACTGGCTTGAATAACATTGACCTAGATGCTGCCAAAGCCCACAACATTACAGTTAAAAACGTGTCGGCCTATGGCACCGCTAGTGTGTCGCAGCACACGCTGATGCTGATGTTATCACTGGCGAATCGCTTACCCCGCTATCAAGCGGATATTGCCGATGGGAAATGGCAAGCGAGTGATTTTTTCTGCTTACAAGATCACCCAACACTCCAGCTTGCTGGCAAGCAGTTGGTGATGGTGGGTCAAGGAGAGCTGGGGTCTGAAGTGGCTCGGCTTGCAGAGGCGTTTGGTATGCAGGTCACGTTTGCCGCCCGTCCTGGCAACGAGCAAAACGATCAGCGACCTTCGCTGGATGACCTACTGCCCTCGGCAGATGTGATTAGCCTGCACTGCCCACTGAACGATGCTACTAAGCACCTTCTCAATAAAGAGCGTCTAGCGAAAGCAAAGCCGTCACTGCTAATCGTCAATTGCGCTCGTGGCGGTATTATTGATGAAGAAGCCGCGCTGGAAGCGCTTCGTAGCGGTAGCATCGGTGGTCTAGCCGTCGATGTGCTACCTGTCGAACCACCCAAAGATGGACACGCACTATTAGATGCGCTGGCGAATGCAGAACCCCTCAATCTGATCGTAACGCCGCACAACGCGTGGATCACGCCCGAAGCACGGCAAAACATCGTCGGCTTAACCGCCGACAATATTCGTGCGTGGCAGACAGAGAATCACTAACTTGCCAGCTAGGCACACTAAACGTGTGCCTAATAGGTCGAAAAGTGGTCAGGAGCGTAGTGATGAGCATCCAGTGTTTCAAGTGTGACATGGGTCACCCGCGCCCCTTCTGGGCCCTGCCAAAGCCATTGGCTAAGCTCGGCAACGGCTGAAGAGGGCCCGCACATTAGCACTTCAACCCTGCCATCAGGCAGGTTCTTAGCGTAGCCGGTTAAGCCACGCATCAATGCCTGCTCTTGAGTGGCACGCCGGTACCATACTCCCTGCACTTTTCCTGTTATGTAGGCACGTACGCAGCAATGGGCCATGACAAACTCCTCCGTCGTTAAAGCAGCTCATGCTTAACCAGAACAGCGCTATTGCGGGGCACCAGTGGACGCCCACGTCGTAATAGCAACGAGCGTGTGAACGCTGCACCAAAGAGTAAGATAAGCGAGCTGTAGTATACCCATAGTAAAATCATAACCACCGAACCCGCCGCACCATAGGTGGATGCCGTGGCCGTGTAGGCGAGGTAAATGGTAATAACACTGCGACCAATGGTAAACAGCACTGCTGTCACCACTGCACCAATGAAGACATCCTGCCAGCGTAGCACTACATCGGGCAGCACTTTAAAAATAGTCGCAAACAGCAGAGCGACCATGGCAAGCGATATTAACGACTCGGCGGTGGTGGTTAGTAGGCTTGCAAATGGCAACAGGTCGTTTGTCGCGTCTAGCATGCCGCGAAGCACCACTCCAAGCACTAGCGACACCAGCAAAATAAAGCCGATAGACAGTACAACGGTTAACGATAACAAACGGTTTTTGATAAAAATAAGTGCGCTGTTGCTATTTGGCTTCGCTCTAACCCCCCAAATGGTATTCAGCGAGAACTGCATCTGCGCAAATACGGTCGTTGCACCGATTACAAGGGCAATAAAGCCAAGAATTGTGGGCAGAACCCCCGACTCTTCAATGCGAGACTGGGCAACCGCCTGCTCTATTGCCAAGGCAGCTTCTGTGCCTAAGGTTCCTTGTAACTGCGCCACGATCTGACCATGAGCCGCCTCTTCGCCGAGGACCACGCCAATCACTGTAACCGCAATAATCACCGTGGGAGCTAACGAGAACAGCGTGTAGAACGCCAGCGACCCAGCGTAGCTAAACGCGTTACGCTCAAGCCAGAGTGACGTTGCATCTTGAATTACCTTCCACCAAAAAACGAGCGTGCGCTTAAGCATCATCATTCCCTTAAAAGCAAATCACAGCGTTTTCATACAACGCTTATATACTGATTAATCAATAAGCATACCCAATGAAAACGCTCAGCGCAGGTATGATTGCGTTGCAGAGGCTGATGGGGCCGACCATAATGGCAACGCTTTATTCTCACATTTTCAGCAATCAAGGACACGCAATGAACTCAGATGCAGCTCGGTCTGTAACGTCTTATGACTTTGATTGCTTAGTATTTATTGGTCGCTTTCAGCCTCCCCATTTAGGCCACCTTGCCATCATCCGCGAAGCCCTTAAACAGGCTCGACAGGTAATCGTCATGGTGGGCTCCTCCTGGCAGGCGCGCTCGCTTCGTAACCCGTGGCATTTTGATGAGCGCCAAGCCATGATCCGCTCAGGATTTGATAATGCGGATAATCAACGACTTGAAATCACTCCGCTTCTGGATGCGCTTTACAACGACGATGTATGGGTCAGGGACGTACAGCGGAAAGTGCGCGATTTAGCAGCTCCCGCCAATGCACGGTTGCCAAGGATTGGTCTCATCGGCGCAAGTCGTGGGCAGTCCAGCTACTATTTATCGCTTTTTCCCCAATGGGAGTCGGTGAGCGTACCGCTCGTGGAGGGCATTTCGGCCAGCCAAATTAGAGAGCGGCTTTTCCGCTCACCTGGCTCAACCGATGATTATCTCAGTACGGGGGCTTACCATGACTTGCCCCCTGGCGTGGTAGAAAGCGTGAGTAAATTCTGCAAAGGCGAGGACTATCATCGACTATTGGAAGAGCAGCAGTTGCTCGATCAGTATCGACAAGCATGGTCACAGGCACCCTACACCCCTATCTTTGTCACCGTTAACGCGGTTGTTGTGCAATCAGGGCACGTATTACTGGTGAAGCGTACTGCGGCTCCTGGGAAAGGCCTATTCGCGCTGCCCGGTGGGTTTATCAATCCCCATGAGCGATTACTAGATGCCTGTTTGCGTGAGCTGCGCGAACGGTTGCGCTTAAAAGTGCCAGAACCGGTATTGAAAGGCTCTCTGCGTGGCCAGCGGCTGTTTGATGAGCCCCACCGTAGCTGGCGAGGTCGCACACTAGCCGAAGCTTTCTACTTTGCTTTGCGGCCTGACCAGCAGCTGCCGCGCCTTAAACCCGTTAAGGGCGGCGACCATGCCCGCTGGGTGGCACTCGCCGACTTGGAGCCAGAGAGCCTCTTTGAGGATCACTTCTTTATTATTCAGAATTTCCTTGGCTTACCCGCCGATTTTGGCTCTCTTTAAGCCTGCAGGAAATCACGCGGCAGTTTCATCATCTGCCGCCATAAGCGCTCTACTCCCGGCTTGTGGACCAGCGAGCAGCGATAGAGGCGAATTTCCAGTGGAATGTCCCAACTCTCATCGCCTGCTCGCACAAGCTTACCGGTTTTTAGCTCCTCACGAATACAGAAATCAGGAATCCAGGCAACCCCTACGCCCTGTAATACCATGCCCTTCAAACCTTCAGCCATGGCGGTTTCGTAGACCGTTCTAAGCTTCATGCGCAGCGGGTCGTTTTTCAGCAGCATCCGCACGCTGCGACCTAGAAACGCCCCCTGAGTATAGGCCAGATAAGGAATGGAGCTATCGCGCTGCAAAGAGAACAACGGTTTCCCATGCTCGTCAGGCAGCGAAACAGGAAGCATCTTGACCTTGCCGATCGAAAACGAAGGAAATACCTCCGCATCTAATTGCATTGTGGCGAAAGGGTCGTAGTAAGCCAGCATTAAGTCACAGTTCCCCTCACGCAGCACATGAATGGCTTCACCGACGTTCATGGCAACCAAACGCGTTGGCAACTCCCCTAGCCCTTTTTGTAGCCTAGAGATCCACGGCGGATAAAAACTGAGCGCTAACGAGTGCGCCGCGACGATATCCAATGCTTCGTTGGCAATGGAGAGCCCTCGCAAATGGCTGAGCGATTCGTTTAACTGTTCAACTAAGTTGCGGGCGGTCACCAAAAATAGCTGCCCTTCTGAGGTTAAGCCAATCGGCGTCGTTGATCGGTCCACTAAGGTAACGCCAACTGCCTGCTCTAATGCCCGAATACGCCGACTAAACGCAGGCTGGGTGACATGGCGCTGTCGGGCAGAGGCAGAAAAACTGCGGGTATTCGCCAGTGCGACGAAGTCTTCTAGCCATTTTGTTTCTAGATTCACCCATGACTCCTGTTATTTGAACGTTGATGGCTTGCGTCATTTGGTTGGGGCAAACGATTACTGTACGGGTGCCATCAAATAAGCAGCACGGGACACGACTTTTTTCCACATGGGGCGCTGACTCACTTCATCGAGAGTCACTCGGCGGCACTTGGAAAAATCAGCTTCCAGCATGGTGGCAACATCGTTGGCAAAATCGGCGCTGGGAATGAACGCAGTGATTTCAAAATTTAACCGAAACGACCTATTATCCAGATTTACCGTACCTACAGTGGCGGATGAATGGTCGACAAGCATGACTTTTTGATGTAAAAACCCAGGTTGATAACGGTATATTTTCACACCCGCTTTTAACATATCCGGCAAAAAAGAGAACGCAGAGAGGAATACCAGCAAATGGTCGGGGCGCTCCGGGATCATCACGCGCACGTCGACGCCTCGCATAGCTGCCAATCGTAAAGAGTCTTGGACGCCCTGATCAGGTACGAAATAGGGGCTCGTAACCCAAAACCGCTGGTTGGCGCTATGAATCAGCTGTTGAACAAGTAATCCAGCCGTATCCTGCTTATCGGCTGGGCCGGAAGGCACAATCACCACTTGCTGATCTTGCTGTGGGTGACTTTCCGCGTGCCAGTTCAAGGTAATGACATCGCCTGTTGCCCAGTGCCAATCCTCCCAAAAGGCTTCTTGCAGCCCTAGTACACACGGCCCCTGCACTTTCAAATGGGTGTCTCGCCAAGGGCCGTGCTTAGCACTTTTGCCAAGATACTCGTTGCCGACGTTAAAGCCGCCTATCCACCCCTGCTTGCCATCTACTACGGCAATTTTTCGATGGTTACGGAAATTGAGCTGAAAGCGGTGTTTTAGCCCGCGTGATGAGCGGAAAGGTGTGACCTCTGCGCCACTTGTACTTAATTCATTTAAATAGCCGTCATTTAGTTTACGGCTACCAATTTCGTCATATAGAAAATAAACGCGCACACCGCGCTTAACCGCTGCAATCAGATGCTGCTGGAGCTGCCTGCCTAACTCATCATCGCGAACGATAAAGAACTGGATCAGCAGATAATCCTGCGCTTGATTAATACCTGCAAATAGGCTGTCAAAAGTGGCATCGCCATCAATTAACAGCTCGGTGCTATTGCCTTTCGTCAGCGGCATCATCGCTAATTGTTCAACCGCTTGAATATCGGTATTGTCGGAAATAGCGACATGGGGCTTTACGTTATGTCGATAGCGAACGAGCACTCGGCGCAACACCGAATCCCTGGCACCTCTTGCCGTCACATACCCATAAAAACGTGGCCTGCCAAACAGCCAGTACACTGGCACCGCCGCATAGGGAAAGGTTAGCAGTGAGATAATCCACGCCACTGCACCCTGTGACGTACGGCTCGACATTAATGCCATCACCGCCGAGATCATTCCCAGCACGTGAATCAGCATGATCCCTGTCCCTAGCAACCAAGAGGCCATTCGCTATTCCTCACCATCCGTTAGGACCTGTTATTTCTGACTACTCCATAAACAGGAGCCCCGTTAGAACGGGGCTCCTGTGGTTAAGCAACGCCTATATCACCTCAGCGTATCATGCTTTTTCGGCAATAATTTCTTTCCATTTAGCCGGGCCTGTCTGGTGAACAGAGGTGCCTTGGCTATCTACCGCTACCGTGACCGGCATGTCTTCCACCTCAAATTCGTAGATGGCTTCCATTCCCAGGTCTTCAAAGCCCACCACGCGTGACTTTTTGATCGCTTGGGCAACCAGATAAGCAGAGCCACCCACCGCCATGAGATACACTGCTTGGTTGTCACGGATCGCTTCAATGGCAGCTTGGCCGCGCTCTGCTTTGCCGACCATACCCAGCAAACCAGTCTCCTCCAGCATCGTCCGAGTGAACTTGTCCATGCGTGTGGCCGTGGTGGGGCCTGCAGGGCCAACCACTTCATTGCCGACCGGGTCGACTGGGCCAACGTAATAGATAAAGCGCCCTTTCATGTCGACCGGCAGCGGCTCGCCTTTGGCGATCATATCCACCATACGCTTGTGGGCAGCATCGCGGCCCGTCAGCAGTTTGCCGTTTAACAGCAGTGTATCACCGGGCTGCCAGGTTTTGACTTCTTCGGGCGTGACAGTGTCTAAATTGACACGCTTGACGTTATCGCCTGCTTCACGGGTAATCTCCGGCCAGTCTTCCAGCTTCGGAGCCGGCAAGGCTACAGGGCCAGAGCCATCCAGCGTGAAATGCGCATGCCGGGTAGCTGCACAGTTGGGAATGATCGCCACCGGCTTATTGGCAGCGTGGGTCGGATAATCTTTGACTTTGATATCCAGCACCGTGGTCAGGCCACCTAGGCCCTGGGCACCAATACCGCTTTTGTTCACCTTATCGAACAGCTCAAGGCGCAGCTCTTCGGCACGGTTGCTTGCGCCACGGGCCTGAAGCTCTTGAATATCGATAGGATCTAATAGCGCTTCTTTGGCAATTTCCATTGCTTTTTCAGCGGTACCGCCAATACCAATGCCAAGCATACCCGGCGGGCACCAGCCAGCACCCATTTTGGGAAGCTGTTCCATCACCCAGTCGACCACGCTATCGGAGGGGTTGAGCATGGCAAACTTCGATTTCGCCTCGCTACCGCCGCCCTTCGCTGCCACATGAATATCGACCTTATCGCCCGGCACAATTTTGTGGTGAATGATGGCGGGCGTGTTGTCTTTAGTGTTCTGGCGCTTGCCATCCGGGTCGGCAAGAACCGAGGCGCGCAGTACGTTATCCGGCAGTTGGTAGGCGCGGCGCACGCCTTCGTTGATCATGTCGTCGAGGCTTAGCTCGGCGTCCCATGTGACGTTCATACCTACGTGAACGAACACTGTCACGATGCCGGTATCCTGGCAAATTGGGCGGTGCCCTGTTGCGCACATGCGCGAGTTAATCAAAATCTGAGCGATGGCATCCTTTGCAGCGGGGTTCTCTTCACGCTCGTAAGCGGCGGCCATTGCATCGATGAAATCTTTCGGGTGGTAGTAAGAGATGTACTGCAGAGCATCGGCAACGCTTTGGATCACGTCGTCCTGGCGAATCACGGTCATGGATTAACAGCTCCTTGGTTATCGTCTTGGCTGCAGCCTTCGCGGCCGTCTAAGTGTGCGGGAAGTATACCGTATTGAGACTCACGCGGCAGCCAATGCACCGAGTAACCGCTTGCTGTTACGTAGCGCTTTGGTCTGATTGTTTGAACATAGCTATTAAGATAACGGTATAAAATTCATCCTAAGGAGAAGGCTGGCATTGTGGGCAAGAGTATAGCCGCCGAGACCCGACCATCATGCGCTCAATCACACTGCCGCAACGATGGCACGAGAGCCCGGCGAGCTCAAATACGCTGAACCGCCAATCTGTTTTTCAATGCGATCGCTGCGCGGCGAATCTCTGGATCTTCAGACATCGCTTATCCTAGCGCCAGCTGCTTCTCTTTCATTTGATGGAGCTGGTCGCGCAACCGCGCCGCTTCTTCAAACTCGAGATTTTGAGCCGCTTCAAACATGGCATCTTCAAGCTTACTAATGGCCGTGAGCAAGTCTTGCTTACTCATGGCGGTCACATCGTAACTACCTTTAAGCTCGGCCACCTTACGCTCATTGCCCTTACGCCGACTGCTCTTCTTACCTGGCGTCTGCGCGGCTTCTAGGATATCTGCAACCGAGCGGGTAACCGTCGTGGGGGTAATGCCGTGCTTCTCGTTATGCGCCATCTGTTTATGGCGCCGACGCTCGGTCTCATCAATTGCTTTCCGCATGGAGTCCGTAATGCGGTCGCCATATAAAATCGCTTTACCGTTGGCGTTACGCGCTGCACGACCAATGGTTTGAATTAACGAGCGTTCGGCGCGCAGGAAACCCTCTTTATCGGCATCCAGAATCGCCACCAAAGAGACTTCAGGGATATCCAACCCCTCCCGCAGCAAGTTGATGCCCACCAGCACGTCAAACTTGCCCAGGCGTAGGTCACGGATAATTTCCACCCGCTCGACCGTATCAATATCGGAATGTAAGTAGCGCACGCGAATACCATGCTCATCAAGGTAATCAGTCAGGTCTTCTGCCATGCGCTTGGTTAAAGTAGTAACGAGCACCCGCTCGCCTACCGCTGTTCGCAAACCGATCTCCGACAGCAGATCATCGACTTGCGTGCTGGCCGGGCGTACTTCAACTTGCGGATCCAGTAGCCCTGTTGGCCGAACGACTTGTTCGACGATCTGGCTTGCGTGCTCAGCTTCATAGTTGCCTGGTGTTGCGGATACGAAGATCGTTTGTGGCGATATAGCCTCCCACTCCTCAAACTTCATGGGGCGGTTATCCAACGCTGACGGCAGGCGGAAACCATACTCGACCAGTGTCTCTTTACGCGAACGGTCGCCTTTGTACATCCCGCCTACTTGGGGCACGCTCACGTGTGACTCATCGATAAACAGCAGCGCATCATCCGGCAGGTAATCAAAAAACGTGGGCGGTGGCTCGCCAGGTGCACGGCCAGAGAGGTAGCGAGAGTAGTTTTCAATACCGTTGCAGTACCCCAGCTCCAGCATCATCTCAATATCGTAAAGCGTACGCTGCTCAAGCCGCTGGGCCTCTACTAAACGCTCGTGCTTACGCAGCCACTCCAAGCGCTCTTTGAGTTCTGCTTTGATGGATTCGATGGCTTCTAGAATGGTCTCACGAGGCGTCACGTAGTGGGATTTTGGGTAAATCGTCATCCTTGGGACTTGCCCGCGCACATCGCCAGTGAGCGGGTCAAATAAACGGATAGAATCTATTTCGTCGTCGAAAAGCTCAACGCGCACCGCTTCCTCATCCGAATCCGCCGGGAAGATATCAATCACGTCGCCCCGCACGCGGTAAGTACCGCGACGGAAATCCATATCGTTGCGGGTGTACTGCAGCTCTGCCAAGCGGCGTAGGAAGGCGCGTTGGTCAATCAGCTCACCACGAGTGAAGTGCAGCCGCATCTTCAGGTATTGGTCTGGATCACCCAAACCGTAGATCGCCGATACAGATACCACGATTAGCGCATCACGGCGCTCCAGTAACGCTTTCGTAGCGGAAAGACGCATCTGCTCAATATGGTCATTGATTGAGGCATCCTTCTCAATAAACGTATCTGACGAGGGCACATAGGCTTCGGGCTGGTAGTAGTCGTAGTAGGAGACGAAGTACTCAACAGCGTTATCGGGGAAAAACGATTTAAATTCGCCGTACAGCTGTGCCGCCAGGGTTTTGTTCGGCGCCATCACGATGGTGGGCCGCTGAAGTTGCTGCACCACATTGGCCATGGTGAAGGTTTTACCTGAACCGGTGACCCCGAGCAGCGTTTGATGGGCAAGCCCGGATTCCAAACCACTGATCAACCCGCGTATGGCCGCAGGCTGGTCGCCCGCAGGCTGAAATTTTGACTGCAGACGAAATTCCTTGCTCATCGTTGCTCCTGTTGAGGAAGTAGGCCTACGCGGTATGGGTCGCTATCTCTATCGTTGCCTGGGTCATCAGGCGCTGAATCGGACAGCAGTGGCTAATGTCTTCCAGCTTTGCTCGCTGTTCTGGATCGCTGATGCCATGCAATTCTAACGTCACATCTAGCTTGTAAACGCCTTTGCGCTCCTCGCTATCGTCACGTTGAACCTTGACGGTGATGCCTTCCAGTGGCCACTGTTTGCGCTTGGCGTACATTTGGACCGTAATTGCCTTACAGGTTCCCAACGCGATATCGAAATAGTCGTGGGGGTCCGGGGCACTATCATCGCCCCCCACCGCAGTGGGTACGTCGGCATAGAGATCTTCCATACCACTTACCTCGATACGCTGACGAAAAACACTATTTCGTTCGCTAATCACCACGATAGGCGGATGCATTACGATACCTTGATGCGAAGATTAAGTTTTTCAACCGCTTTAATTAGCGCTTCTCGCTTAGCACGACCCTCCACTTCCGCCCCATAGCGCCCCACTTCGGCGCTATCGACGCCGTCAAGCATCATCAGTGCGGTGGTGATTTTGTTAACTTGTTCGGCGGTAGTGACGCCTTGAAAGCTTAATGATTGAACTGCCATGCCGCGTCCTTTGCTGAATAATTGTCAACTCACATACAATGGGACTGTATACAGGAAATTACCTATGCAAACCTGATACAGAACAAAGAGTCTAGCATGCTCCCAAGGCCTTGCAATCTGCCTATCCTGCCCACACTTTTACAAGCACGCTTTACTGACACATCCCACTAACTACGCCCAGGAGTGACTATGGCCACCGCGAACACGCAGCCCCCCAGCGCCGTACGTTTGACCCAGTATGCCGCGCTCGATATTAAAGGGGCCGATGCGGAGAAATTCTTACAGGGCCAAGCTAGCGCACAGGTGGGATTGGCGAATGGCACTTTCGCACCGCTCACCTGCTTCTGTACCCCTAAAGGGCGCATGTTGGCCAATGGGCAGTTATTGAGGCTCGGCAGCGACCATTTCCGCTTGGTACTAGATGCCTCTCTTGCGGACGGACTGCTCACCCATCTGAAAAAATTTGCCGCTTTCTATAAAGCAGAGCTTTCAGTGGTAGGCAGCGTTACGTTTGCAGGCGCCAGCGAGCCTGCAGATACGCTTGCCAATCAACTAGACATCACGCTGCCCGACCAACCTTATACCCACACTACCAGTTCAAAGGGAACGGCGTTGCGGATGCCCGGCAAACCCCGTTGGCTGTTGATGTTTGAAAAGGATGCCAGCGACCTCGTCAACAGTGATGATGCATTACACAACGAGTGGCAGCTTGCAGATATTCGCAGCGGTCTTGCTTGGCTTACCGCTAAACAGCAGGATCACTTTCTCCCCCAAATGCTGAACTGGGAAGCATTAGGCGGCATTAGCTTTAAAAAAGGGTGCTATACAGGTCAAGAAGTCGTCGCCCGCGCTCACTTTCGTGGCCAAGTGAAAAAACGCTTAGTTCACGCTAGTATTAATGCGGCCACCCTTCCTGAGATTGGCGAGTCACTGCTTGATGACAACGGTAAGACGTTGGGAGAAGTGGTCAGCAGCGCATTTAGCGGCAAGCAGCAGGTAGAGTTGCTAGCGGTGATGAACACCAAGGTCATGGAAGAGAATTTAGCAGTTTATTGGCAACAGCAGCCTATCACGCTGTATGAGATGCCCTACCCCATTGAGCGCTTGGACCCGGAGCAGATCGCGGCTCAGCTTGCTTGAGGTCAGGAATTGGTCTCATCGCCTGTTAACTTAAACACTCGTGCGACGTTGTCACTGCTCAGCGCTGCCACGGTATCAAAAGATTGCCGACGCAGCCTCGCCACCTCCTGAGCCACCAGCATTACCCGAGAAGGCTCATTCCGCTGGCCCTGATAACCGCTTAATGGCATATCGGGGCTGTCGGTTTCCAGCACAAACCCATCATCGGGTAGTTTTGCCACCACACGGCGTAACTTTTGAGCGCGCTCATAGGTCACCGCGCCGCCCAGCCCCAGCACATAACCAAGGTCCAAAAACTTGACGGCCTGCTCGTAAGAACCGGAAAAGGCGTGAACGAGCCCGGCGCCTGGCAGCGCTTGCTGACGAAGCCGCTTGCTGACCGTATCATTTGCCTTAACGCAGTGCACCACCACAGGCAGCTTGCAGCGTTTAGCGATGTTTAACTGCTCATCGAAGTAGTGCCATTGCTCGTCCAGGCTATCCGTAAAGCGACCATCAATACCACATTCGCCAATGGCGACTGGCCGGGCTGGGCAAGCGCCAGCAAGCTGCTGAAGTATGAGGGTTTCGAGCGCTTTCAAATCATCTGGCTGGTGCTGCTCAATGAAGTACGGGTGAAGCCCTAGGCAGATGCTGACATCGTCACGCTCACCCAGCGCCAATACGTTTTGCCAACGCGCACGCACCGTGGCAGGTACAATAAAACGGCAAACGCCCACTGCCTGGGCGGCGGCGATCACGGCATCACGATCCGTATCGAACCCCGCTACATCCAAATGGCAGTGGGCGTCTATCAGCATATTGCCCTCTTTAAGGGGTTTAATGCTCGCGGGTAGGCTGGAAGCGAATATCCGGCCAGCGCTCCTGGGTCATTTGCAGATTAACCCGAGTAGGCGCGATGTAGGTCAGGTAACCGCCGCCATCAATGGCGAGGTTGGTACTGGCCTTGCGCTTAAACTCTTCAAGCATTTTGGCATCGTTGCAATACACCCAGCGGGCGGTTTGCACGTTAACGCCTTCATAAATGCAGTCGACCTTATACTCTTCCTTCAAGCGGTGAGCGACAACGTCAAACTGCAGCGTACCAACCGCACCAAGGATTAGGTCATTATTATCTATCGGCATAAAGACCTGGGTGGCGCCCTCCTCCGACAGCTGCTGCAGGCCTTTCTGTAGCGCTTTCATCTTGAGCGGATCTTTCAGGCGCACGCGCTTGAAAAGTTCAGGCGCAAAGTGAGGAATGCCGGTAAAGCGCATATCTTCACCCACGGTGAACGTATCACCAATTTGAATAGTGCCGTGGTTATGCAGGCCAATAATATCGCCCGGCCATGCCTCTTCCACTTGAGAGCGGTCTGAGGCCATAAAGGTCAGGGCGTCAGCGATTTTGACGTCTTTACCAATGCGCACATGGCGCATTTTCATGTTCTTTTCGTACTTGCCGGAACACACCCGTAGGAAGGCGATACGGTCCCGGTGATTCGGGTCCATATTGGCCTGAATTTTAAATACGAATCCAGTGAAGCGATCATCGTGGGCGGTCACTTCACGCGTATCAGTTTCACGTGGCTGCGGAGCCGGCGCGTGCTCGACAAAGCCGTCTAGCATTTCACGCACACCGAAGTTACCCATAGCGGTACCAAAATAGACCGGCGTTAGCTCACCACGACGATAGGCTTCCAAGTCAAACTCATGGGAAGCACCCCGTACTAAGTCTACTTCCATACGCAGCTCTTCCGCCTGCTCTTCACCTAGCACGGCGTCAACTTCTGGGTTATCTAGCCCCTCAATACGCTTGTCATCAGGAATGCGACTGCCCTGACCCTGGGTATAGAGATGAATAACATCGTTATAGAGATGGTAAACCCCTTTAAAGTGACGCCCCATGCCAATGGGCCATGTCATGGGCGCACATTGGATGTTCAATACCGTTTCTA
The DNA here is from genome assembly GCF_900110265.1 of Vreelandella aquamarina. GTDB lineage: Bacteria > Pseudomonadota > Gammaproteobacteria > Pseudomonadales > Halomonadaceae > Vreelandella > Vreelandella aquamarina. The sequence continues at coordinate 28,784 of NZ_FODB01000001.1, read as the reverse complement.
CTTCGTCCATCACTTCAATAGGATCGCGGATATCGCGGTCCATTTTGTTGATAAACGTGAGGATAGGCGTAGTGCGCAGACGACACACTTCCATCAGTTTGATGGTGCGATCCTCGACGCCTTTCGCACCGTCGATGACCATCAGCGCGGAATCAACCGCCGTCAGCGTGCGGTAGGTGTCTTCAGAGAAGTCTTCGTGCCCCGGCGTATCCAGTAGGTTGACGATACGCCCACCATAGGGGAACTGCATCACCGACGTGGTCACCGAGATGCCCCGCTCTTGCTCCATCTTCATCCAGTCAGACGTAGCATGACGATCATTACGTTTGCTTTTCACAGACCCCGCCAACTGGATGGCATTTCCAAACAGCAGCATCTTTTCTGTGATTGTGGTTTTACCGGCGTCAGGGTGCGAAATAATCGCAAAGGTACGGCGTAGCTCAGCTTCGCGCGCTAATTGGGCGTCAGACATGGAGTTCTCTAAGATGGTACAACGTGATGACTTAAAACGTAGCGCCAAACCTTCGGCGTTGTGTGTGCCTATGGTAACGCAACTCGCCTTCAACGGCATACCATCACATGCGGGGCGCCGTGCCGATAGATATAAAAAACGCCGACAGGGTCGGCGTTTGGGGTCTCTAGCAACAGAAGGGTTAAGCGTAGGTGTTTACCTGGGTGCCTACACTACCTTCTTGAGCCAAGCTAGGCTGTGCCCCGGTATCTGCAGAGGCGAGCACCTCGGTAATTTGTTCGGACTGCATATCCAGTGCTTGCTTGAACAGTTGCATTTGTGCCTGCTCAGCAGTTTGCGCCTGGTTCATATACAGTGCCGTGCTAACTGCATTACTTGCGGCGACATCCATTATTGCACCTCAATCTATTGAGTGACTCATTCAGCCTAGCAAACCCAGCCTTCCTAGGCCATGTTTGTACTTTTTCATTATGTAACAGGCTGCGGCGTCATATTTAAAACCGGTCTGCCCGAAACGGTGCCATATCAATGGCGGTTGGTTTGTTTTCCATCATGTCCGCCAGCAGCTGGCCTGTCGCCGGACCGAGGGTGAACCCTTGGTGGCCATGTCCAAACGCTAGCCACAGGCCAGGATGGCGTGGCGCTGGGCCAATAACGGGCTTCATATCTGGCAAGCAAGGCCGTGCGCCTTTCCACGCCGCGCTATCTTTTCGCTCACCTAGCGGGAAAATTGTCCGCGCCACTTTTTCGGCAGCGCCCAGCTGCTCTTCATCCGCGGGAGATTCAAGGCGGTCTAGCTCTGCCCCCGTCGTCAGCCGCACACCAGCATTCATCGGTGCCAGCAAATAACCGATCTCGGCGTCCATCAACCAGTAGTTTAATTTGGCCGTTGGCTGTGTCGCGTAGTGCATGTGGTAGCCACGTTTCACAAACGTGGGGAAGTGGTAACCCAGCGGTTTCATCCATTGGCCAGCCCAGGGGCCAAGGGCCATGACAACTTGTTCAGCCTCAAACGACTCCGCACTGGTCGTCACTTTCCAGCGATCATTTTGCTGAGTGATACCAGTGATGTCCGCTTGTACCAGTTGTCCGCCCATCGCTTCAAACGACGCCGCATAGGCAGCCACTAAGCCACCCGGGTCAGCGACTGTCCAGGGGTCTAGCCAGTGAATAGCGCCGATGATTTTATTGCCTAGTTGCGGCTCCTTCTCACTCAGCGCTTCGCGATCAAGAACGGTGAACTGTACGCCGTAAAGCTCGCGGGCTTCTTCAGCCTCTTTAACTCGCTTAGCGAGCTTTTCCGGCGTGCGATAGATTTCAAGCCATCCTTCCTTACGCACTAGATGCTCAGCACCAGCGGCCTCAATCATCGGCGCGTGGGCGTCCAAACAGAGCTGAATTAACGAGGCGTACTCAGGCACGATTTTTTTGTAGAGCCGTGACGAAGAGTGGTGCCAGTAACTCAGCAGTGGCGAGGCCGCATTGACCATACCGGCAGGCCGGTAACGGATATCGACCCGACGGTTTGGAAGCACACTCAATATCGTTTTCATATCACGGGGAAACGGATAAGGCCTAACTGCTTCACGCTGGATAATGCCCGCGTTTCCAAACGAGGTTTCGCGTCCAGGCTGGCGGCGATCTACCAGCGTTACTTGATAGCCACGCTTTTGCAGCTGCCAAGCAATACTGACACCCACCATGCCTGCTCCTAAAACCACCGTTTGACGCGCCATTATGATGCACTCCTCTCGCTCTATTGTTTGCCCAGTCACATGCTGCTAATCACATAAGCAACATATTGAAAAATATCACCAATCAAATAGCTTTTGCACAGTTATAAACACTATTTTTAGACATTTTTTTAGTCTTTTATGACGCAAAAATCCTAATTAAGGATGACTTTGCTAAGCGCGGCATAACATTTGCTTAATCTCAGTTAACACTGCGTTTAACACCCCAGAAACCTTCCGCGACAGAAGCCACCGCGCGGCATTAATAGAAGACATATTTACTAACAACGCACTATGTCAGTGCTCACCTTGCACCAGATCAGCACAAGGATCACGTCAATGACCGACAGCTTTGATACAACACTCATGGATATGCTTTGGGTACTGTGGGCAGCTGCGCTGGTTTTCGTCATGCAGGCTGGTTTTCTTTGCCTGGAAGCGGGCACCACACGAACAAAAAATGCCATTAACGTCGCTATGAAAAACCTAGCGGATTTTGCCATTGCCGTCAGTGTCTTTTGGCTGGTCGGTTTTGGGGTGATGTTTGGAACTTCCCAATCAGGCTGGATGGGTAGCTCACTGTTTGGATGGGAACTGGAGTCGACCGACACCTGGCTTGTCACTGTATTTATTTTTCAAGCCATGTTTTGCGCAACGGCAGCCACCATCGTGGCTGGCGCAGTCGCCGAGCGGATGCCGTTCCTTGGCTATTTATGGACGGCCTTCTGGATTGCACTACTGATTTACCCGGTATTTGGCCACTGGGCATGGGGCGGCCTGCTGGGCGGAACGCCAGGCTGGCTAGCGGCGCTGGGGTTTGTTGATTTTGCCGGGGCCACCGTGGTGCATAGCGTAGGCGGCTGGGTCGCTTTAGCCGCTGTGCTGGTGATAGGCCCTCGTGAGGGGCGCTTTCAAGTAGACAAGCCCCCTACTGCGTTTCCTGCTGGAAATTTACCGCTTGCCATGCTGGGTGCCCTTTTTATGGTACTGGGCTGGTTCGGCTTTAATGGTGGTAGCACGCTGGCATTGAATAGCTCGGTGCCTGGCATTATCGCGAATACCATATTGGGCGCCGTAGGCGGCATCTTATCCGCCATGCTGGTTGGTTGGCGGGTGCGCCGCTATGCGGATGTGATGTACGCCATTAACGGCGCAATTGCAGGTTTGGTCGCCGTCACCGCTGGCGCTCATGCGCTTTCCTTACCAGCCGCCTTTTTAATGGGAGGCGTTAGCGGCGTACTCATGGTGCTGGCAAGCGAATGGCTATTAAAACGGCGCATTGATGATGCAGTGGGAGCCATCCCCGCACACTTGGTGACCGGCCTATGGGGCACCCTGGCCCTACCCTGGCTGGCAGATCTAAATAGATTAGGTACCTCGCTTAGCCGTTTTGATCAATTCACGGTGCAACTACTGGGCGCGGTGGTGTGCGGCCTATGGAGTTTTGGGACTGCTTGGCTGATATTTCGTATCACGAGGCGTTTTTTACCTCTTCGCGTCTCCAAAGATGCGGAAAAAATGGGGCTTAACCTAGCAGAACACGGGGCTAAAAATGAGCTTCATCAGCTTCTGGAACATATGCGCCAGCACGAAAAACAGGGGGATATGCGCCAACGCATTGATGCCGACCCATTTACCGAGGTCGGGGAAATTGCAGCAAGCTACAACCGCGTATCTGCGGCGCTTGAACGCGCGGTAGGTCACACCCGGGTGATGTTACGCAATCTTCGCGACGGAGTGATTACCTGGCAAGCCGACGGAACGCTGACCGGCCTAAACCCAGGAGCGGAAGCCCTCTTTGGTGTTAATGCGGAGCAGTTGATTGGCCAGCCTGTCAGTACGCTACTGCCTAATAAACCGCTTGCGCCTGGGGCGCTGCATGAAATCAAACTGCGTACGGATGATCAGCAGGTACGCTACCTAGAAATTCAGGTAAGCGAAGGAGCCGCTGGTTCAGCCTCAGAGTGTTCGGGAATGGTGCGCGATATTACCGAGCGCAAACAGCTTCAAGAGCAACTGAACCGTGAACGCGACCTCGCCCGTACCACGCTGGCTTCCATTGGCGACGGCGTTATTACCTGCGACGCCAGCGGCAATATCACGTTTATGAACGCGGAAGCCGAACGACTAACCGGTTGGCCGCTTCAAGAAGTCACCAATAAGCCTATCCAGACGGTTTATCAACTACGTGACGAGCTAAGCGATGAACCGATCAATAATCCTGCCCGCCAAGTGCTCACCCAGCACCGAGCGGTTCATTACAGCGAGCACTGCCAGCTTGTTCATCGCACCAGCAAACGCTATCCCATTCAGCATAGCGCCGCCCCTATCCGTTCCCGCGGTGGCATCACGCTGGGGGCCGTTGTGGTGTTTCAAGACGTGAGTCTGACGCACAAGCTATCAGAGCAGCTTAACTACCAAGCCACCCATGACAACCTTACCGGACTCCTGAACAGGCGCGCGTTCGAGACACTGCTCACTAAATTGCTTGCCCAAACGGAGCATCATCATGTGCTCTGCTATCTAGACTTAGATCAGTTCAAAATCGTTAACGACACCTGTGGTCATTTAGCAGGAGATGAACTGCTTCGCCAAGTTTCCATGAAGCTCAAAGCCCATGTGCGCACTAGTGATACGGTTGCCCGCCTGGGGGGCGATGAGTTTGCCCTGGTGCTACCTGACTGCCCACTAGAAAAGGCCAAGATTATTTGTGAGGCCGTACGCCGAGACATTGATCACTTTCGCTTTGCTTGGCAAGGGCACACGTTTGGTATTGGCGTCAGTATTGGCTTGGTAGCGATCGACAAGGAACACCCCAGACGCTTATCTGACACACTACACGCAGCCGATGCAGCGTGCTACACCGCCAAAGAGGCTGGTCGCAACCGCATTCACTGCTATCAACCTAACGACCACCTGCTGCTAGAACGTCACGGCGAACTGCAGTGGGTTCAGCGGCTACAAAATGCCCTAGATAACGACGCCTTTCGACTTTACGCGCAACCGATTAGCGCCGTATGCGGCAACGGGCCGGGCTATCGGGAAATTTTACTACGTTTGGAGGAGAACGGCATACTCATTACACCCGGCAGTTTTCTACCCGCCGCCGAACGCTATCACTTTATGGTCAGAATTGATCGCTGGGTAGTTCGCAACACGTTGGCGTGGTTGAGTGACCGTTATCGCTGCGCGGAGAACCATACCATAGGCCACTGGGGTATTAATTTATCTGGGGATTCGCTATCAGACAGCGATTTTTGTCAGGAGTTGGTACAGCAGGTACGTCGCGCCGGGTTACCTGAAGGCACCTTATGTTTTGAAATTACTGAAAGTGCAGCCATTGCGCAGCTTTCAAAGGTGAGCGAACTGATTCAAGCGCTGAAAGCACTCGGCTGCCGATTCGCGCTGGACGACTTTGGCACCGGACTCTCCTCTTTCAGCTACTTAAAACAGCTATCAGTCGACTATTTAAAGATTGACGGCAATTTTATCCGCAATATCCACCACGATCCGATTGATAGCGCCATGGTAGAGGCGATTCACGCCGTTGGCAAAGCGCTCAATATCGATACAGTTGCCGAATACGTAGAGAATCAAGCAACGCTGGACAAGCTGCGTTCATTAGGAATTGACTATGCACAGGGGTATTTGCTGGGCAAACCGGAGCCCATTACCGCTACAGCAGGTAACCAGATTAAAGTGATGCCGCGATAGAGGGGTATAAAACAGACAAGGGCTAAAAAAGCCAAAAAGAAATGCTTATTTAACTAGCAGAGACGCTGGAGAGCTTTGTAAAAGAAGAGGAGATATAAGAGAGTAAATTACAGGTTAATGGGGTGGATGATGGGGATCGAACCCACGACCACCGGAGCCACAATCCGGGGCTCTACCACTGAGCTACATCCACCAGAACCTGAAACTTTTAATGCTGCCTTGTCAATGGGGTGGATGATGGGGATCGAACCCACGACCACCGGAGCCACAATCCGGGGCTCTACCACTGAGCTACATCCACCACTGACAAAAAGCAAACTTGAGAATACCCAACTGGAGAACAAACACTGAAAAGTATTTGATTGGCACGCCCAGCAGGACTCGAACCCGCAACCTACGGCTTAGAAGGCCGTTGCTCTATCCGGTTGAGCTATGGGCGCACATAGTGTATCCAGAGTGAATACTGATGAGCACTTGACCACAACCAAAGTTTGGAGAAGCAGATTAACACCTTCCGTGCTAGGTACGTGGTCGGGATGGAGGGATTCGAACCCCCGACATCCTGCTCCCAAAGCAGGCGCGCTACCAGACTGCGCTACATCCCGATTTCTTACCTTAGACGTTGCTGCGTGTCCCGTCTCAAGCGAGGCATATATTACTATTTCTAATTTTAAAGTCAACACTTAAAGTGATTGATTCGATAGGCGCTTTGCCTTGCCGCGCTACCATGCGAAAATTGCCCCCTTAAAAGCGCGTTCTGCCACCAGCGCTTGTCAGTTTGCTTTGCTTTTCAACCTTCATAGGGATCTCATTACATGACCGCCCAACTCATCGATGGTAAAGCCATCGCCGCTAATGTCCGTCAACGCGTTGCCGAGAAAATTACCGCACGTCAGCAAGCTGGCGCTCGTGCACCCGGACTAGCCGTTGTTGTGGTCGGCGAAGATCCAGCCTCTCATGTGTACGTAAGCAATAAACATCGCGCATGTGAGCAGGCTGGCATTCTCTCTTTTCAACATGCCCTGCCAGCGGACACCACCCAGGAAGCGTTAGAGGCATTGGTCGATGAGTTGAATAACGACGCAACTGTGGATGGCATTCTGGTTCAGCTCCCCCTGCCCGCCCACCTCGACGCTCGGCCAATTCTGGAACGCATCCGCCCTGACAAAGATGTCGATGGTTTTCACCCTTATAACCTTGGCCGCCTGGCCCAGCGCTTACCTTCACTACGCCCCTGTACGCCAAAAGGCATTATGACCATGCTGGCGCAAAGCGGTATCGCGGTACGCGGCATGGACGCCACCATTGTGGGAGCTTCTAACATCGTTGGACGCCCGATGGCACTTGAGCTAATGCTGGCAGGCTGCACCACTACGATATGCCACCGTTTCACCCAGGATTTAGCCGGCCATGTCAGCCGTGCAGATTTAGTCGTTGTTGCCGTCGGTAAGCCCGGCATTGTGAAGGGCGAATGGATCAAACCAGGCGCCGTGGTGATTGATGTCGGCATTAACCGTCAAAATGACGGCACCCTCGTCGGTGACGTCGACTTTGCTGCAGCTGCAGAGCGCGCCAGCTATATCACTCCCGTACCGGGTGGCGTTGGTCCCATGACCGTTGCCACGTTGCTGGAAAACACTCTTGAAGCCGCCGAACGACACGATCAGCAGCATTAAGCACTGAGCGTTTCAACAATTAAACCTCACGAATTACGACGGAGAATGCGACAGTGCAACGGATTGGAATTATTGGCGCAATGGCGCAGGAAGTGAATATTTTAGCGGGGCAGCTTGATAACGCCGAGCGCTACGAGCACGCCGGATTTGTATTTCATACCGGTACGCGCCACGGCTTGGAAGTAATCATTCTGCAATCGGGTATTGGAAAAGTGAACGCGGCGGTTGGCACGGCGATTTTATTAGAGCGCCATCAGCCGGATGCGATCATCAATACTGGCTCAGCTGGCGGGTTTGCCACCGACTTAGCCATTGGCGACGTTATCATTTCCGATGAAGTTCGCCACCACGATGTCGATGCAGTGGTATTTGGCTATGAGCTAGGCCAAGTACCAGGCATGCCGGCTGCCTATCATGCAGATAGCCGCTTGCGCGACATCGCTCGCGGCGCGATTGCAGCACTTGGCGAGGTAAACGTACGCGAAGGGATGATTGCCACTGGCGATGCTTTTATGGCCGACCCCGAGCGGGTAGCCACCACACGCGCCCAATTTCCCACCATGCTCGCAGTGGAAATGGAGGGCGCTGCGATTGCCCAAACTTGCTACCTCTATGGCTGCCCGTTTGTCGTCATTCGCGCCCTCTCTGACATCCCTGGCAGTGGCGACAACCACCTCTCTTTCGAGCAGTTCCTCGATATTGCCGCCGACCACTCATCACGGATGGTGGATCAGATGCTCATCGCCCTGGGCGAAACTAAGTAAGTGTCATCGCCTAACTGCGCTAACGAAAACGGAGCCTTAATGGCTCCGTTTTCGTTGAGACTTATACAGCGCATTACTTTTTCATCGCCCATTGCAGTGTTTCACCTGCCAGCAGCGGCACAATGGTTTGTCCCGATGCGTAGGGGTAACTCTCGGGCAATACCCATTGACGGCGCTCAAGGGTTACCGTATCCGTATTCGGCGCCAAGCCGTAGAAGCGTGGGCCGTTCAGGCTAGCAAACGCTTCTAGCTTATCCAGCGCCTGCATCTCTTCGAACGCCGTCGCGTATAGCTCGATGGCAGCGGGAGCGGTATAGGCACCAGCACAGCCGCAGCTCGACTCCTTATCGCCTTTCGCGTGGGGTGCGCTATCCGTGCCTAAAAAGAATTTCGGGCTACCGCTGGTCGCCGCTTTCAGCAGGGCTTGGCGATGCTGTTCACGCTTGAGAATAGGCAAGCAGTAGTAGTGAGGACGAATGCCGCCCGCTAACATTTTGTTGCGATTGAACAGCAAATGGTGAGCGGTGATAGTCGCCGCTACGTTATCGGAGGCGCTGGCCACAAACTCAGCGGCCTGCTGAGTGGTAATGTGCTCGAATACCACTTTCAAACTAGGGTGACGCGCCAGCAGTGGTTTCATCACCCGCTCAATAAACATCGCTTCCCGATCGAAAATATCGATCTCGTGATCAGTGACTTCTCCATGCACCAATAACGGCATGCCTAGCTTGGCCATCATAGCAATCGTGGCGTCACAGTGAGCAATATCCGTCACACCTGACGCAGAATTGGTCGTCGCCCCTGCTGGATAGAGCTTCACGGCTTTAACAATACCGCTTTTTACCGCGCGCTCAATTTCTTCAGGTGGCGTCGTATCCGTCAGATAAAGCACCATCAAAGGCTCAAACGCACTGCCCTCTGGTAGCGCTGCCAGGATTCGCTCGCGATATGCTATTGCCTGCTCTGTCGTCGTCACCGGCGGTTTCAGGTTAGGCATAATAATAGCGCGCCCCATTTGCGCAGCAGTATGCCCCACCACGGCGTTTAACGCCTCATCATCACGTAAATGCAGGTGCCAATCATCGGGGCGGGTAATGGTAATAGCGTCCACGGCAAATCCTATTCTGATCTTGGGTAAGGGAGTTCAGAGAGCTGCCACAGTATACTCAATACGGCGATAGGATAAATCTGCGCGTTACCCCCACAGATAAGCGCAAGTGTCGTATCATGGCGGCACGCTGTAAGATCAAGGATTCAGTTGTTTATGCAGAACGTACGACGCTATGCGGATTTTATCGCCAGCATCGAGGGATTGGCGTGGCTGGGGCTCGCATGGTCGATTTCTATATCAATGCACCGTCAAAGCACCGAACCTACTCTGGCGATGCTATTTGTGGTGGCAACGCTGGTCCTGTTTAGCTGGGCACATCGACCTATGCGCTATTTACTGCGCCGTTACCACATTCGTAAGCGCCGCACTGACATGTGGATTCACACGCTGGCGCTCCCGCTGCTACTGGCGATGTTTTTCCACATTATGTTGGAAGCGTTGCTCGGCTCGGCCTGGCTCCCTCCGAAGATGCTGCTGTTTAACCTGTTAGCCTCTGCGGGTTGGATGACGTTTGTCATGACCCTATTTATTAAGTTCGTTATCCATAGCGTCAAAACATCAAGTAAATAAGCCGCCTCATGCCTACTGCTCTGCCCTTGCCGCTCTCTACGCCTAACCGCAATCTGGTACGGCTCACCATCGTTCGGGGGATCACCTGGACGGGGTTTTTGATGGCCATTATTGTAGGCATCGAACTACTAGCGTTTAACTTGCCCGTCACAGCCGTGGTCAGCGTAGTCATTGCCATGGGCATGTTGAACATTGCCACGTGGTGGCGGCTGGGTAGGCCTAGAGCCGTTAGCCATGGCGAGTATTTAACGCATTTACTAGCCGACATCGCAGGGCTCACGCTGCTGTTTTACTTTTCAGGGGGCTCCACCAACCCGTTTATCACTTACTACTTGGTGCCGGTGACTATTGCCGCAGCCACCCTACCTTGGCGCCACGCGTGGATCATCGCCGCCTGCGCCATGGCGGGCTACAGCTTCCTGATGTTTTACTACCACCCGATACCGCAGCTAGGACATATCAGTAGCGATGGCCCGTTAAGTCTACATATCCTAGGAATGTGGCTGAACTTCGGACTTTCTGCCGGCCTAGTCACCTTCTTTATTTATAAAATGGCCCACGCCCTGCGCAGCCGGGATAAAGCGCTTTCCCGCACCCGGGAGGCTGCGCTACGCAACGAGCAAGTGCTCGCCGTGGCCACCCAAGCAGCGGGTACTGCTCATGAACTGGGAACGCCGCTTTCTACGATGGCCGTGCTATTGAAAGAGATGCAGGCGGACGCGGAGCAAGAGAGCTCACTAGGGCAAGACATTGCGCTGCTGCGCCAGCAGGTGGATATCTGTAAATCGCGCCTGCAGCACTTGGTCAGCAATGCTGACCGTCGGCGCATGGCCGAACCTGAAATACTCGATGCGGAAGTATGGCTGGCAGGCGTGGTACAACGCTGGCTCGTAATTCGGCCCGATGTTAGCCATCGTTTTGAAGTCGCTGAACGCCGCGGCAGACCTTGGCTGGCAGTTGATGCCACCTTAGACCAAGCACTGACTAACTTGTTGAATAACGCCGCCGATGCCAACCCCGAGCACATTGCTATTCGCCTGGATTGGCAAGACGAGGAGGTGGTGATTGATATTCGTGATCACGGCCCAGGCGTGGCGATGTCAATTGCGGATCAGCTAGGCGATACCTTTGTCTCCACTAAAAGCAAAGGCATGGGCATTGGCCTATTTCTCACCCACGCCACGATTAACCGCTTCGGCGGCGGCGTTAGCCTTTATAACCATCCAGAAGGTGGAACGCTGACCGAGGTCACCCTGCCGCGTTGCTCAGCACCAACCTAGGGTGAGACGGCAGCTATTTAGACAAATGAGGGTACTATGCAGAACCAAGAGCAACGTCTGCTGATTGTCGATGACGATAAAATGTTTTGCCACGTACTAAGCCGCGCACTGACCCGCCGCGGCTTTGAAGTGATGGTCGCTCACGACGCCGACCAAGCGCTGAATATCGCGGCACAGTTTACGCCCACCATGGCCACGCTTGATTTAAAGCTGGAGCATAGCTCTGGCCTTAAGCTGCTGCCTGAACTGCTCTCCGCAGTACCAAGCTGTCGCATCGTTGTGCTCACGGGCTACTCCAGCATTGCTACGGCGGTAGAAGCTATCAAACTTGGCGCGATCAACTACCTGTGTAAACCGGCAGATGCCGACGATGTGATGGCGGCCTTTGAACACCCTGACGCTGACCCCAATATCGAGCTGGCGGATAATCCCCCTTCCATCAACCGGATTACCTGGGAGCATATCCAAAAAGTGCTGCAAGAGCATGATGGCAATATTTCCGCCACGGCCCGGGCGCTAGGCATGCACCGCCGCACACTACAGCGCAAGTTGCAAAAACGCCCGGTTCGCCGCTGAGCCCGCCCGTTATCAAGCTCCACTGGCCATCGTAACAGGCGGGGGGCTGGGTTAGTGTGCTGTCCAGCCGAGATCAATATTCCAGCTAGCGCCAGTGACTGCGCCCGCCGCATCTGACGTCAGGTAAGCGACCAACTGAGCAACTTCGGAGGGGTCGATTAAGCGCTTAATCGCGGCGTTTTTGAGCATGATTTTCTCGATCACCTCTTGCTCATCCATACCATGCAGCTTGGCCTGATCGGCAATCTGGTTATCTACTAACGGGGTTTTAACATACGCAGGGCAAATCGCATTGGCGGTAATGCCCTGTTCGCCGCCTTCCAGCGCAGCGGTTTTGGTTAACCCAATCATGCCGTGTTTGGCGCTGATATACGCCGCCTTACCCGGCGATGCCACCTGCGCATGGATTGAGGCAATATTTACCACTCGCCCCCAGCCCTTTTCACGCATATAAGGCCAAGCGGCCTGGGTGAGAAGGAATGGCGCGGTCAGCATCAGGTCGATAATTTGCCGCCACTTCTCTTCGGGAAAAGTCTCGATAGAAGCGACATGCTGAATTCCGGCATTATTCACCAAAATATCCACGCTACCAAAGCGTTTCACTGCCTCAGCAATCGCGCCACGGCATGCATCTGCGTCGGTGAGATCCGCTTGGTAAAACGCCGCGCCTGCCGCTTCTGCAATCTCTTTTCCAGCAGGATTAAAATCGACGGCCAGGACTTGGTGGCCCTGCTCGCAAAAGTGTTTAACAACGGCTTCACCGATACCACTGCTGGTACCAGTCACCACGGCAACCCGAGGGGTTGAAGCTTTTTGGGATGACATTCAGACGTCCTTTTATTAACTGCACGGTAATGAATGTATAAACGCTCATGAGTATAGGAGTCGCCGGCAGCTTCTGCCTACTCTACCCTTGCGGTACAGCGTTCGGGGTCATTAGCTGTTCCATCATGCGCTGTGCTAATCGTGCTGTCTCTTGAAGCGTTTCAAGATCGCTTAGATCTTCTAAGATTTTTCGCTTATAAAGCTCGATACCCGCGGGCAAACGCTCTAGTTGCAGTGAGTAACGGCCTGAAGGAAGCGTTAACGCACACTGTGACTCAAGTGGCGCTTGTAAAGCAGACTGCTCTGGCAGCGCGACAAGCCATAGCTCACAAGGCGTAATTAAAGCGCCAGCCATCACGCTGGCGCCGCTAATGCGCGACTCAATATGCTGAAAACAGAGCGCATCAACGCCTAATCGCGGATTGAAGTGCGCCTGCTGCTTAAGTCCTGCTAAGTGCTCATCGCGGTAGCACTTAGCAAGCTCAGCTAAATAACCATATTCATGCGGAGCCAGGGTTTGCATGGCTTCTCCTACTGTTCCATTACTCATTGTGCGGCTTTATAGGGCACGTAGTGTGGTGCTATTGGCGAAAACCTGTGCCCTACGCCACAATGGGCGCTGATTCCTAATCCAAGCACTTACTTATTTCTGTATCGTAAAGGAGTTGTTGCCATGTTTGTGGTCATTTTTGGGCGCATGTCGTGCCCATTCTGTGTACGTGCCAAGCATCTTGCCGAACACCTCGAGAGTAACGGCAAAATTGATGGCTACCGCTATGTAGACATGCCCTCAGAAGGCGTTACCAAGGAAGATATCGCCAAAACTGCGGGCAAACCCATTCATACCGTACCGCAAATCTTTGTCGACCAGCAGCACATTGGCGGCTTTACCGAATTCGACCAGTTTGTCCGTGATAAGCAATTAATGGCCTCTTAGCACCACTGCTGAATATTTAACGCTGGTGACGCTTAACTCAGGCTTTGACTGTTACCGGATTACTTGGGAAGCTTGGCACTCACCCAAAAACAGCTAAGCATGGCGTGAGCCAAGACCCACGCCATTTCACCATGCTCGCTTTCAGTGTTACTCGTCGAAGGTCATTTCTGGAACGTGGTCAGGAACGATCAGCTTGCCTGCAGTTTTCTCGACAATTTCCTCAACGCTAACGCCGGGCGCGCGCTCTTTAAGGATGAAGGCACCATCTTTAATTTCCAGGTAAGCCAGATCCGTTAGCACTCGATTGATGCACCCGGCGCCAGTGAGCGGCAAGTTACATTTTTCCAGCAATTTGGATTCACCGTGTTTGGATGCATGAGTCATGGTGCAAATAATATTTTCTGCGCCAGCCACAAGGTCCATCGCCCCACCCATACCTTTGATGAGCTTACCGGGGACCATCCAAGAGGCGATATTGCCCTCCTGATCAACCTCGAACGCACCCAGTACGGTTAAGTCCACATGTCCGCCACGAATCATGGCAAACGACTCAGCGGATGAGAAAATGGCAGCGCCAGGACGAGCGGTAACGGTCTGTTTGCCCGCGTTAATCATATCGGGGTCCACTTCTTCCTCAGTGGGGAAGCGCCCCATGCCCAGCAAGCCATTTTCAGACTGGAGCATGACATCTATACCATCTGGGATATAGTTAGCTACCAGGGTAGGAATACCAATGCCTAAATTGACGTAAAAACCATCCTGCAGTTCACGGGCAACGCGCTGTGCCATCTGTTCGCGAGTTAAAGCCATGGTGCCACCTCTTGTCTTAGCAGTTAGTTGATTGTTGGCGTTGTTGCACTTAGCTGCGCACCGTGCGCTTCTCAATACGCTTCTCGAATGTGCTTTGAATAATACGATCCACGTAGATACCCGGCGTATGAATCTGGCTTGGCTCCAGCTCGCCTGGTTCAACAATCTCCTCAACTTCTACAACGGTGATCTTGCCTGCCGTGGCGACCATGGGGTTAAAGTTCTGTGCAGTATGGCGATACATCACGTTGCCATAGCGGTCGGCTTTCCAGCCTTTCACAATCGCAAAATCGCCTTTAATGGCTTCTTCTAAAATATAGTGGCGGCCATCGAACACGCGCTCTTCTTTGCCTTCTCCAATCGGGGTGCCATAACCAGTAGCCGTGTAGAAGGCGGGAATGCCCGCTCCGCCAGCACGCATTTTTTCTGCCAGCGTTCCTTGAGGGGTCAGTACCACCTCAATTTCATTATTCAGCATTTGCTGCTCAAACAGCGCGTTTTCGCCTACGTAGGAGGCGAAGATTTTGCTAATTTGCCGATCTTCGAGCAGAAGGCCTAAGCCAAAACCATCGACGCCACAGTTGTTAGAGACAACGGTAAGGTCTTTCACACCACGACGTTTGATTTCTGCAATCAGATTTTCTGGAATACCACACAGACCAAAGCCACCTGCGAGGACGGTCATGCCGCTTTCAATGCCTTCCATTGCTTCTTCGTAAGAAGCTACACGCTTGTCGAATCCTGCCATTGTTATGCCTCACATTGTTGTTGAGTACGTATCGGTGTTGAGAGCGTTTGTCGAGAATAGTGTGCAAGAAGCGTTTGTTGGAATGTCGCGCCATACATAGTGAGTATGACGATCAGAACAGTATTGCCAGTGTTGTCCTAGATGATATATTTGTTAAGTTTGTTTTTCTTATCAATTTATTTTAATAACTTATAAAGAGACGCCATGACCGTCAAGCAGCTTCGTGCATTTTTAGCCGTGGCACAGACCCTAAGCTTTACCCAGGCATGTGAGCGCCTGCACCTTTCACAGCCCGCCCTAAGCCTTGCCATCAAAGGGTTAGAAGATTCGCTAGGCGGCAAACTGCTTATCCGTAGCACCCGTAGCGTGCGACTAACCCCAGAGGGGGAGTCGCTGCTCCCGCTTGCCAAACATCTGCTGGCGCAGTGGGATAACACCGAGGAACGCCTGCGCCAGCGGTTTACGTTACAGCTAGGGCGACTCAGCGTTGCGGCCATGCCGTCTTTTGCCTGCAATCTATTACCCAGTGCACTGGTTAAGTTTCGACAACAGTACCCCAAAATCAACGTCACGGTGCACGATGTGATCAATGAAGAAGTCACGGATATGGTGCGCTCCCGACAGGTAGAGATTGGCATTGCCTTCTCGCCGGAGGGCCAGGGAAGCTTAAGTTTTACACCTTTGTTTGAAGATCAGTTTGTCGCCGTGGTTCCTCCCACCTCTCCCCTGGCTCACCGCGACACACTGCCCTGGACGCAGCTGCTTGAGAATGACTTTATCACGCTACAACGCCCTTCCATGGTACGGCGCTTACTGGAGCAAGAGCTTGAAAAGCGCCATATAGACCTCCCTGTCGCCTTTGAAAGCCACCAGCTCTCTACCGTCGGACGAATGGTCGCGGAAGGTCTAGGGGTCAGCGCTGTGCCTTCCATGTGCATTCAGCAAATGCATGAGCTGGGTGCGCGCTGCGTACCACTTGTCGAGCCAAGCATCGCTTGCCGAGTGGGGATCCTGACCCAGGAAGAGCTTTCCGTGGCGGCACATGCGCTGCGTAGCGTGTTGCTTGCGAGCGTTAAAGCACCCTCCCTACCCATTGACGTATAACGCTTTGATACGGTTATGCTGGGCAGCGTGGCGCTGATCTATTAGCATTTATCGCTAAGCGCGTGATTAAAAGGCCTTTAGCACGCAGACGAATAGCTGTGAGGATTGTGGTATGCCAATTATTAAAGGGGGCGTTAGCATCTTGCTGCTGACGTTGAACACGCTGGTTTGGGGTGTCCCCCTGATTATTCTGACGCTGCTCAAAGTCATCGTCCCTGGGCGGCGGCAAAAAGAGTGGCTGCTTAAAGGGCTATGTGCCGTCGCACTAAACTGGATTGGCGTCAATTTGTGGTGGATGCGGCACTGGTTAAAACCTAATGTCTCGATCAACGTGCCAGATACATTAAGCCCTGAGCAGTGGTGGCTGGTAATCTCCAACCATCGCAGTTGGACCGATATCTTTATTCTGCTTATGGCACTGCACCGGCGCATTCCTATGCCGCGCTTTTTTCTCAAACACCAGCTTATCTGGATCCCGATTGTTGGTCTCGCTTTCTGGGCGCTTGAGTTTCCCTTTATGCGTCGCTTTAGCCGTGAGCAGATCGCCAATAACCCCAAGCTAGCCACAGTTGACCGGGAATCCACTGAGCGCATGTGCCGCCAAGCTCGCCATGCCCCTATCGCTATTTTTAATTTTGTCGAGGGAACCCGCTTTACCGTCGCCAAACGCGAGTCGCAGCAAAGTCCATTCCAGCATCTGCTTCGCCCTAAAGCAGGAGGAATTGCCCAAGTACTTAGCCTGCTGGGTGATCAGTTGGATGGTATTCTTGACGTCACTATTAGCTATACCAACCCATCACCCACGTTTATGGGTTTTTTATGCGGTAAAGAAGCCCCCATTACGCTTGAAGCCCGGCAGCTAGCCATTCCTGAATGGATGCAAACTGCCAACTACCATGACGAACCGCAGCATAAGGAACGCTTCCACGCATGGATCAACTCACTCTGGCAGGAAAAAGATACCTTGCTAGATCGCCTCAGCGACCACGACTAAGCCACTGGCTCACCATTTGTGTATTGGCCAGCGTGCTAACTGGCTGCGCCAGCTCTGCCCCCTCCTCTAGCCAGCGGGTGCCCGCCGCTAGCAGCGCCAGCGCTATTGGCGGCAACTGGGTAGAGGTTAGACGTGGCGATACGCTAGGGCAGCTCGCGGCACGGGCTGACGTACCACTTGAACGGCTAGAGCGCTTCAACCCGGGGGTTGACTCTCGCCGTTTAGCCGTTGGTCAGCGCCTATTGATCCCAACCCAGCAGGAGCGAGCGCCTTCTGGCGGCCCTTATCGCTATCAAATCCGGCCCGGTGATACCTTCTCAGGTATTGCCAGGCACTTTAACACCACAACGGGGCGAATCCAGAGTGCTAACCAAGGCACTTCCCCCACGGCATTGCGTGTCGGGCAAATCATTAGCGTACCGCTTAGCAGTACCGCTAGAACGGCATCATCAAGCAGTAGTTCAGCCGCTAGTAGCGCCAATAACCGTAATGCACCAACGCCTGCCCCTGCGCCAAGCGCTAGTTTGCCAGCTTCGGCACGCCGATGGCCGTGGCCTTTAGAGGATTATCGTGTGGTTCGTCAGTTTGGTGCCGACAGCCGCGGCACACTACAGCCCATGTTGTTGGCAACTCAGGCAGGCGCTCGTGCTAAGGCCGTTGCTCCTGGTGAAGTACGCTTTGCAGATAGCATGCGACAGCTCGGCGATGTCGTGATTGTGCACCATGCCGATAACTTGCAAACCGTTTACGCGCTCTGCGAGCGGATTCTCGTCCGCGTAGGGGACCAGGTGAGTACAGGTGATGAGCTGTGTGATGTAGGACAAAGTAACGCGACACAGCGTTATGATCTGCTGTTTGACTTACGTCAGGGGGGGAAACCCATCGACCCACGACAGGTGCTAAGGTAAGCATATTCCGCATGCAAAAGCCCCGCGAGGGGCTTTTGCATCTTTTTTGAATTAACTGCGCTCGCTAATTTAACCGCGATAGTAACCAGGGGCCACAAATGGCATCGCGGAAACGCTCATGGGTAGCTGCTTGCCGCGTACTAACGCGTAGACGGTAGTACCGGGCGCTTCCCACTCACGGGCGAGGTACCCCATGGCAATAGGTTTACCGACGCTTGGCCCAAAACCTCCGGAAGTCACTACGCCAATTTCATTGCCCGCTTCATCTACCAGCAGACTGCCTTCTCGCACCGGCGCGCGCCCTTCTGCTACCAGCCCAACCCGCTTGCGGGTATGATCTTTGGTATCCACTTGGTGCAAAATCACATCGGCTCCGGGGAAACCCGCTGCTCGCTCGCCGCCATGGCGACGCGGCTTGCCAATGGCCCAGATCAAGCCGGCCTCGACAGGCGTGGTTTGCATATCCATATCGTGACCATATAGGCACAAGCCCGCTTCTAAGCGCAGTGAATCACGCGCGCCCAAGCCAATCGCTTCTACTTCAGGCTCGGCCAGCAGCGCTTCGGCAAGCGCCTGACACTCGTCAGCCGCGACAGAGATTTCAAAGCCATCTTCGCCGGTATAACCACTGCGGCTGATCCACACGTCACATCCTGCCAGCGTGTAACGACCATGTTGCATAAACGTTAGCTCACAGGCTTGCGGGCAGAGCCGCTGCATCACATCGCGGGCCTGTGGCCCTTGAAGCGCCAGCAGACCGCGATCAAGCACATCGATTTGATGAGTGTTACCAAGATTAGCGCGCAAATGGGCAATATCTTGGTCTTTGCATGCCGCGTTCACCACCAGATAGAAGTGATCGCCAGCATTCACCACCATCAAATCATCAATAATACCGCCATCGGTGCTGGTAAAAAGGCCATAACGCTGCTGGCCTTTTTGCAAGCCTACCAAGTCCGCTGGGATAAGACTTTCCAGCGCTTCAGCGACCTTTTCTCCGGAGACCAGAATCTGTCCCATATGCGACACATCGAACAAGCCACACCGCTCGCGGGTATGCTCATGCTCTTTTTTAACACCCAGCGGGTATTGCACCGGCATATCGTACCCGGCAAAAGGCACCATCTTGGCCCCTAGCTGCATGTGAAGCGCATGAAGTGGCGTGTGTTTCAGATCAGTCATGGCATTTCCTCTGTCAAAAAAGAGAAACGGGAAGCCTTACTAGGCTTCCCGGCTCTATTACATCGTGCATTACCTGCTTACAGGCAGGCCTTATTTATCATGATCCAGGGCTTCACCCGGCAGCACGTCCTTACCAGCGAAATAATCCCGAGTGAGCTTAAAGACAACCGGAGACAGCAGCGCCAGGGCAATGAGGTTAGGAATCGCCATCATCGCGTTGAAGGTGTCTGCCATCAGCCAGATAAAGCCCAATTGCGCAACTGCACCCAGCGGAATAGCCAGTACGAACAGCACTCGGTACAGCATAATAGAGCGCGTACCGAACAGGAACTGGCAGCATTTCTCACCGTAAAACGACCAGCCAAGAATGGTGGTAAAAGCAAAGATTGCTAGCGCAATGGCCACGATCTGATTACCAAAGCCAGGCAGCGCCGCATCAAAGGAGAGCGCGGTGAGCGAAGCGCCCGCTTCGCCTTCCATCCACACGGTAGAGGTCAAGATCACCAGCGCCGTGATGGTACACACGATGATGGTATCAATGAACGTACCCAGCATGGCAATCAAGCCCTGACGAACCGGGTTTTTCGTCTGCGCAGCAGCGTGAGCAATCGGTGCACTGCCCAGACCTGCTTCATTGGAGAAAATACCCCGCGCCACGCCAAAGCGGATGGCGGCCATTACCGCAGCACCGGCAAAGCCACCGGCTGCTGCCATGGGGTTGAAGGCGTAGTAGAAGATCAGCCCAAAGGCGTCACCGATTTGGCCCGCATTAACGATCAGCACCAGCAAGCCCGCAATCACATAAGCAATGCCCATCACCGGTACCAGCTTACCAGCCACCTTGGCAATGCGCTTGATGCCACCCAATATCACTGCACCGGCCAGTACCATGATGATAACGCCGGTTAACCAGTGAGGAACACCAAAGGTGGCATCCATGGCGTCAGCCACAGAGTTAGACTGTACGGTATTACCAATCCCGAAGGCCGCCACCGCGCCAAAGAACGAGAACAGACCGCCCAGCCACAGCCACTTACGGCCCAGACCATTTTTGATGTAGAACATCGGCCCACCCACGTGATAGCCGGTGCTATCGGTTTCCCGGTAGCGTACTGCCAGCACTGCCTCGGCAAACTTGGTCGCCATACCCACCAGTGCGGTAATCCACATCCAGAACACAGCACCTGGGCCACCTAATGCGATGGCCGTTGCCACACCGGCAATATTACCGGTACCAATCGTCGCAGACAGTGCTGTCATCAACGCGTTAAAGGGAGAAATTTCCCCCTCATCGCCGGGTTTTGCAGAGGTTTTATCGGATGGCTTGGCATCGCGGCCTTGCCACATTAGCTTGAAACCCATGCCGAGTTTACGTATCGGCATCAGTTTCAAGCCAATCTGCAGGTAGATACCCACCCCCAATAGCAGGATCAGCATTAACGGGCCCCACACCACGCCGTTAATGGCCCCTAATAGGCTTGTTAACGTTTCCACACGACTCTCCTTACCCAATTGATTAATGCATTTGTTATGAAGGTTAGGTTGTTCACCCACTCCATCCGATAGCAGATGGAATCACCAAGCGTTCCCACCATAGCGCTTAATTAACGCTGGAAAAACGGATGATGGGTATGTTTTACACCATTTTCTTAGTGCGCTTCCATGCCAATGTCGCCTGCTGATAGAGAAAGCTGCTCTTTTTGAAACTGGCTGGCGCACTGAAACAACAGAAAAAGAGCATCCATTTTTAGCCTTTTGGAGGCAATGAAGAAATTTGTTTCCGATAAGAAACACGGTACCATATACCCACTTACGCTCACTGCGAGCTGGCCACAGTCGCCAAGGCGAACGACAAGCGCTAGTATGCTTTCGTTCTGTCCACTGATTTTATAAGGGAATCACTATGAGCAATCTTCCTGCCAATCTTCGTTACGCTGCCAGCCATGAATGGGTGCTTGATCATCAAGATGGCACCGTCACCATCGGCATCACCGACCACGCGCAAGAAGCGCTAGGTGATGTGGTATTTGTTGAACTGCCCGAAGTTGGCCAATCCCTAAGCAAAGGGAAAGAGTTTGGCGTCATTGAATCCGTGAAAGCGGCCTCTGACCTTTACTCGCCGGTCAATGGCGAAGTAATTGAAGTGAACGAAGCCCTCGAAGACGCTCCCGAAACGGTGAACGACGCCCCCTATGAAGGCGGCTGGATTATGAAAGTGCGTGTTACCGACCAAGCCTTTGAAGGTCTCTTAGATGCCGATGCGTATCAAGCGACGCTGAGCGCCGACACCTAAGTCATGTAGCCAAAGCGCCTGCCCCTGCGGCAGGCGCTTTATTATCGCCTCTGCACGGTTTTCTCATTACGTCCGGAATCTCCCCCATGCCTTTTGAATCACGCCGATTGGCCGAACTGGCCGACCACGATGCTTTTATCAAACGCCATAACGGGCCCAGCCCCGATGATGTCGCCACCATGTTAAAAGCGCTCAATATGCAGCGCATGGAAGACCTGATTGAGCAAACCGTGCCTAGCGATATTCGCCTAGGTCGCGAACTTGCCCTTGACGACCCCCGCAGTGAAGCGGAAGCCCTTGAATATTTGAGCCAGTTAGCGCGCCAGAACCGCGTCAGCAAAAGCTATATTGGCCAGGGTTACTACAACACCCACATGCCCGCAGTGATTCAGCGCAACGTGCTGGAAAATCCCGGTTGGTATACCGCTTACACGCCTTACCAGCCCGAAATTTCCCAGGGCCGTCTGGAGGGATTGCTAAACTTCCAGCAGGTGATTATGGATTTAACCGGCATGGAGCTTGCCAACGCCTCCCTGCTGGATGAGGCCACCGCCGCCGCAGAAGCCATGGCACTGTGTAAGCGCGGCAATAAAAAGAGCAAGTCGAACGCGTTCTTCGTGGCTGACGACCTCTTTCCGCAAACGTTAGATGTCGTCAAAACCCGTGCCGAGTTCTTTGGCTTTGAGCTGATCACCGGCCCCGCCGAAAGCCTTGCCGAACACGATGTGTTTGGCGCTCTGGTTCAGTACCCCTCTGCCAGCGGCAGCGTCAGCGACTTAGCCCCGATGCTAAAGGCGGCTCAAGAGCGCGGCATTATGACCTGCGTGGCCACCGACCTGCTTAGCCTGGTGCTGCTGAAAGAGCCGGGCGCGATGGGTGCGGATATTGTCGTAGGTAACTCGCAGCGCTTTGGGGTGCCCATGGGCTTTGGCGGCCCGCATGCGGCGTTCTTCGCTACCTCCGACAAACTCAAGCGCTCGATCCCAGGGCGGATTATCGGCGTCTCTAAAGACAGCCGTGGCAAAACCGCGCTGCGCATGGCCATGCAAACCCGCGAGCAGCACATCCGCCGTGAGAAAGCGACGTCGAATATCTGTACCGCACAAGCGCTACTAGCCAATATTGCCGGTTTCTACGCCACCTATCATGGCGCAGAAGGCCTACGCAAAATTGCCGGTCGCGTTCACCGCCTGACTACTGTGTTGGCTACTGGCCTACAGCAAGCCGGCGTGCAACTAGCGAATAACACCTGGTTCGATACGCTACGCCTAACCCAGGTAGACGCGGGCAAAATTCACGGCCGCGCCATGACCCACGATATCAACCTGCACTACTTCGCCAATGGCGATGTGGGTATCAGCCTGGATGAAACGACCACCGCTCACGATGTCGCCGCCCTATTCGACGTCCTGCTGGGCGATGAGCATGGTCTGGCCGTGGCAGTGTTGGACGACCAGGTAGTGACCGATAAGCTGAGCGGTATTCCGGCCGCCTACCAGCGGGAAAGCGATTTTCTTGAACATCCAACCTTCAATCGCTACCGCAGCGAAACCGAAATGCTGCGCTACCTAAAGCGTCTTGAGAACAAAGACCTGTCGCTGGCCCATGCCATGATCCCGCTAGGTTCCTGCACCATGAAGCTCAACGCGACTAGCGAAATGATTCCTGTCTCATGGCCTGCGTTTTCCAACCTGCACCCATTTGCGCCGCGTGATCAGGTGGCGGGCTACCATCAGATGATTGATGAGCTGGCAGCGTTCTTAGTCGAAGTCACCGGCTATGACCATATCTCGATGCAGCCTAACTCAGGCGCGCAGGGTGAATACGCGGGCTTGCTGGCGATTCGCCGCTATCAGGCAGCGCAAGGTGAAGCTCACCGTGATGTGTGCTTGATTCCCAGCTCCGCCCACGGCACTAACCCGGCCTCTGCCGCCATGCTGAGCATGGAAGTGGTGGTGGTGGAGTGCGATGCCAACGGCAACATAGATTTAGAGGATTTGACCCGCAAAGCCCAGCAGCACAGCGAGCGGCTTTCAGCGGTGATGATTACCTACCCGTCCACCCACGGCGTCTTTGAGTCGCACGTTCGCAAAGTATGCGAAGTGGTGCACCAGCATGGCGGCCAAGTTTACGTCGATGGCGCTAACATGAATGCTCAGGTTGGCCTCACTCGCCCTGGTGACTTCGGCGGCGACGTGTCTCACCTGAACTTGCACAAAACATTCTGCATCCCCCACGGAGGCGGTGGTCCAGGTATGGGCCCGATCGGCGTTAAAGCGCACCTTGCCCCGTTTGTGCCTAACCATGTGGTGACGCCCATCAACGGCGTTAACCCAGAGAGCGGCGCAGTGTCGGCGGCAGCCTTTGGCAGCGCTTCCATTCTGCCGATCTCGTGGGCGTACATTAAGATGATGGGTGCCCGTGGCCTGCGTGAAGCCACCGAGCTGGCCATTCTTAACGCCAACTATATTGCCAAGCGTTTAGAAGCGTCCTATCCGATTCTCTATCGCGGCCAGAACGGCAATGTCGCCCATGAGTGCATCATTGATATTCGTCCGCTGAAGAGCGCGTCTGGTATTAGTGAAGAAGATATCGCCAAACGTTTGATGGATTACGGCTTCCATGCCCCCACCATGTCGTTCCCAGTACCGGGTACGCTGATGATTGAGCCCACGGAATCTGAATCACTCTACGAAATTGACCGCTTCTGCGATGCGATGATTGCAATTCGTGAAGAGATTGCACGGGTAGAGAGCGGCGAGTGGCCGCTGGATAATAACCCGCTGGTGAATGCGCCACACACACAAGCCGACCTAATGGATAGCGCATGGGACCGGCCTTATGACCGCCAGCTAGGTGCCTTCCCCACAGAAGCAGTGATGGCGTCGAAATACTGGCCCTCAGTGAATCGCGTCGATAACGTCTTTGGTGATCGGCAGTTGATCTGCTCCTGCCCCAGCATTGACGAGTATCGCCGTTAAGCAGAACCCATAGCGCGATAGGAAACGCCTCTGGCCCGTTTATTCGGGTATCAGGGGCGTTTTTTCTTGGAGACGCTGATCATGAAAGCCGTTCAACAGCTTTTCATAGCGTTTAGGTAGGACAGAATCTTGGCGACGAAGAAGATAGAGCACTTCGTTAATCGCTTGGGGAAGCGCTAACGCCTTCACCTGCCGCTGCCACGGCGATGTTTCGAGCACTAAGCGCGAGACCACCGTAAAGCCAAGCCCCCTCGCCACTGCGTCCAGCACCATGCTCACTTCATTGGTGAATCCCTGATGACGGAAATGAGTCATGGAGCGAAACTCATCGGGGTAGTTCGCCCGTAACAGCGCGTTGGCGTGGTTAATCCCATCGTAATAGTTGATAAAGCCAATCCCCATCAGCTCCGACAACGTGCTGCCTGCAAAATCAGCAGGCACGACCAAGCAGAGCGGCTCTTTATGCCATACCGTGCAAGTGAGCTCAGGGTGATTGACCTGCTCGGTCACGATACCGATATCGTAGCGGCCTTCAAGCAGGTCGTTGACGATCTCGTGGTTAAACGCAAAGCTATAGTTAACGGTCAGGTTGGGATGCATCTGCTGCTGACCGAGAATATACGGGTAAAACATCAGCCCTACGCTGCCGGGTGATGCAATCCGGCATTCGCCGCTATCCAACGAGTCATCATCCAAGCCATGCCGAAACTGCTCATGCTCGGCAAACAGCTTAAGTGCGTAATCATAGGCACGGCGGCCCGATTCGGTCAGGGTAAAACTTCTGCCACGGCGCTCTAACAACGTTTTGCCAAGATAGCTCTCCAACTTACGAATATGCTGGCTAACCCCAGGCTGCGTCATCTCTAAACGACGCGCCGTTCGTGTGAAACTGCCGGTTTCCACTAACGTTATAAACGTCCGAAAGTATTGGGCATTAAACATAGGGTTTAAGCAACATCCTCATTATCCATCATCGTAAGGCGCTGACGTGAAGCACTATTGTAACGTGCTATCGCACCCGCTGCCGCGTGCGCTTGCAGGACCCTAGCGTAGCACAAACGCTGCTAAGACGGGCGCTTAGCCGCATTGCTGAACAGCGCCAAGCGCCGTGCTAGTATGCAGGTTCGTTACTAACACTCTTAGGGACAGCCAGACTAATGACGCAAACCCCAGCGCCTCGTGCCACGATTTCCAGCATTATTTCTCCTGAAGGAAGCCTTGAAGTCCTCTCGCAGCATGAGGTTAATCGGCTCAAGAGCACGTCTAAAAGTGGTTTGCACGATTTACTGCGCCGCTGCGCGCTTGCCGTACTTAATTGCGGTAGCGCTACTGATGACAGCTTGGCCATTCTCGAAGCCTATAAAGATTTCGACATTGAAGTACTGCAGCAAGATCGCGGCATTCGCCTAAAGCTGACTAACGCGCCCGCAGAAGCGTTTGTAGATGGACGCATGATTCGCGGTATTCGCGAACATCTCTCATCCATCATTCGCGACATTGTGTATGTTTATAACGAAATTCAGCACCACAAGCGCTTTGATCTCAGTACGGGCGAAGGCACCACCAATGCGGTGTTTCATATCCTGCGCAAGGCGGGCACTCTTAAACCTGGTCGTGACCCTAGTTTAGTGGTGTGCTGGGGCGGGCACTCTATTTCCCGCGAAGAGTACGAGTACACCAAGGATGTGGGCTACCACTTGGGCTTGCGCGATTTAGATATCTGCACCGGCTGTGGGCCTGGGGCTATGAAAGGCCCGATGAAAGGAGCCAACGTAGCGCATGCCAAACAGCGCCGTAAAGATGGCCGTTACCTGGGCATCTCGGAGCCCGGTATTATCGCTGCCGAAGCACCTAACCCCATCGTTAACGAGCTCGTCGTCATGCCGGATATCGAGAAACGTCTAGAAGCGTTTGTGCGTCTAGGCCACGGCATTATTGTCTTCCCCGGTGGCGTGGGCACCGCAGAAGAGATTCTCTATTTGCTGGGTATTCTGTTGCACCCCAGCAACCGGGAGATCCCCTTCCCCCTCATCTTTACCGGCCCTGCCAACTCCGCGGCTTACTTTCAGAAAATCGATGAATTCCTGGTATACACCCTCGGTGAAGAGATTCGCCGCTACTACACCATTATTACGGGCGACCCGGTGGCCGTTGCTCGCACAATGCGCGAAGGCATTGACCAAATTGCCGATTTCCGCCGCCAACATCAAGACGCCTTCTACTACAACTGGCGCTTAACCATCGCCCGTGAGTTTCAAGCACCCTTTGAGCCCACCCACGAAGCGATGCGCGGCCTGGCCCTTCACCGCCAGCAGCCCACCCACGAGCTGGCCGCCAACCTAAGGCGCGCTTTCTCCGGCATTGTGGCGGGTAACGTGAAAGAGCCGGGCATTCGCGCCATTGAAGCTCATGGCCCCTTCGAGCTCACCGCTGAGCCAGAATTGATGCAGCGTTTAGACGCGTTGCTTAGCTCCTTTGTTGCCCAAGGGCGCATGAAGCTTGATGGACAACCCTATACGCCCTGCTACGTGCTTAGATAGGCCCTTAGCGCTTCACCCATAGCAGGTATCGCCCATGATGCCTGCTCAAGGAAACTCGCCGTGATTATTGCACTGCTCACTTTCGCCATTGCGGGGATTATTAAGGGAGCAATTGGCTCGGGAGTGCCGGTGGTCGTTGTACCTGTATTGACCATGCTTTATGACGTTAAGCTGGCCATTGCAGTGTTGGTAGCTCCCAATCTTTTTAGCAATGCGCTTCAGGTATGGCAGTACCGCCAGCACCTTCTCCCCCTGCGCTTTCTACTCTCATTTGCCGTAGCCGGTGGCGCTGGCATTGTACTTGGCACCTGGGGGCTAGTAGTGCTCTCACCAACACTGCTATCGCTAGGCGTCGCTGCAGCAATCCTTTTGTATCTCATCATCAAGCTGGCCAAGCGTACCGCAACGCTACCCTTTACGGTCGCAAAGCGAATTGTACTCCCCGTCGGTTTGTTGGCGGGTGTGCTTCAAGGCGCTGCGGGCATGTCAGCCCCTGCCTCAGTCACTTTTTTGAATGCCATGCAGCTTGAGCGTCGCGTTTTTATTGGCTCAATTTCGGTATTTTTCGTTGCCATTACCCTCGTGCAAATACCTGCACTACTCAGTGCTGGCATTCTTACGGGTGAGCGCACGCTCTACAGCCTGGGCGCATTGCTTGTAATACTCGCCGCCATGCCTATTGGTGCACAACTTGGCAGGCGGTTACCCCACCGCTGGTTTGATAATCTCATTATGTGTTTGTTGGCGAGCATCGCACTGAAAATCATCTTGGATGCCCTGCTGACATAACATCATTGCGTTAACACTCTGCACAATGATGCGAGAGCCGCTACACTGAAGCCTGCAATAACCGCGCAGTCACTCGCGATTATTGGCAGATTCTTATCAAGGAAAGGAGTCATACATGGAAATGATTAACCAGTTGCAAGATGGCAAAACCAAAGCTTTTGCGAAGCACTGTTTTGAGCGCTACTCCGCAGAAGAGCTCAATAGCGCTGCGGAAGGTTCACCCGACCAAGCGGAAATGGAGCATTGGGGAATTACCGCAGGCCAATGGGAAGAAGCGGTGGCTACAGCACTCGCCGACCATAAAGCGCAAGGTTAATGGCCCTTCCCCAACGGAGCACATGGGTAAACAGCATTCCTCGAGCGAGGTAACTGGGAGTAATTAGTACTACAGTCCCAAACACGCCTTGGCCCCTATCGCTGGGGGCCAATTTTTGAGCCGAAATAACAGGATCGAGTAGGAGGGGGAGTCGCCTCCCCCGTCCTCTCACACCACCGGGCAAACGGATCCGTACCACGGCGGTTCCTGTCCCCCATTATCGGGCTGAGCTTCGTTCCGCTGAATTCGCTCGCCTGTGTGCTCTGAGCGCTTCGACAGTCTTTGGGCTTCCGGCCCGCCATACAGTTATCGAGAGCCCTCCGGGGAGGCTTCTGCTCGTACACATCAGAGAGTGGTCAACTATCCACTCGTGACAGGTTCAGCCCTTCAGCTCTTGGTTAGAGAGCCTAATATGGCCTCTGCTGACTCCTGTTCGCCCATCCCGACACCTCACGGTGTCG
>NZ_FODB01000042.1 GCF_900110265.1 Vreelandella aquamarina | reverse complement strand
GCGTTCTATGACTACCCGGCAGAACACTGGGTGCATATCCGCACCACCAACCCGATCGAGTCGACCTTCGCCACGGTCCGCCTGCGGAGCAAGCGCAGCCGGAACTGCGGCTCCAGAGCGACGACCCTGGCGATGGTCTTCAAGCTGCTTCAGAGCGCCCAGAAGCGCTGGAAGCGGATCAAGGGGTTCAACAAGCTGGAGCTGGTCGTGAACAACGTCCAGTTCAAGGACGGCGAACCCTTGACCGATCAGTCAGACAGGACTGCCGCCTGACCGGCCATACACAGAATTTGACAATAACTCCAAAACAGAACGTTAAGCGGCGAAATGATTGGCCGCAGCAAAGCGGAAGTCACCGCCGAACTCGCCAAACAAAATATTGATATTCGGCGTATCACTAAAAAAGGCGGCATTGGCGGCAACGGCCGCATCAACCCTAACGACATCATGGTGTTTGCGCGTCAAATGGCCACTATGATTCGAGCAGGCATCCCACTTTTACAAGCGCTCCAAGTAGTCGCTGAAAGCCTAAAAAAACCCGCCATGGTGGCCCTGATACAGCAAATGATGAGCGATGTGTCTTCTGGCTCTAGCTTCTCGGATGCGCTTCGCCAACACCCAAAACATTTTGACCGCCTGTTTGTTAACTTGGTAGATGCTGGTGAACAAGCAGGCGCCCTAGATCAAATGCTGGATCGCGTTGCAACCTATAAAGAGAAAGTAGAATCCCTGAAAGCACGTGTTAAAAAGGCACTGTGGTATCCCACTGCGGTCATGGCGATTGGTATTGCGGTTACCATGCTGCTTCTGGTGAAAGTGGTACCTGAATTTGAAAGTATGTTTCAAAGCTTCGGGGCGGAACTACCTGCGCTTACGCAAATGACGGTAAATCTATCGAAGCTTGCCCAACAGTACTGGCTAACAGCATTTGGCGCGCTGGTAGCGGCCATATTCTTGCTTAAACAAGGCATCCAGCGTTCACCAAATATCGCTTACCGCATGCATGCATTACTACTTCGATTACCGATTATCGGCGACATCATGCACAAATCTGCGGTTGCGCGTTTTTCTCGCACATTGGCCACCACATTTTCTTCCGGTGTCCCACTGGTAGAAGGGTTAGACACAGCCGCCGGAGCAACCGGCAATAAGGTTTACGAACACGCCGTGGTGCAAACTCGCCAAGACGTGGCGACGGGGCAGCAATTACATTTTGCGATGCGCATGACAAATCGTTTTCCAGCCCTGGCGGTTCAAATGGTCAGTATCGGTGAGGAGGCAGGCTCTTTAGATGCCATGCTGAATCGAGTGGCAGATTATTACGAAGAGGAAGTTGATAATAAAGTGGATGCACTCACATCGTTAATGGAACCCGTTATTATCGTTGTGTTGGGCTTATTAGTCGGCGGTGTTGTCGTGTCCATGTACTTGCCAATTTTCAATTTAGGCTCTGCGTTATAGCCGTTTTCTACATGCGCTGCCCACGGTGGCCTCTCCTATTTTCAGGCAGTTAAAAAGGACATTTATGTATCTCCCTTCACCGCTCGAGTGGGCGCCTGCTCTTCTACTCGGGCTTTGTTTTGGCAGCTTTTTAAATGTGGTGATTACTCGCCTACCGGTCATGCTGATGAGGCGCTGGCGCAATGAAGCCCTAGCTTCGCTGGAGTTTCCGGCAGAAACAGCGCCCCGCTTTAATCTCGCAACCCCTGGCTCGATGTGCCCGCGCTGCGAGCATCCGATTGCGTGGCATGATAACTTACCGCTGCTTGGCTGGTTAAAACGGCGCGGTAAGTGCGCAAACTGCCAATCTCCCATTAGTGCACAGTACCCACTGGTTGAACTGATGGGCGGGCTATTAGCGGTGGCCGTTGTGGCGCTTTATGGCACAACAGCAAGCGCCCTGTTTATTTATGCGGCCTGTTTAACACTTTTGGCGCTGGCGGTTATCGATTTTCGTACGTATTTGCTGCCGGATATGTTAACCCTGCCCTTGCTCTGGGCGGGCTTGCTCTATCAGCTGCTCTTTCAGCCCATTATGTTGCCCAGCGCGGTAATCGGCGCCATGGCTGGCTACTTAATCCTCTGGAGCTTTTACTGGCTGTTTAAGCTATTAACGGGCAAAGAGGGTATGGGGTTTGGCGATTTTAAGCTGCTAGCGGCGTTAGGCGCCTGGGTCGGTTGGCCCATGCTGCCATTACTGTTGATCGTATCGGCAGGCATTGGTGCCCTTGTGGGCTTGGCGGCGCAAGCCAGCTCCCCTCATTTGCGCGGCCAGCCGCTGCCTTTTGGCCCTTTTCTAGCCCTGGCGGGTTGGGTTTGCTTATTAGCGGGCGATGAGCTGATGGCGCTCTATACGTCACTGCTATATTAGCATTGGTCATTTCGTCCATCTTACTGTGGCCAGCTATTATCTATGCCCATGACGATAGCAGCGCCACTATTTAGGGAACAGCCATGATTGTTGGGTTAACAGGCGGTATCGGTTCCGGTAAGTCTACCGTTGCTCGGGCGTTTGGTTCGCTGGGAATCGGCTGGGTAGACGCCGACGATGTGGCCAGGGAAGTCGTCATGCCTGGCGAACCAGCGCTAGCGGCTATCAGAGAACACTTCGGAAATGATGTACTACACGCTGACGGCACGTTAAACCGTGCAGCTTTGCGCAGCATTGTGTTTGACAACCCTACCGAGCGCAAATGGCTGGAGTCGGTGACCCATCCTCGCGTGCGCGAACGCATTCTCGTACATCTAGAGCGCTTACAGCGCCAATCACCTTATGTGCTGCTGGTATCGCCGTTGTTATTTGAGTCAGGCCAAGACAAGCTGGTGGATCGCACCGTTGTAGTCGATGTGCCCGTTGAGCTGCAGCTTTCGCGGACACGTGCGCGAGACGACGTGAGCGAGGCTCAAGTGCATGCTATTCTCGCCGCCCAGCTTCCCCGTGAAGAGCGCCTTACTAAGGCCAATGATGTTATTGATAACAGCGGAGACCATGCTTCGATGATGCAACAGGTAACGCAGCTTGATCAGCACTACCGAAATAAATACCTCTAGCTCAAGGAGAGTTCTATGCCAACACCCGCTAACGATGCACCGCTAGAGGTCGCTTGCCCTCAATGCAGCAAGCCAGTCGTCTGGAGCCCAGAGAGCGCCTACCGCCCTTTTTGCAGCAAACGATGCCAGCTGCTTGACCTAGGCGCTTGGGCGGAAGAGTCTCACCGCATTTCGGGCGAATCCGCGATGGATGAAGCCGATTTGGACGCGCTGCTTGCCCAAGCGGATAGAGACGCCCCGCTCTCTTAGCCCATGAGTGTTCTGCCATGAACGATAATGCCCTGCCCGTTTACCACTTGCTGCATGAGCTGGATGCCCGTTTCGATGACTTGATGGCAGCTATAGATCATGCAGCCACTTATTATGAGCAGCAGCAATCAGCCACATGGCACTTTCAGCCCTACCCTGGGGGTAGGTCTTGGCTACGCCAAGCCCTGCTCGATATGTGGCATCAGCAGGGCCAAGATGGGCGCGAGACGCGTAACTACATTGCGCTTATCGCAGCAGATGATGAATTACTTGAAAAATTTACGGCGGTTAACCGCGCTAAAGCACACATTAGCGACCTGCTTCAGCATATTAAACAGGCACAGCCAAATACACTCAGCCAAGCCAAACACCGCTTGCCTCAACGCCACCCAGACGTGGATAACGTGCTGCGTCAGGGTGGCTTGGCGCGCTTGCACCTTAAGCAGTGTTGGCGGCACCTTCCTATTGCCCCGGCACCGGTATCGCGCGTTCGCTTTGCTTGGTATAGCAGTGGCCGCTCAATAAAAAAAATTACCGTACAAGAAGCAGAGCAAAAACTCTTGCAGTTAGATACCGACTCGCCACATATCCGCATTCAGCTACGTAGACTAGCGGGAATACCAAGCAGCGAACCGCTAGCACAGGTACAAAACCAAGCCCCGCTCATGCGCGGCAACCTGTTTTTTACAGAACCACTAGAAGACGGCCATACCCGGCGCGCATTAAATATTGCCATGCCGCTTATTGTTCCCGCCCCTGAAAATCGCTTGCCACATATTAAAATGCCGCCCCTAGAGCCGCCCGCGCAGCGTACGCGGGCAAAGCGTCGGGATGAAAAGCTGGAGAGTGACGTATTTCTACCTAGCTTGCGGGTATATCGCTACCGTTAGTGCCCACTGCCACTTTGGGCGGGCATGCGATCCACCTCCCATAGTCCGTAGGCCAATAGCGTCTGTATCAGTTCGCTTACTCCACCCTCTGATAAATCATACTCCTTCAGCAAGGCCTTGAAGCGCTGGCTGAACAGCAGATCCTGTTCCTTCTGCCGCTCAGCCTGATCATCAGCCTCAAGCGCCGCTAAAGAGCGTACAGGGGGCCCTGTTGGAATATCAAAGTCACTATCAGGATCTTCCAACTGACGCAATGCTTGCGCAAAGGCGTCATCCAGCTCACGAAACTTACGCAGCTTTTCACGCTCATCCAGTTGTTTTTGAACCTTTTGATATTTCATCGATGTTTCATTTACACCTTACTTGGGATGGTCGATATGTCTGCAAAACAGACTTTATTTACAAAAAACTGTGCACAAACGCGTAAACTCCCATAGCAAACTTGCCTTTGCTTCAGCTTAGCAGCATAAAGACACCATCGTGATGAAGCCACTAATCGGTAATAATGATTATCCGGCTATCTATCGAACGTCAAACGCATCACGTTCCATCACGAGCCATGGATGGCCGCTCTGTAGATAACACTCAAACACTGGTGGCAACGATAAAAGTCATGGACCACCAGGTTACCAGCAACAACAAGCACCGGGAGGGTGCATCACAGGCAAGCTATCAACTGACCTGTATGACTCACGCATGGGAGGCCAGATAATGTTCAATGCAATGTCGCGAGCTGAGATCTGGCTACAGGACACGCTTGACCAATCGCTAAGTATAGAAGACCTTGCTAATCACTTGGGATATTCAGTGTCACAGATACGGCGGCAATTTCGTCACTGCTTCAACACCTCTCCTAGCGCTTATCGTGAGCAGAGGCGCTTAGAGCGAGCAGCGGTCTTGCTATCGCTTACCCCACAAAATATAGCGCATATTGCCATTCGCTGCGGGTATGCAAACCATTCATCGTTTTCGCGCGCATTTCAGCGGCGCTATCAGCTGACGCCTAGGCATTATCGCCAGTCTTTTAGCAGCGTGCGACACCTACAGTAGCGCTACCTGACCTGCTCGCAGACAAAGTTGACGCCCTTGAGTCAGGCGCCAAGGTACGCAAGTCAAGAACTGACATTGGCCTCTATTTAGCCCACACAGCAAATACAGAAAATTTAGCCCTACCAGTTGCTTACCGGCGCATTGAAATTCCTGCACAACACTATGCAAAAACCTGCTTTGATGATTTTGATGAGCTATCAGATGCATTGACATCAACGCTACTGCCGCTGCTCAATCAACAACATCGCTTTCACATTAGTGGAGAATCTCCACGGATTTTATGGCATCCCGATCACTTAGAGCTGCGGGTGCCACTACTGAGAGAAGCAACGCACATTTATTGAACTGGTTAATGCTGAACTAGTGGTTGGCTAGTCCGTAGTGCCAAACCCTGCTGACTTCCCAGCCAGTCTTCTAGGTCGCTGCTTGAAACTAACCCTCTAAAAACAAAACCGGCATTTCTATTAGAAATGCCGGTTAAACTACTTAGTCTTCCATGCGCACGAACCAGGACTCGACAGCTTCATCACCATGCTCATCTTTCCA
Source organism: Vreelandella aquamarina (assembly GCF_900110265.1). Taxonomy (GTDB): domain Bacteria; phylum Pseudomonadota; class Gammaproteobacteria; order Pseudomonadales; family Halomonadaceae; genus Vreelandella; species Vreelandella aquamarina. The sequence goes on along the minus strand of NZ_FODB01000042.1, from coordinate 30,729 downwards.
GCTACGCAGACCTTTATGGTTCCCACCACGGGTTTCGATCACTTCACCAGTATGCGGGTTCTTATAGATTTTTAAACGACGCTTACGGCGAGCAGAGGCGGCCGGCGCTGCTTTGGCACTGCGCTGATCAGTAGTCGGATCCAAAAGCGCAATTACATCTGCAGGACGCTTACCAAACTCGTTCATCAGTGCTTCAAGTTTAGCTTTAAACTCAAGCTCGCTTTTCAGGCGCTGGTCGCCTTCAAGACGCTGCAGCTCTTCTTGAAGCTGTTTAAGCTGCTGCTCTTTTTGAATGTAGTCGTTTAACAGTGACATAGGAAATCCTTTTAGCTTGGTTTTAACTGCGATGGCATTCAGCTGGGCAACTCAATACCGATTAGTTCAGGATGCGGACACATTATTGCCTTAAACTCTGTAATTGACAACAGTCTAGTTCATTTTGGTCCATTTACTAAACAATTTTACAATCCACAATAGCGCTTTAAAGCCTTTGCTTATTAACCCAATCATCCACTTACTTCTGACTAAGCCAACAAAGAAAAGTGTGTAAAATTTTTGCAAAAAAACGCCGCCCTTTTGGGCGGCGTTTTAGTAGGAAAAACTAATAATTTAGTCTTGACCCATCTGCTGCTTGATCAGATCACCGATAGTGGTCGGGCCACCTGCTGCTTCCGGCTCTTGGTCACGCAGTTTCTTCAGGTTCTGACGAGTGTCGTCTTGCTCTTTCGCTTTCACCGACAGATTGATCTGACGGCTCTTACGATCGACGCTGACAATACGCGCTTCAACGCTGTCGCCTTCGTTCAGCACATTGCGTGCATCTTCAACGCGGTCTGCGCTAATTTCAGACGCTTTAAGAATGGCAATAACGTCAGTTGCCAGCTCAACGTGTGCTTCTTTAGCGTCAACTTCTACAACGCGACCGGTAACAATGCTGCCCTTGTCATTCACTGACAGGTACTCAGCAACCGGATCGGAATCCATTTGCTTGATACCCAGGGAGATGCGCTCACGCTCCGGGTCGATAGACAGAATAACGGCTTCTGCTTCGTCGCCTTTCTTGAAGTTGCGAACGGCTTCTTCGCCAGTCTCTGTCCAAGAGATGTCGGACAGGTGAACCAAACCGTCGATACCGCCTTCAAGGCCGATAAAGATACCGAAGTCAGTGATTGACTTGATGGTACCGGAAACACGGTCGCCCTTGTTGTATTCAGCGTTGAACGTTTCCCACGGATTAGCAGTGCACTGCTTGATACCCAGAGAAATGCGACGACGCTCTTCATCGATATCAAGAACCATCACGTCAACATCATCGCCCACTTGAACGACTTTAGACGGATGAATGTTCTTGTTGGTCCAGTCCATTTCAGACACGTGAACCAGACCTTCAACGCCTTCTTCCAGCTCAGCAAAGCAGCCGTAGTCCGTCAGATTAGTGACGACCGCGTGCACTTTGGTGCCTTCCGGGTAACGCTCTTTGATGTTGACCCACGGATCTTCGCCCAGCTGCTTCAGACCCAGTGAAACGCGGTTGCGCTCACGGTCGAACTTCAGCACTTTGACGTTGATTTCGTCGCCAACGGCAACGATTTCAGACGGATGCTTGATACGCTTCCAAGCCATGTCGGTGATGTGCAGCAGGCCATCAACGCCGCCCAGATCTACGAAAGCACCGTAGTCGGTCAGGTTCTTAACGATACCCTTGATTTGCTGACCTTCTTGCAGAGTGGCCAGCAGCGCTTCACGCTCGGCACTGTTTTCTGCTTCCAGCACGGCACGACGCGATACAACGACGTTGTTGCGCTTCGGATCAAGCTTGATGACTTTAAAGTCCAGCTCTTTGTTTTCCAGATGTGCCGTGTCGCGAACCGGACGAACGTCAACCAGAGAGCCCGGCAAGAAGGCACGGATAGAGTCGACATCGACAGTGAAGCCGCCTTTGACTTTACCGTTGATCACGCCCTTGACGATTTCGTCTTTCTCGAAGGCTGCTTCCAGAATTTTCCAAGCTTCTGCGCGCTTGGCTTTTTCACGGGACAGACGCGTTTCACCGAAGCCATCTTCAACGGCTTCCAGTGCAACGTGAACGTCGTCACCGATAGCGATGGTCAGTTCACCATTCTCATCGCGGAATTGTGCCGCAGGGATCTGACCTTCGGATTTCAGACCAGCGTTAACGGTAACCCAGTCACCGTCAATGTCGACAACCTGGGCCGCGACGATAGCGCCTGGCTCCATGTTGATGTCGTTAAGAGACTGTTCAAACAGTTCAGCAAAGCTTTCGCTCATGGTTTTCCTACGTGATCAACGTTGTTGAGGCATAACTGCCTTCTCCGTACCACCAGCGAGTACGGGCCTAATGTCACTCTGCTTTTGGAGGCGTTAGCGCTGGTTAGACCTGACCGGGCTCACTGATATGGAGTTATCGCCCTGCCACGTCGTGACACCTTTCCAAAAACGCCGCAAGGGAGAATCAAATGCCGTTAGACATGCCGCGTTGGGCAAGCAGTTCGGTCAGCCGATCAACCACTTCCGGTATGCTCAGGCGCGTGGTATCAAGCGTAATGGCATCATCTGCCGGCTTGAGAGGAGCCACACTGCGTTGCGTATCGCGTGCATCGCGTGCCTGAATCTCCTTTAAAAGACTCGACAGACTAGCATCCACCCCTGCTTCCTGCAACTGTAGATGCCTTCTGCGAGCCCGTTCTTCGGCGCTGGCGGTGAGAAAAACCTTCAACGGCGCCTCGGGAAATACGACAGTTCCCATATCGCGGCCGTCTGCCACCAGTCCAGGTAATTGGCAAAAATCTCGCTGGCGCTGAAGTAGTGCTGCGCGCACACTAGGCAGTGCTGCGACCTGAGAAGCAAGTTCACCTGCTTGCTCGGTACGAATCATCTGCCCAACGTCTTCGCCCTCTAACAAGGTGCAAGGCTGACCATCTACCACAGGAAAGGCAACATCTAGCTTAGTGGCAATCGCTGCCAGTGCCGCCTCATCATCTAGGGCGACATGATGCTTGACGGCCGCCCGGGCCGTTAGACGATAAAGTGCCCCACTGTCTAATAGGTGCCAACCTAAACGCTCGGCCACAAGGCTGCTAATCGTGCCTTTGCCAGCACCGCCGGGGCCATCGATTGTCAGCACAGGTACCTTAGCGGTCATTAGCACCCTCCACGCTAACACTCATACCAATGCGCTGCGCCAGCGCAACAAAATCCGGGAACGAGGTAGCGACATTCGCACAGTCGTCAATAATGATTTCATCACCTGCGCGTAGCGACGCAATGGCAAACGCCATAGCAATACGGTGGTCGCCCAAGCTATCGATACGGCCGCCGCCATAGCTCGGCACGCTGTCGTTGCCGTTACCAATAATATCGATACCGTCTTCCACCACCGTATGCTCAACGCCAAGCACAGCAAGGCCATCGGCCATGGCCTGGATACGGTCGGACTCTTTCACCCGCAGCTCTTCCGCGCCGCGCAGGCGCGTCGTGCCATGAGCATTGGCCGCCGCGATGAATAGCGCCGGGAACTCATCTATAGCCAGCGGCACTTGATCGACGGGAATATCAATACTTTTTAGGGGCGCGTAACGAATACGAATATCCGCCACTGGCTCGCCACCCACTTCACGTTCGTTTTCAAGCGTTAAGTCGGCGCCCATCAATTTCAAAATATTGATCACACCAATGCGGGTTGGATTGATACCTACATGCTCTAACGTGATATCCGAGCCCGGCGTAATGGCAGCTGCGACAAGGAAGAACGTCGCTGACGAAATATCGGAGGGCACATCAATCGACCCAGCCGTTAATTGTCCGCCACCTTGTAGCCAACAGGTATCCCCTTCGCGTGAAACGGCGTATCCAAAGCCGTTAAGCATACGCTCGGTATGGTCACGGGTAGGAGCTGGCTCGCGCACGCGGGTTTCACCTTCGGCATAGAGCCCAGCAAGCAGCAGGCATGACTTTACCTGCGCGCTGGCCATCGGCATGTCGTAGTAAATACCTTTCAGCGGCGCACCGCCGTGGATCTTTAACGGCGGACGGCCGCCTTCGGCGGTATCGATGGTAGCACCCATCAGACGCAGCGGATCTGCCACACGCCCCATCGGCCGCTTAGAGAGCGACTCATCGCCGGTCAGCTCGCTATCGAAAGATTGGCCCGCCAGCAAACCGGCAAAGAGCCGCATAGCCGTACCGGAGTTGCCTACATAGAGTGGCCCTGCGGGCGCTTTCAAACCCTGCATGCCCACACCGTGGATAGTGACTCGCCCCTGGTGAGGCCCCTCAATGGCCACGCCCATCTCGCGAAAAGCTTGTAGAGTCGCTAGGCTATCCTCACCTTCCAAGAAGCCTTTTACTTCCGTCACACCTTCCGCCAGAGCACCCAGCATAATAGAGCGATGGGAGATGGATTTATCGCCTGGCACGCGAAGACGACCCTGCGCCTCTCCGCCTGGCTGCACGCGATAAGTCACTTTACCGTGTGGTTGCATATGATATTCCGCCTGATAACTGGTTTTATTCAATAACGTATCAAAATAGTGTCGCGCGTGGCTGGCACGATCAAACGTTGCAATTAGCGCATCGCTATCACCGCTTTCAACGGCGCAACGAAGACGCTTTAACCCTGCTTCAAAGTCGTCTAGTGACGACAGCACTGCTTCTCGGTTGGCGATAAAAATATCCCGCCACATGACCGGGTCGCTACCTGCAATACGGGTAAAATCACGAAATCCGCCCGCAGCGTAACGAAAAATATCCAGCCGCTCATCCTGACGCGCCAGCGTATCCACTAGAGAGAACGCCAAAAGGTGCGGCAGGTGACTCGTGCGTGCCAGCACCTGATCGTGGCGCTCGACGCTCATTTGCAAGACTTCTGCACCACACGTCTGCCAGAGCTTTTCCACGCGTGCTAGTGCATCAGCATCGACGTTAGGTTCGGGCGTCAGAATCACTTTGTGATTAACATAAAGCGTCGGGTTGGCCGCTGCCACACCACTCTTTTCTGAGCCCGCGATAGGATGCCCTAAGACGATATTAGGTAATACGTAACCAAACACGCGTTCGGCACATTCACGAATGGTGGCTTTGGTACTACCCACATCGGTGATCACTACATCATCAGCCGCGTTAGGAAGCGCCTGGGCCAGTGCGGTCATCACGCTTTCCATTGCCAGTACGGGCACTGCCAGGACCACCATGGAAACATCATCCAGCAGCTCAGCTAGCTGCGTGCCGCCAGCGTTAACAAGCCCCAGCTCAATACCTAGAGCAATCTCGTCTTTATTAGGGTCGCAGGCAATAATTTCCCCGGAAAAACCAGAAGCGCGCAGCGCCGCTGCTAGCGAACCACCAATTAAGCCCAGCCCGACGATTAAAATTCGCGGTTCATGACACACTTCACGCCCAGCACCTTGTGCTAACACCGTCACAGCACGCCCTGAGGGTAAGAACCCAATACGCGCAACTCAGCAGCGCGCAGACGCACCTCTTCCAGCACAGCCGCTACACTCGGCTCATCACGGTGGCCTTTGAAATCAATGAAGAACACGTAATTCCATACGCCTGTGCGCGAAGGGCGCGTCTCGATGCGGGTTAAATCGATCTTGTGGCGATGGAATGGCTCCAACAGGTCGTGAAGCGCGCCTGGCTGGTTACGCATGGCTACCACAATGGAAGTTTTGTCTTCACCTGACATAGGCACATCTTGATTACCAATAATCAAAAAGCGCGTCGAGTTATCCGGACGGTCTTCGATTTTATCGGCAATGCGCTCTAAGCCGTAGAGCTTGGCAGCCATGTCGCCGGCAATCGCCGCGCTGTGCCATTCGGTTTTCACCAATTTAGCCGCTTCAGCGTTGGAGGAAACCGGCACACGCTCAGCATGTGGGTAATGCGCATCCAGCCATTTACGACACTGGCCAAACGACTGGGGGTGCGAGTAGATACGCGAGACTTTGTCTTTGCGCGTTGTTTCGCTAATTAAGAGATGGTGGTGAATGCGTAGTACTACCTCGCCACAAATCTTGATGGAAGAGTCCATAAAGGTATCGAGCGTGTGGTTCACCACCCCTTCAGTGGAGTTTTCCACCGGCACCACGCCATAGTTCACCGCGCCTGCTTCCACTTCGCGGAACACTTCATCGATAGCGGCCATAGGCAGGCTTACCGCACTTTCGCCAAAATGCTTGAGCGCCGCTTGCTGGGTGAAAGTGCCTTCCGGCCCTAGGTAGGCCACTTTTACCGGCTGCTCCAGCGCGAGGCAGGCCGACATAATCTCGCGGAACAGACGGGCCATCTCTTCAGCGTCCAGCGGGCCTTTATTCAGCGCCATAATGCGCCGTAACACCTGCGCTTCGCGCTCTGGGCGGTAAAACACGGCATCTTGATCTTGGGCGAGCTTAACGTGCGCCACCTGCTGGGCGCAGCTGGCACGCTCACTGATCAAGCGCAGAATATCGCCATCCAACTGGTCGATACGTTGACGCAAGTCATCTAAATTGATCGGCGTATCGGACATGATGGTTAGCCTCTTCGTTGTTCAAAATCCGCCATAAAGGCGATTAAGGAATCGACCGCCTCTTCTGGAACGGCGTTATATAAACTAGCGCGCATACCACCTACGCTGCGGTGGCCTTTAAGGTTTAGCAGGCCTGCCTCATCGGCTTCTTGTAAAAACGCTTTATCCAAACGCGCATCCGCCAACACAAACGGTACGTTCATACGCGAACGGTTAGGTACGGCGATAGGGTTACTGTAGAAGGCGCTGGCATCAATGGCAGCGTAAAGCTTTTGTGCTTTGCGCTGATTCAGCGCATCCATTGCATCTAAGCCACCGATGTCATTTTTAAGCCATTGGAAAACCAAGCCCGATAGATACCAGGCATAAGTCGGCGGGGTGTTCACCATAGAGCCCGCTTCTGCCAGCATTTGATAATCAAAAAGTGATGGAATCGTGCTAGGGGCTTTACCTAGCAGATCGTCACGTACGACCACGATGGTTAACCCCGCCGGGCCGATATTTTTCTGCGCGCCAGCGTACACCACACCAAAATCGCTGATATCAATCGGGCCAGAGAGAATATTCGACGACATATCGCACACCAGCGGCACGGCTGCACCGTCAGCGCGGGTTATCTGGGGCGTGTAATCAAACTCTAAACCGCCAATGGTTTCATTCGACGTATAGTGCAGATAGGCCGCGTCATTGGTGATTGATAATGACGCCTCATCAGGCACGGCAGTGTGACCATTAGCCTCGCTGCTGGCAGCCACATGGCAGCTGAAGCCAAGCCGCTTGGCTTCACTTAACGCTTTCTTTCCCCAAATGCCTGTTTGGATAAAGTTAGCGCTACCGCCCTGGCCCAGTAAATTCATCGGCAGCATCGAGAACTGCATGCTTGCGCCGCCCTGCAAGAAGAGCACTTGGTAATTGCTGGGAATTGCTAGCAGTTCACGAAGATCTGCCTCGGCACGTTCTGCAATGGCAATAAACTCATCACTACGATGACTCATCTCCATCACAGACAAACCACGACCCTGATAGTCAAGCAATTCGTTACGCGCTCGCTCTAAAACGGCGGTTGGCAGGGCCGCAGGCCCTGCACAAAAGTTATAATGACGTGTCATCGGTTCCCGGTTCCTGTGCGCCATTGTCTGCGTCTGCTGGCTCGCCTGCCTCTAAAACATCGGACTCTTCAGGCTCATCAACGCGTACGGTTTTCACCAGCTTCTCTTCTTTACCCAAGCGAATCAGCATCACACCCTGAGTATTACGCGAAGTCGTTGACACTTCTTCCACGCGAGTACGCACCAGCGTGCCGCGATCGGTAATCAGCATCATTTCGTCGCTGTCATACACCTGCATAGCGGCAACCAATGAGCCATTACGCTCGCTGGTCTGCATCGCAATGACGCCCTGGCCGCCACGGCCGCGCAGCGGAAACTCCTCCAGTCGGGTGCGCTTGCCGTAGCCATTCTCACTGGCCGTCAGAATATAAATCTGGCCTTCGCCCTGGGCTTGCTCCACCGCCTCTGCCTGCGCAGCTACCTCGGCATCGGCTTCGGCATCAATCTGCTGGCTCTTCGGAATAATCAGACTGATAACTTCCGCATCGCCTGCTAAGCGCATACCACGTACGCCGCGAGCGGTACGGCCCATGGCGCGCACATTGCCCTCTTCAAAGCGAATCGCTTTGCCATTCGAGGAGAGCAGCATGACGTGGTCGCTGCCCGATGTAATCGCAGCACCGACCAAGCGGTCACCCTCTTCCAGGTCAATCGCAATCAGGCCAACGCTACGCGGGCGAGAGAACTGCTCAAGGCTGGTACGTTTGACCGTACCATTTGCGGTGGCGAAGAAAATGTAGTGCTCGGGGTCGTAATCACGCACAGGCAGGATGGCGTTGACCGATTCGCCCTCTTCCAGCGGCAGCATGTTCACCAAAGGCTTGCCACGAGAGCCGCGGCTTGCATTGGGCATTTCGTACACTTTCAGCCAATACACCTTGCCACGGTTAGAGAAGAGCAGCACGGTGTCGTGGGTCGAAGCCACGAGCAGGTGCTCGATGACGTCCTCGTCCTTCATGGCCGTGGCGGACTTGCCGCGACCACCCCGACGCTGAGCCTGATAATCAGACAGCGGCTGAGTCTTCGCGTAACCAGAGCGGGACACGGTAACCACCATATCCTCTTCCGCGATTAGGTCTTCAATGGAAAGATCCAGGTGGCTGGCCTGAATTTCCGTGCGGCGGTCATCGCCGAACTGATCACGCACCGCGTGCAGCTCTTCACGGATGACTTCCATCAGGCGGTCAGCGGAAGCCAAAATTTCGGTAAACTCGGCGATCTTCTCAAGAATCGAGAGGTACTCATCCAGCAGCCTCTCGGTTTCAAGCCCAGTAAGGCGGTGCAGGCGCAATTCAAGAATGGCCTGAGCCTGAGCGGGGGAAAGCCGATATTCGGTGGCAGAGGGGTTCAGTCCAAATCCTTCATCCAGATCCTCCGGCTTGCAGGAAGTGGCACCGGCACGCTCCAGCATCGCGGTTACCTGACCCGGCTTCCAAACTTTCGCCAGCAGCTTTTCACGCGCTTCAGCGGCGTTAGGCGAGGCTTTAATCAGTTCAATGACTTCATCTATGTTCGAAATCGCGACGGCCAAACCTTCAAGCAGATGGCCACGCTCACGCGCTTTCTTGAGTTCGTATAGCGTGCGCCGCGTCACCACTTCACGGCGGTGACGAATAAACGCTTCGAGCATCTCTTTGAGGTTCAACGTGCGGGGCTGGCCGTTCTCCAGCGCCACCATGTTGATGCCGAACACGTTCTGCAGCTGCGTCTGGGCGAACAGATTATTGACGACCACTTCGCCGGACTCACCGCGCTTGATCTCAATCACCACGCGCAGGCCATCTTTATCCGACTCATCGCGCAGCTCAGCAATACCTTCGATTTTCTTCTCTTTAACCAGCTCGGCAATCTTCTCAATCAACCGGGCTTTGTTCACCTGATAAGGCAGCTCAGTGATGATAATGTGATCGCGGCCGGTTTTATCGTCGTGCTCGATGGTGTGGCACGCGCGCACGTAAATACGTCCACGGCCAGTGCGGTAAGCATCGAGAATGCCCGCACGCCCGTTGATGATCCCCCCGGTGGGAAAATCAGGACCGGGGATGTATTGCATCAGATCATCCACCGAGAGCGTGTAGTCGTCGATGAGCGCCAAGCAACCGTCGATAACTTCCCGCATATTGTGCGGCGGGATGTTCGTCGCCATGCCCACCGCGATGCCCGACGACCCGTTGACCAACAGGTTGGGAACTTTCGTAGGCAGCACGTCTGGGATTCGTTCGGTGCCGTCGTAGTTATCGACCCAATCGACCGTGTCTTTTTCGAGATCCGCCAGCAACTCGTGGGCTAGACGCGCCATGCGCACCTCGGTGTAACGCATGGCCGCCGCGTTATCACCGTCGATGGAGCCAAAGTTACCTTGACCATCGACCAGCACATGACGCATGGAGAAGTGCTGCGCCATGCGTACGATGGTGTCATACACCGCACTATCTCCGTGCGGGTGGTATTTACCGATGACATCGCCGACGACACGCGCCGACTTCTTGTACGGTTTATTCCAGTCATTGCCCAGTTCATGCATGGCAAACAGCACACGCCGGTGAACGGGCTTCAGGCCGTCGCGCACATCAGGTAGCGCGCGGCCGATAATGACACTCATCGCATAGTCGAGGTACGACTGTTTGAGCTCGTCTTCAATATTGACGGGCAAGATTTCTCTGGCGATGTCACCCATGAAAGTCAGATCCTTTGCACTGCATTGGCACTGCGAGAGTTGAAAGCGCTTGAAAATGCCGCCTTTCATCGTACGAGACTGAGTACATGAAGGCGGCGCGCAGATACCGTGACATCATACCACTGCATGCGCATCAAGGGCAGTCGGTGACACCGCCATTGCCATTTAGGCCGTAAACGCTTCTTTGGGCACGATCAGTCCCCGTAGCACGTCGCGCACCTCACCTTCGATGGCGGCGGCTTTATTGGCCTTCACATCCAGCAGCACGAAGGTGAGGTCGGCCTGGGCGATCAAAGTGCCGTCAGATCGAATGATGCGGTGATGGCAGAGCGCACTTCGCTCACCAACGTCGACGATGCCCGTTAATACCTGCAAATCGTCCCCCTGGACGGCCGCCGCGCGATAGTCGATGTTTAAATTAACCACCACGAATGCCCGCCCAGCGCTGTGAAGCTGCTGGATAAGCCGAGGGTGCTCATCGAAGAATGCCCAGCGCCCCTCCTCCATAAACTCCAGATAACGCGCGTTGTTGACATGACCATAGCCATCTAGGTGGTAACCACGGACCCGCATACTGACGTGGGAAATTGACTCAGACATAGCATCCTCTTGTTCACTGCTTATGGAAATGGGGCAAGGAATCATTAATACCCTGCAAATCAAACACAAGTTTTAAACTCGTGCAACAGCAGGTCGCTGCACCAAGGTGCTGGTAGGAAAGGCCGCGTTTCGACATAATGTGCCACCTTTTTCATAGGATCGGTGACATGTGGTTTAAGCACCTGCATTTATATCGCCTACACGGCGCTCCCGAGCTAGATAGCCAAACTCTGGCCAACGCATTGGATGAGCATGCGGCCAAGCCGCTAGGCAATGCGGATGCTCGCCGCTTAGGCTGGACAGCGCCTGCGGGGCGGCTAGGTGGCGACCAGCGTCTGCATGAAATTCAGGGGCACCGCTTACTCTCTGCCCTACGCCAAGAGCGCCTGCTTCCCGCGTCGGTTGTCAAAGAAGAAGTCGACGAAAAAGTCGCCGATATCGAGGCCAGTGAGGGACGCAAAGTCACGCGCAAGGAAAAGAGCGCGCTGAAAGAGCAGGTCACCGAAGAACTCATGCCCCGCGCCTTTGTCCGCAGCCAGAAAATTGACTTATGGTGGGACACTAAGCGCCAGCTCATTGGCGTTAATGCTAGTTCCCGCACCCGAGCAGAAGATGTATTGGACCTGCTGCGTGAGACACTCGGCAGCTTAAAAGCTACGCCATTGAGCAGCCAAACACTGCCGATACGCGCCATGACTACTTGGTTAGGCGACCCATCTAGCCGCCCAAGCGACCTACAGCTCGGCGACCAAGTGGAACTCAAGGCAAAAGGCGACGATGGCGTGCTACGCGCACGGCAAGTTGACCTAGACAGCGATGAAATTCAGCAGCTACTTGAGAGCGGACGCCAGGCCAGCAAACTGGCGATCAGCTTGGAAGGCCGCCTAAGCTTTGTGCTGCATGACGATTTAGCGCTGAAGTCGCTGCGCTTTGGCGACGCACTGATTGAAGAAGCCGACCATGCCGACGACGGCGATGATGCGCTAGCCCGCCTGGAAACCGACTTTATTCTGATGGCCCAAGCGCTTTCTGACGATGTTACCCGCCTGCTGGAATGGCTTGGTGGCGAAACTCAGCGGGAACCGACGGCTCAGCAAGATACCTAACGCTCTATATTTTAAGCCGCAGCCACCCGATTATTTTTGCTTATATCCAACGGATCGCATGACTCATCATAATAACGCACCCAACACTGACACCACCAACGACCCATGGGCAGACATTCGCCCCTATATGGATCATGAGGTGGCCGATGTTCTTGAACGGCTCTCTCACGATAGTGAACTGCTTGACGCGCTTACCCGCTTTAGGCTGCCGCGCATGGCCAAATGGGCGCGGCCCGTAGCGCGCGCCCTGGCAGGCCACGCCATTCGCCGTGAAGTAAAGGGTGTTACCAGCGTTCGCGAATTTCAAATGCGCATTGCCAGCTATATGGAGCGCATGATCCGCACCACCACGGATGCCTTTGAGGTCTCGGGATTAGACAAACTCGACGACAACAGCGCTTATCTATTTATCGGCAATCATCGCGACATCTCGCTGGACCCCGCCTTTGTTAATTACGCGCTTTACCAGGCAGGCCGAGATACGGTACGTATTGCGATTGGCGACAACTTGCTGAAAAAGCCCTATGTAACCGACCTGATGCGGCTAAACAAAAGCTTTATTGTGCCGCGGAGCGCACGCGGAAAGCGGGCCATGTTGGCCGCTTATCAGCAGCTGTCGTCTTACATTCGCCACTCGATTACCGAAGACAATCACTCTATCTGGATGGCCCAGCGCGAAGGTCGTGCTAAAAACGGCATTGACCGTACCGACCCCGCTATTATCAAAATGCTCACGATGGCAAAACGCCATGCAGAGCGAGATATGGTCTTCGGCGATGCCATTGCCGAGCTGAAGCTCGTTCCTGTATCGATTAGCTACGAGTACGATCCCTGCGACTTGCAAAAAGCCCAGGAACTGCATGATATCGCCACCCAGGGTAGCTACGCCAAGAGTGAGTTTGAAGACATCCGCTCAATTGTTTCTGGCATTACCGGCTCTAAAGGCCGCGTTCAGCTAAAATTTGGTACGCCAGTGGGTGCCGACATGGCGACACCTGATGAAGTAGCTGCTGAAATTGACCGCCAGGTGATTGGTGGTTATCGCCTATTTCCCAGCCACTATCTGGCGCTGGAAGCATTGGGCGAATCGCCGGAGCTAGTCGCGCGTAAATCCATTACCCGTCAAGATCGGGAGCGGTTTAAAGCACGGCTAGCAAGCGTTCCAGAAGCACTGCAACCCTATTGGTTAGGGCAGTATGCCAACCCGGTGAAACATAAGGCGGGACGACTCAGCATATAAATGCTTACATGCAGCGGCTTACTTAGTTAAGCGTAATGATCAACGCATGCTCGCAGCTCGAAAAAGTGCTATGGTCAAGGCATTCATTGGTCTCGCTTGGTAGCTTCATCAGGCGCGGTCTTAAGGAGATTCTCTATGTCCGCATCAGAAATTCAAAAAACACGTATTATCAACGAGCTACGCGGCTTTATTCGCAAGCTTCTACAAGACCCTAAAATTCTAGAGCAGTCGCTGGCTATTGCACGCCAGCAACTGATTGAAGGCAGTAGCCCCGCTGTGATGGCACGTATTGCCAATGAGATTTCAGACACCACCAGCGTGCATATTCCTGAAGACCCGGCAGAGCACTCGGAAGCAGACAAGCTATTTTTAGAACTGCTGCGTGAAGTAGTTCAAGAAGAGCAAGCGCTCTACTAGTCTGTCAGGCTGAGCCTCTGGCTATTTGTACGCATTACCATGACATTACCGGCGAAGCACCTCCCCTTCGCCGTCTTTATTTGTACTGCCTAACCGGAATTATCACTCACCATGTCCAATACTGCCCCGCGCAACATTCTGGTGACGAGCGCCCTTCCCTATGCCAATGGCGCTATTCACTTAGGCCACCTGCTTGAGTACATCCAAACGGATATCTGGGTACGCTTCCAAAAGAGCCGTGGCCAGCAGTGTTACTACGTTTGTGCTGACGATGCTCACGGCACCGCGATTATGCTGCGTGCCGAGCAGGAAGGCATTTCCCCTGAAGCACTGATTGAACGCGTTTCCCAAGACCACCAGGAAGATTTCGCCCGCTTTGGCGTGGGGTTCGATAACTACCACTCCACCCACTCGGATGAGAACCGCTACCTCAGCGAGCTGATCTACACCCGCCTACGCGATAAAGGCCATATTGCCACTCGCGATATCGAGCAGATGTTCGACCCGCAGAAAGGTCTGTTTCTAGCCGATCGCTTCATCAAAGGCACCTGCCCAAAGTGCCACGCGGTCGATCAGTACGGCGATAACTGCGAAAAGTGCGGCGCAACCTACACACCTGCGGACCTGATCAATCCAGTTTCCGCCATCTCCGGTGCCACGCCCGAAGTACGCAGCTCCACGCACTACTTCTTCAAACTGCCGGACTTCGCCGACTTCCTGCAGCAGTGGATCAATGATGGCCACGTACAGCCACAAATCCGCAATAAGCTAATGGAGTGGTTTGAGTCTGGCTTTAACGAGTGGGATATTTCCCGCGATGCGCCCTACTTTGGTTTTGAGATTCCCGATGCGCCCGGCAAATACTTCTATGTATGGCTAGACGCCCCCATCGGCTATCTGGCCAGCTTTAAAAACCTCTGCGAGCGCGAAGGTATTGATTTCGATCGCTTCTGGGAAAAAGACTCAGACGCGGAGGTCTACCACTTCATTGGTAAAGACATCGTCTATTTCCACGCGCTGTTCTGGCCTGCCATGCTCCACGGTGCTGATTTGCGCACCCCCACGGCGGTAAACTGCCACGGCTTTTTGACCGTCGATGGTGCGAAGATGTCAAAATCGCGCGGCACCTTCATCAAGGCCGCCACTTACGCTGAACATCTCAACCCCGAGTACCTGCGTTACTACTTTGCCGCCAAGCTCACCTCCAAGGTGGATGATCTTGACCTAAACCTTGAAGACTTCGCTGCCCGAGTGAATTCAGATCTCGTCGGTAAGGTCGTGAACATTGCCAGCCGCTGTGCCGGTTTTGTCAAAAAACTTGGGGGCGGCACCCTCTCTGAGCACTGTGCCGAACCGCAGATGGTTGCCCGCTTTATCGCTGCCGGTGACGATATTGCCGCCGACTTTGAAGCGCGTGAGTTTAGCCGCGCCATTCGCAAGATTATGGAATTGGCCGATGAAGCCAATGCCTATATCGCTGAAAAAGAGCCCTGGGCACTCGCCAAGCAGGATGGTCGCGATCAAGAAGTACTGGAAATCTGCTCGGTGGGCATCAACCTGTTCCGCCAGCTGATGGTCTATCTGGCGCCGGTGGTGCCGAGCATGGCAGAGCAAGCCCGTGAGTTTATAAATATTGACACTCTTGATTGGGAAAGCCGTGGTAATGTGCTGGTCAACCACCCGATCAACAAATTCAAACCGCTGATGACCCGAGTAGAGCGGGACAAAATCGATGCTATGATCGACGCATCAAAAGAGGATCTGGTAGAAGAGCAGAAGCTAAAAAACACCCCGAAAGGTCCGCTAGCAGACGAGCCCATCGCGGATGAAATTAGCTTTGATGAATTTGCCAAGGTTGACCTGCGCATTGCTCGGATTGCCAAAGCACAATATGTCGAAGGTGCTGACAAACTATTACAGCTTACCCTGGATTTGGGTGGCGAAACCCGCAACGTCTTCTCTGGCATTCGTTCTGCGTACTCTCCAGAGGCCCTGGAAGGCCGCCTGACGGTGATGGTTGCCAACTTGGCGCCCCGCAAGATGCGCTTTGGTGTATCCGAAGGCATGGTGCTTGCTTCAGCGAATAAAGAGGGTATTTATCTGCTCTCGCCGGATGCTGGCGCCGAGCCGGGTCAGCGTGTAACGTAGCGCCGCCATTCACGGATGAAAGGGGCAAGGCGAACAGCCTGCCCCTTTTGTTTTTAGGCTACTTCTTCCATTTAGACCCATGACTCACTGTCGGAGCTTCCCAACCGGCGGTTATTCGATCAGCGCTTAACCTTAGCGGTGAGCCAAGCCAGTGCAGACAGTGACTACTGGCCATCATGATGCTGGATATCGATCACTTCAAACTCTACAACGACTATTATGGCCATCAGAAAGGAGACGAGTGCTTACAGCAAGTGGCGACGGCGCTGCATGTCTCTCTACAAGCCCCCTCTAGCCAGCCACCCTATTTCTAAGCAAAATACGCCGTCATGAATGAACTCTTCGTTATTTTGGTCAGCACCGCGCTGGTGAACAATTTTGTATTGGTCCAATTTCTTGGGCTATGCCCGTTTATGGGTGTCTCGAACAAGCTCGAATCAGCGATGGGCATGTCGCTGGCTACCACGTTCGTGTTGACGCTAGCCTCTGCCGCTAGCTACGTGGTTTATCACGGCTTACTGGTGCCCTTTGATATTACCTATCTGCGTACCATTAGCTTTATCGTCGTGATTGCTGCCGTTGTGCAGTTCACTGAAATCATGGTGCGCCAGCTCAGTCCGTTACTGCATCAGGTGCTGGGTATTTTTCTGCCACTAATCACTACCAACTGTGCCGTCCTCGGCGTGGCGCTGCTGTCGCTAAACCGAGAGCTGAGCTTTTTCCATACCACGCTATATGGCCTGGGCGCTGCGTTAGGCTTTTCGCTGGTGCTCGTACTGTTTGCCGCCATGCGCGAGCGCTTGGCCAGCGCAGATGTACCCAAGCCCTTTCGTGGGGCCGCTATCGCCATGATTACCGCCAGCCTCATGTCGTTGGCATTTCTTGGATTTTCCGGACTGGTACAGGGGTAACGGCCATGAGCGATTCCTTTTCATGGTGGGGCGTGCTTAGCGCCGTCGGCGTACTCACCGGCCTGGGCATCACCTTTGGCGCGCTACTCGGCATGGCGAGCGCGCGCTTTAAAGGTGAAGAGAACCCGCTGGTTGAGAAAATTGATGCGCTGCTGCCACAAACCCAATGTGGCCAGTGCGGCTATCCCGGCTGTCGCCCCTACGCTGAAGCGATCAATCAGGGCGACGCCATCAATAAGTGCCCTCCCGGCGGTGAGGCAACTATTCTCGCCCTAGCGGATATGCTCGGCCGTGACCCTGCCCCGCTAGATGGGGAAGCAGCCAGTGAAGATACCGTGGCGTATATCCGTGAAGCCGAGTGTATCGGCTGCACCAAGTGCATTCAGGCGTGCCCGGTAGATGCCATTATTGGCGCGGCCAAACAGATGCATACTGTGATCGAAGACGAGTGCACCGGCTGCGACCTCTGCGTAGCCCCCTGCCCGGTGGACTGCATCGACATGCTACCCAGACGCAAGCCGCTGACACAGTGGGAGCCCATCGTGAGTGACCGTCAGCCATTAAGGAGCGCGCATGTCGGCCTATGAATTCCCCGGTGGCATCTACCCACCCGAACGTAAAGAGCGCTCTAATCAAGCGCCGCTGCGCACCGCGCCGCTGCCAAAGGTGGTCATGCTACCGCTGTCGCAACATACCGGTAAAGCGGCACTGCCCTGCGTCAACGTGGGCGATGCGGTCAAAACAGGCACACTAGTCGCCCGCCGAGATGGCATGGTCTCAGCTAATGTGCACGCCAGTATCAGCGGCACCGTGATCGAGATAACTGACAGCGTGATCATCATTCAAGGCGATGGCGAAGATCGCTGGGCCACGCTACCGCCGCTGGATTGGCGAACCGCAGAGCGCGACACGCTGCTGCAACGGCTAGATGATAGCGGGCTTATTGGGCTAGGGGGGGCAGGCTTTCCGACCTATATCAAAGCTCAAGTCAACGAGCACCATGCCATTGACACGCTGGTGGTCAATGCCGCCGAGTGCGAGCCTTATATTACCGCCGATGACCTCACGCTTCGCCACTATGCAGCGGATGTGCTCGAGGGTGCTCAATTGCTGGCTCGCCTATGCGGAGCCACGCACATCATCGTCGGTGTCGAAGATAACAAGCCTGAGGCTATTCAGGCCCTACAAGCCCTTCTTACGGTCATTGCTGACAGCGAACCGCTCGCGAGCGTGACTCTGAAGATAATCGAAACCCGCTACCCCAGCGGCGGAGAGCGCCAGTTGATTAAAAAGCTGCTGAACCGCGAGGTGCCTAGCGGTGGGCTACCGGCGGATATTGGCGTGCTATGCCACAACCCCGGCACGCTGCTCGCGGCGCTGCAAGCGGTACGCGACGGACTACCGCTGGTCGCAAGGGTCGTTACCCTAACGGGTGATGCCATTACCCAGCCCGGCAACTACTGGGTTCGTGTAGGCACCTCGGTAGACGCGCTGCTGGCGCAGGTTGGCGTGGACGACGAGCAGTTGCATCAAGTGGTGGTCGGCGGGCCGATGATGGGCACGCCGCTTACGTCATTAGAGGCCCCCGTTACCAAAACGACCAACTGCCTGATTGCCGCGACAAAAGAAGAGCTGCCGCCAGCACCCGCGGAAGCCCCCTGCATTCGCTGCGGCGCTTGTGAAAGTGTGTGCCCTGCTCAACTGCTTCCCCAGCAGTTGCACTGGTACGCCCGTGCCGAAAACGATGCCGCCCTTGAAGCCCATCATCTGTTCGACTGCATTGAGTGCGGTGCCTGCAGCTACGTTTGCCCCAGCGCGATTCCTTTGGTGCAGGACTACCGCTCCTCCAAACAGCGTATTCGGCATAAACGCATCGAAACCGCCAAAGCGGAACACGCCAAGCACCGCTTTGAGTTCCGCCAAGCGCGGCTGGTCAGGGAAGAAGCGGAGAAGAAGGCGCGCCGTCAGGCACGGCTCGCCCAGCAGCAGTCCGCTTCCAGCGACGCTACGGGCACTCAAACCGCTCCCGTGGCAGACCTTCGCAGCCTACGCATCGCTCAAACGGCAGCCAAAGCCGCCGTGCGAAAAGCGGAGAAAGTGTTGGCACGGGCCGCCGCTCAAGACCCGCAGCAGCGCCACGACGATTTGGAGACCCAGCTCGCCACTGCCCAAGAGAATCTAAAAGCGGCAGAAGCACGATTGGCCGACGCTCGCGCCGCCAGTGAACAGAAGGAAGCGCCATGAGCATGATGCACGCCCCCCAGCTGGGAAAAGCACCATCAACAGCCCATGTGATGCGCTGGGTCATCGCCGCCACGCTTCCGGGCCTTGCGGTGATGACGCTCTATTTTGGGCTAGGGATACTCAGCAACGTACTGATCGCGGCGCTTTGGGCCGTCGCCGCTGAGGCGCTCGTTCTACGCCTGCGCCACCGCCCCATTTGGCCGACGCTCAACGACTCCAGCGCCCTGCTCACTGGTGTGTTGCTAGGCGCCTCGCTGCCACCCGCGAGCCCCTGGTGGCTGATTGGCGTTGGGGTGATCGCCGCCGTCGTCGTCGCGAAGCAGCTCTATGGCGGCTTGGGCCACAATCCTTTCAACCCTGCGATGGTGGGCTATGCACTGCTGCTGGTGTCGTTTCCCACCCATATGACGCTCTGGGCACCGCCCCAATCGCTTTGGCCCGACTCCCTCTGGCCACAAATAATGGGAACACTAACCACGTCAGCGCTCGATGGCCTGAGCGGAGCCACTCCTTTAGATGCTTTCAAACACAAAGGTGACGCCGTGCTCGCCAGCGAGTTCTGGGCATCGTCGCCGCTCCCTGACGGCACGCTGAATGCTTGGCGCAATATCGCGCTGGCATGGCTGGCAGGGGGCGTGGTGTTGATCGCCAAGCGGCTGATCAGCTGGCATATTCCGGTCGCTATGCTGGGCAGTATGATGCTGCTCTCAGCGCTGTTTTATGCCAACGACACCAGCCACTTTGGCTCACCGCTGTTTCATCTTGTCACTGGGGCAACGCTGTTTGGTGCCTTCTTTATTGCCACCGACCCGGTCTCAGCGGCCACCAGTCGTCAGGGGAAGCTGTTATACGGTGCGGGGATTGGCGTGCTGGTCATCCTGATTCGCAATTTAGGCGGCTACCCGGATGCCGTCGCCTTTGCCGTGCTGCTGATGAATCTCTGCGTGCCGCTGCTGGACATAGTCAGCGTGCCACGCCCGGTCGGTCAAGCTACCGCTCGGCCTGATGAGAGGAAGAGCGCGCCATGACCACTCAACACGCTATGCTGCGTGGCGCGCTGGCCCTTGGCCTGTTTGCCCTGGTAACCGCCGGCAGCGTCGCCCTCACCCGCGCTGTGACCGCCGAGCGCATTGCCGAACACCAGCTTGCTTATCAGCATCGTCAGCTGCAGGAAGTGTTGCCCGCCTCACTGGCCTCGGTGCCGGTTCAGGCCGTATTAGAAAGCGCATTTTCGCTACCCGACCCAACGCCGCTGGGCCATCGCACGCCTCAAGAGGGTTGGCGGGTGCAGCAAGGCAACAACGCCGCGACTATTCTGCCGGTCGTGACACGCCAAGGGTATAACGGTGACATTCGCCTGCTAGTCGCCATCAACCAAAGCGGGCAACTCACCGGAGTGCGGGTCACGCACCATCAAGAGACGCCAGGGCTTGGCGATGATATCGAGAGGTCACGCAGCGCCTGGATCACATCATTCAACGGCCTAAGCCTTGAGAGCCTGCCCCCAAGCGGCTGGGCGGTGAGCAAAGAGGGCGGTGAGTTCGATAGTTTTACCGGCGCAACGATTACCCCACGGGCCGTTATTAACGCCGTTCATGAGGCGCTGCGCTACTATCAGCGCGAACTCGTTCAGCAGGAGCCCGCACCATGAGCCAGTGGACACAGCTTGCCCGAGAAGGGCTTTGGACAAATAACCCGGCGCTGGTGCAGCTACTGGGGCTTTGCCCGCTGCTGGCGGTCAGCGCCACGGTGGTGAATGCGCTAGGCTTAGCGTTGGCCACTCTGCTGGTCTTGGTAGGCGCCAGCACAACAATCTCGCTCATTCGCCACCAGGTGCCTAGCGCCGTGCGGCTCCCTGCGTTCGTGATGGTGATTGCCGCCTTTGTAACCTGCGCTGAGCAGCTCATGGCCGCATTCGCTTACTCGCTCTATCAAATATTGGGGATTTTCATCCCGCTTATCGTGACTAACTGCGCCATTTTGGGCCGGGCGGATGCGTTTGCCTCCCGCCAGCCCGTGCTGCCCGCGGCCATCGATGGGCTGATGATGGGGCTGGGCTTTGGCGCGGTATTAGTGCTGATGGGCGCGATCCGCGAGCTGGTGGGCCAAGGGACGCTGTTTAGCGACATGGCGCTGCTGTTTGGGCCAGTTGCCGCTCACTGGCAGATCACCCTGGTGGCGGATTACCAGTTTCTCTTTTTCATCCTGCCCCCCGGCGCGTTCTTCGTTGCAGGGCTTTTGATCGCGCTGAAAAACGTGCTGGATCAACGGCGCGCCGCCCGCGCTCAGCCCGTCAACATCGCACCGCGAGCCGAGCGCCGTGTGCGGGTCACCGGCACTATTAAATAAGCACCATTCAATAACCAAGAGAACACGCTATGAATGCTCAAAAGCGTCATGAGATATTTGCGCGCTTCCAGGCGGAAAACCCACACCCCACCACCGAGCTCAACTGGAGCACGCCGTTTGAGCTGTTGGCAGCGGTCCTGCTCTCCGCCCAAGCAACGGATGTAGGCGTGAATAAAGCCACGGCCAAGCTTTATCCGGTCGCGAATACTCCTGAGGCGATCATTGAGCTGGGTATTGATGGCCTAAAGCAGCACATTAAAACCATTGGCCTGTTTAACACCAAGGCAGAGAATTTAATGAAGACCTGCCACCTGCTGGTCAATCAGCACGGCGGCGAGGTTCCCAACACCCGTCAAGCCTTGGAAGCGCTGCCCGGTGTGGGGCGTAAAACCGCCAATGTGATTTTAAACACCGCCTTTGGCCAGCCCACTATCGCGGTGGATACGCATATTTTTCGCGTTTCGAACCGTACCGGTATCGCCAAAGGTAAAGACGTGTTGGAAGTCGAGCAGAAGCTGTTGCGCCACGTTCCCAGCGCCTTTAAACAAGATGCCCACCACTGGCTGATTTTACACGGGCGCTACACCTGCATTGCGCGTAAACCCCGCTGCGGTAGCTGCATCATCGAAGATCTATGCGACTATAAAGAAAAAACCGAGCTTGCTTAACGGCACGCCAACGTCAGGATCACTCTATGCCGAGCAGGTCATTAGCTGCCCCCTCCACCAGCAGCTGACGATACGTTTCTCGCCAACGCGGCCACTGCCATGGCTGAGTATCCAACTGTGCGGGCTGGCTACCGGGGTTTAACAGCCACGCTTTCAAGCGCTGATAGAGCCCCTCTTGTGTACCATCGTAGCGATATTGGGCGGGATAAAGTTCAGGAAAGCAGAGCCTATCCGGTACCAGCGGCGTGGCTCCTCGCTGGGCAGCCTCCATGATCGCCAGCCCCTGAAACTCATGCCAAGTGGTTGATACCACAATACCTCCACCGTTGAGCAGCGCACGGTATTCCGCCTCCGGCTGCGGCCCCCAGCAGATAACATGCTCAGCCAGGCGCACCTGCGCCTCGGCAAATATCGGTGGCACGTCGCGAAACTGCTGGCCAAGCACCGCCAACTCAAAGGGCACCTGCTGCTCGCTTAGCTTGAACAGCACCGCGAAGAAGTCCTCCGGGTTTTTGTCATACTCCCAACGGTGATTCCAAATCAGCCGCTGCGGGTTTGAGTTACCAGCGGCGGCACAGTTAGCAGGCGCGATGGGCACGGGCACCACGCGAGCGCTTTGGCGTAGCCGTTCTAGCGGTTTAGCAGCGGGCAAGTTTTCCGGCATTTTCTTTAAAAAACGCCGCGCACCATCAAAAAAAGAGTCCCGGTTATAGGCCGTGTTGAACACCAGCACATCTGCCGCCAGTGCCGCATACAAGTTGACCATTTTGGCTTCTACCTGGGGCATCTGCTCGCTGGATTCGGGGTAGGCAAACTGATTTTCGTGAAAATAGACGATCTTTCTTGCTCGCCCCAGATGGGGAAACAGCCCCACTAAGGTGGCGATATCTACCATAGACGTTGCCAGCACTACATCGTAGGGCTGACTTAGCCGCTCGTACTCTTTTAACCACCAGCTCAACGGGTTGCCACGAATGCGCCAGGAGAAGTAGCGAGGAGGCAAGCTTAGCAGCGTCCAGTCTACCTCGTTCACTTCAGCCATTAAGCTGTTAGCCCAATAACGGTGGCTAACCGCTTCATAAGCCGATAACAATAAAACGCGCATCATCCTGTCTACCGGTGAAAGGTTCTCTTTATACACAGCATTCGGCCAAGGTCGTCTTGGCCGAATGCTGTACGCTACATACACTTAAACCATCGCAGCAGTCGCACTGCTCATCTAACGCCGCTGAGGAAACCGTAATGGCCAACGTATTAGTGGTCGATGATGAACCCAATATCCTACTCTCCCTTGAGTACCTCATGTCCCATGCCGGGCTGACGGTAACGACAGCGCCCGACGGCGAAACCGCGCTGCAGAGAATTGCCGATTCATCCCCTGACCTACTGCTGCTAGACATCAGCTTGCCGGGCATCAGTGGCTTTGAAGTGCTGGAGCAGCTGCGCCGCTCTGAATCCGAACGGCATTTACCGGTGATTATGTTAACGGCTCATGGCCGTGAAGTAGAGCGGGAAAAAGGCTTTGCGCTGGGCGCAGATGACTACGTTACCAAGCCTTTCTCTACCCAGCAGCTTGTAGAGAAGGTCAAAGCCCTGTTAGCTGAGCGTGCACCATGACACGCCAAGGCCTTCCTAAACGCCAACGCTTGGTCGGCGTGTGGCTGCTGCTAAGCGGCGTTAGCCTAGTAGGGGGAGCGCTCTTTGCCGCTTGGTTAGATAGCCAGCTGGCACTTTCCGGCGTGGCGCGTGCGGCTCTATGGCTAGGCAGTTTTTCAGGCGGCATCACGCTTTTTTTAATGGGCCTGCTGCTGGAGCGCATGCTTTTTACGCCCCTTCGCCATCTTCAAGCGCAGCTGGCGCGTTGGGTAGCCAATCCAGATGCCCCAGACGAACACACTGTAGAGGGCTGGTTAAAAGGGCTTGGCCCAGACCTTCGCCTCGTCAGTCACAGCTGGCGCGCCGACCGCTCACGACTCGCCACCGCCCATGCAGAAGGAGCGCGTAGCGCATCGCGTATACGCCAAGAGCTTGAAACGCTGCTACAGGTGCTTGAAACACCGCTGCTACTTTGCGACCGGCACCGGCGGGTAATGCTGTTTAATCAGGCTGCCGAAAACTTCTTTGCGGGTAATACCGGTCTGGGGCTTGGTAAACGCCTGGATGCCCTGCTGCCAACAGCTACCCTCGCCAACGCCATGGCACAACTGCCCGACGATGGCTCGCCTCGGGAAATGCTCGCTCCCAGTGACCAGCGCTGGCTAAAGGTTGTCATTCGCCGGGTCCCCGGCAGTGAACGCGAAACGCTGGTAACCTGTAGCGATGCGACCACCACCTGGAATAATGAAATGGGCGTGCGGGCCGAACTTAATCATCTATTGCCGCCACTTCGCCAGCACTCCGCCAGCTTAAGCAGCGCCGCTGATGCGCTACGTCAAATCCCCCCCTCAGAAACGTCGCTTGAGCTACGAGCACGTTTAGAGCAAGTAGTGCACGATGAGAGCCAAGCATTAAACAAGCACGTCGCGGAGATTGGCTCGCTGCTGGACGATCTTCAGTACCACGGCGAACGCTTAAGACCCATTTGGTCCAACGATTTTTGGCAATCGCTGGATGAGCGCCTTGACCCGGCCCACCGCTTAATCACCCCTATCGGCGTGCCCGCTTGGTTTAAAGGCGATGCGCCAGCACTCATTGAACTGTTTGACTCGTTGGTAGACCACCTACGCTGCCACTTGCCCAGCAGCGGTTTTGAAGGTGAGATTACGCTCAACCCAAAACGCGCTTACGTTGACTTGATTTGGCAAGGCTCACCCGTCCCCGAAGGCGAGCTCACCATTTGGCGCGAGCACCCGCTGACTACGCTACCGCTTAGCCCCTCAGTCGCGGATATTCTGCGCCAGCACGCCACCGATATCTGGAGTGTTGCCGATGCGGATAAACGCCACGCACGACTGAGACTGCCGCTACCAACGATTGCACAAACCCAAGCGCCTCGTGAGCTTGCACCTCCGCGGCCGGAATTCCATGACTTTGGCATCGCACAGCTGCCTGCGCCTGACGAGGCTCTGGCTAGCAGAGCTCTACGCTGCCTGGATATCGTGGCGTTTGATACGGAGACTACTGGCCTTGAGCTGCGCCGAGGAGACACGGTGATTAGCCTGGGCGCCTGCCGGATCGTCAATGGTCGTTTACTGGCGAATGATGCGTTTGATCATTTCGTGGACCCGAAGCGCGCCATTCCTGCTGCCAGTACGGTGATTCACGGCATTACCGATGCGGATGTCGCAGGCGCTGCCCCTCTTGAAACGGTGCTTGGCCTGTTTCGAGACTACATTGGCGAGGCCGTACTGCTCGCCCATAATGCGGCTTTCGATATGCTGGCCATTAGCAACCGTGGCGTTGACTTTACGATGCCTGTTTTAGACACACTGCTGATTTCAAAAGCGCTCGATGAAGCATTGGATGGTCACGATTTAGACACCCTTGCCAAGCGCTATGACCTCCACTTTCCACCGGGCACTCGCCACACGGCGTTAGGTGATGCCCGCGTTACCGCAGAGCTATGGCTAGCACTGCTGCCACGGCTCGAGGCCCGGGGCATTGATACGCTGGAAGAGCTGCTTGTCCTGCAGGCAAATGCCTTTGATAAAGAGGATGCCAGCGCACCATGAACCCCTTCAGCGCTCCTTCCCGCAGGCGTGAACGGCTCATCGCGCTGGCCCTGCTAGCACTATTTATGTTTTGCCCGCCGATGCTGCTTATTGTTGATCGTTTACCGGGCCTGCTAGGTTGGCTACCGCTCTACCTATTTGTCGTTTGGGGAGCGCTCATTGGATTCACCGCTTGGCTGGTTGAGCCCCCCAAGGAACCATGACCATGCGCGGCGATTGGGTAGTGATTGGTACCGCCTTTTGCTATTTGGCCCTGCTCTTTATGGTCGCCGCCTGGGGAGACCGGCGCGCCGAACAGGGCCGCTCGCTGATTGGCTCGCCGACGGTCTATGCCCTCTCTATCGCGGTTTACTGTACTGCCTGGACGTTTTACGGCAGCGTTGGCCGCGCAGCACAGTATGGCCCTAGCTTCCTACTGATTTACCTGGGGCCGACACTGGCGATGCTGTTAGCCCCTTTTACACTACGCAAAATGGTGCGCATTGCCGCACAGCAGCGCATTACCTCGATTGCCGACTTTATCAGCGCCCGCTACGGCAAAAGCTCCCGTTTAGGGGCACTCGTGGCCATCATGGCGCTCATCACCATCACCCCTTATATCGCGCTTCAGCTAAAAGCTATCACGGTGAGTCATGCGGTGCTGATGAACTACCCACTGGGTGCCGATATCACGCTAGAGAACGAACGCTTCTGGATGGACCGCTCTTTTTGGATAGCGATGGTGCTGGCGGTGTTTATTATTCTTTTTGGCACCCGTCACTTAGATGCCAGCGAGCGCCACGAAGGGATGGTGGCTGCCATTGCCGTAGAGTCCCTGGTGAAACTGATCGCCTTTCTGGCAGTAGGCGTATTTGTCACGTTCATCATGTTTGCAGGGCCAGGCGCCCTCTTGGCCGAAGTCGCTGCTACACCAGCATTAATCAATAGCATGCGCCTAGAAAACGTACCTGGCGGCGCAACGGGCTGGGTGGGTATGCTGCTACTGGCATTTCTGGCCTTCTTTACACTACCCCGGCAGTTCCAGGTTCTCGTGGTGGAGAATGTTGACGAGCAGCACCTCCATCGCGCCAGCTGGCTATTCCCGCTCTATTTGCTGTTGATTAACCTGTTTGTCATCCCGATTGCCTTAGCCGGGCTGCTACTTGGCGAGGGCGATCCCGATAGCTTCGTGCTCACGCTGCCCCTCTCTGCGGGGCTAGAAGGTTTGCCGCTGTTAGTCTTTATCGGTGGTCTTTCAGCCGCCACCGGCATGGTTATTGTTGAGACGATTGCCCTCTCTACCATGGTCAGCAATCAGCTCATTATGCCTCTGCTGTTGAAAGTAAAGCACCTTTATATTGAGCGCCATGGCCGGCTTGCCGACTGGCTACTCAACATTCGGCGCATCGCCATTTTACTGATTCTACTCATGGGCTATCTCTACCATGCGCTGATCGGCGATAGCTACAGCCTGGTAACCATCGGGCTGGTCTCTTTTGCGGGAGTGGCCCAGTTTGCCCCTGCACTGCTCATCGGGCTTTACTGGCGCGGGGCAACGCGCCAGGGGGCAACGTTAGGGCTGCTCGCTGGATTTTTTATCTGGTTCTATACGCTGCTGCTGCCGGGGTTTGCACAGTCGGGCTGGCTGAAAGAGACGTTAATTACCCAGGGCCCTTGGGAAATCAGTTGGCTATCACCTTACGCGCTGCTGGGGCTAAGCGGATGGGATATTTATACGCATTCACTGTTTTGGAGCATGCTAGTTAATGTTAGTTTGCTGATTGGCGTATCATTATTCACTCGTCCTACACCACTAGAGCAGACTCAGGCCGCACTATTTACCGAGGCAATGCACCCCAATCTGCAAACCACTTCACTCTGGCAAGGTGAAACCACCGAAGGCGCACTCCATGCACTGTTAATTCGGTATTTGGGAAGTATGGCAACTCAGCGTGTCTTTGCATCCCAAACGGCACAACCTGATACCGAGACCGATGCTTATCAGCGGCCAGCGTCTAAGGCACTAATCACTCGTGCTGAACAGGCATTGGCTGGCTCCCTGGGTAGCGCATCCGCCAGCGTATTAATCAACTCGGTCTTACGTGGTGAAGCAGTAGATGTAGAGTCAGTGCTCACTATTTTAGACACCACCTCCCAGGCCTTAGAGTACAACCGCCAATTAGAGCAAAAGTCCCAGGAACTAGCTCGTGTCGGTGAAGAGCTACGCAGCGCTAACGAACGGCTACGTGAGCTTGATCGCATGAAAGATGAGTTTGTCGCTATGATCAGTCATGAACTTCGCACGCCACTAACATCTATACGATCATTTGCAGAAATTTTACGCGATACACCCGATATCGCGGCCGATAAACGACAACAATTTCTCAGCATTATGGTACTGGAAAGCCAGCGCCTTTCCCGACTTATTGAGGAGATCTTGGATTTAGCGCGACTTGAAAGCGGCCGATTAACCATGAAACCAGTGGCGGTTGACTTAACCAAGCTAGCCAAACAGAGCAGCGATGCCATTTTCCGCTTACATGACGAACAGAGTGTCGAATTTGAGTTCTTTGCGGAAGCGTCACCTGCCATAGTCACTGCCGACCCGGACCGTCTTGAACAGGTGATTATTAATTTACTGGAGAATGCACGGAAATTTGCTGCTCCCCGGCACCCAAACATTAGGTTATCGGTTTATCCGGTTGATAATACCTTTCAACTAAGCGTCGAGGATAACGGCCCAGGCATTCCCCCGTCAGAGCGTGAAAACGTCTTTGAAAAGTTTTATCAACTCCAGCTGAGAGAGCACACTACGGAAAAAGGCCGACCCAAAGGCAGTGGTTTAGGCTTGCCCATTAGCCGCGCTATAATTCACCACCTGGGTGGCAAACTATGGGCTACCGAATCCCCATTAGGCGGCACCAAAATGGTATTGGAACTTCCGAAAGCCTCTTTTATGTAAACAATGAGGTGCGCGCCCTAATGGACGCCCATAATTAGCTAGCCGTGCTGCTATCGCGGCGGGGGTCGGGTTCGAACATCGCATCGCCCACCTCGTCGATGTAACGCTGCGCTTTAGACACCATCAGTGCATCGCAAGCCTCACGCCCCGGCAACATATCGGAACGCTCAAACCGGTGCTCTTGTGCGCCACCTTGGCTATCGGGTTTGCGTATCCAGCCGCTCACGCGGTACTGGCCGCTTTGGTTATCGGGCTGGGAGATAATTAAATACTCTTTATACTCCACCGGTTCAGCCGCTTTGGTACCAGTACTCGTGTTACCACCGCCCTGCGAACCAAATAAGCCTGAAAGCAACTTCTTAAACATAACGGCTCCTGTTACGCAGTGGCCAGCCCTGAGGCTGGCCACTGTTGAACGTTAGCTCTGCTGACGACCTTTGCCCGCGGCAATACGAAGACGCAGCGCATTCAGCTTGATAAAGCCTTCGGCATCTTTCTGATTGTAAGCACCCGCATCGTCTTCAAACGTTGCGATAGACTCATCAAACAGTGACTGCTCAGATTTACGACCGACTACCGTAGCGTTACCTTTGTAGAGCTTCATGCGGACAACACCCGAGACATTTTTCTGCGTCTCGTCAATAGCAGCTTGCAGCATGCGGCGCTCAGGGCTCCACCAATAGCCGTTGTAGATCACTTCGGCATACTTGGGCATCAGCTGATCTTTCAGGTGAGCCTCTTCACGGTCTAACGTCAGTGACTCGATCGCGCGGTGAGCGCGCAGCATGATCGTGCCTCCTGGCGTTTCATAGCAGCCACGCGACTTCATGCCCACATAGCGGTTCTCAACGATATCCAGGCGGCCAATGCCGTTATCGCCACCCAGCTTGTTGAGTTTCTCCAGCACTTCATGTGCCTTCAGCGCTTCGCCGTCAATCGCAACGATGTCGCCTTTCTCGTACGTCAGCTCAACGTAAGTCGGCTGCTCTGGTGCGGCTTCAGGAGAAACGCTCCAACGCCACATGTCTTCTTCGGCTTCGGCCCAAGGATCTTCCAGAATGCCGCCTTCGTAGGAGATGTGCAGCAGGTTGGCATCCATGGAGTAGGGAGATTTCTTCTTCTTGTTAGAGAAATCCACCGGAATATTGTGCTCTTCACAGTAAGCCATCAGCTTTTCGCGGGAAGTAAGATCCCACTCGCGCCATGGCGCGATGACTTTAACGCCCGGCTTAAGCGCGTAGCCGCCCAGCTCAAAACGCACCTGGTCGTTACCTTTACCGGTCGCGCCGTGAGAAATGGCGTCTGCGCCGGTCTCGTTGGCAATTTCGATTAAGCGCTTGGCGATCAGCGGGCGAGCAATAGAGGTGCCTAGCAGGTACTCACCTTCATAAATAGTGTTCGCACGGAACATCGGGAAGACGTAGTCACGCACGAACTCTTCGCGTAGGTCTTCGATGTAAATCTCTTTTACGCCTAGCGCTTGCGCTTTGGCACGAGCAGGCTCGACTTCTTCACCTTGACCGATGTCGGCAGTAAAGGTCACTACCTCGCAGTTGTAGGTCTCTTGCAACCACTTAACGATTACGGATGTGTCCAGGCCGCCTGAATATGCCAGCACAACCTTTTTGACATCGGACATTCTTTGCTCCTTGTAAAAAGCAGTTCACTAGAAAGGGTAGCGCCCTTAAGCCAGCGCTACCTGTTTATTCAAACCGTCAGTATAGCGTTCTCAATGCTCAGCGAATACCGTCAACGACGCCTTAGGGGTAAAGCTGCTAGCCCGGATTTCTCATGAAGAAGGTAGCATGAGGAAGGAAGAAGCGGCTTAAAGTGTTAGAATTCAAGTTCCTACACAAAAACCCACACTAAAAGCCGCTATCCAAAATGGTACCTCAAAAACTGACCTTCTCGCCACTCTCCCGCCGCCAGATTGAAGCCGATTTCTCCGGAGGCCATATCACCTCGGATGCCGGTGTGTTGTTACTGCGCGAAGTCGATAAACAACACCGGCTAACCCAGCGACTGGCCGAGACGCTGACCGACCAGCGGGATGCCCGCATGATTCGTCATGGGCTCAACACCATGATCCGGCAGCGCGTCTACGGCGTGGCCAGCGGCT
>NZ_FODB01000016.1 GCF_900110265.1 Vreelandella aquamarina | reverse complement strand
TGCCGAACTCAGCAGTGAAACCGCTTAGCGCCGATGGTAGTGTGGGGTCTCCCCATGCGAGAGTAGGTCATCGTCAGGCACTTATACCGCAAAGAACCCAGCCCATCGGCTGGGTTCTTTGTTGCGCGCTCGATAAGCGCCATGACCCAAGCCCCGTGCACGCTGTGCTCGGGGCTTTTTGCTGTGGGCATGCTAAGACGCGGAATAATCCATAAAAGCCGCTCTTTATGAGCGGCTTTTATGGCTGTGTAGCAATGGCTGAGGTTAATCCCTGCGGTGTTGGCAAATGCCACCCGCCCAGGTTTCATAAATGGCGCGGTCGTCAGCAAGCATCATCAGTGCAAATAAACGCTCGCCAAGCGTGTTGCAGTGCTGGATGCGGCGCTCAAGGAGCGATGTAGCATGAGGATCAATAACCACAAAATCTGCTTCATAGGAGGGGGCAAGCTGGCCAACCTGACTGTTCAGCGAGAGTGCCTTTGCATTACCGTGGGTTAATCCGTAGAAGCCTTGCCAAGCGGTAAGCGGCTGCCCACGTAGTTGGCCAACCTGATAGGCACTTTTCAAGGTGCCAAAGCCTGATAGGTCCGTACCTGCGCCAATGTCACTGGCATAGGTAAATGCCATCCCAGTCTCTTTCGCCGCTTCTCGATCAAAGAGTCCGCTGCCAAGAAAAAGGTTGGAGCTAGGGCAAAAGGCAATATTAGCGCCCCGCTCGGCCAAACGCTTGCGCATTCCGTTATCAAGGTGGATGCCATGGGCAAAAGTACTGCGTGGTCCTACTAGGCCAGCTTCTTCATAAACAGAGAGGTAGTCCCTGCTGCCTGGGAAGAGTTCGGCGACCCAGTCTAACTCTCCGCTGTTTTCAGCCAAGTGAGTTTGTAACCACAGAGTAGGGTCATTGCGAAGCAGGGCACCAGCAGCATCCATCTGTGTCTTGGTAGATGTCGGCGCAAACCGTGGCGTGACGCTGTAACCAAGACGCTGCTTGCCGTGCCAGTCTTCAATCAAACGCTCTGTATCGGAGATTCCCGTAGTGCCATCTATCAGCGCATCAGGCGCGTTGCGATCCATCAAGACTTTTCCTACCAGCATACGCAGCTGGCGTTTTTGGCAAGCCGTGAAGAAGGCATCTACCGAGCCTGGGTGGCTCGAGCCGAACACTTGGGCTGTCGTTGTGCCTGCACGGAGCATTTCGTCTAGAAAGGCGTTAGAAAGTGCCTCTGCATGGGCGTGGCTGGCAAACCGACACTCCTCAGGAAAGGTATAGTCATTCAACCAGTCCAGCAGCTGACGCCCGTAGGAGGCCATGATATCAAGCTGAACGTAGTGCACATGGGTATCAATAAACCCAGGCATAATCAGTCTGCCGCGATAATCGAGCACTTGGCTATTTGGAGGTAGCTGGTCAATGAGGTCGGCATAGTGCCCAATCGCTTGGATATGGCCCTCTTTAAGCCATAAAAGACCGTCGCCGTAGTGCTTAAGACTGCCCGGTTGAGGCAAGTTGCCGTCGCCTGGGTCGCGGGCAAAGCTAACTAGCTCCGCACGGATAAACGTATCAGTAGAAGTCATATTAATTCGGGTTTGTCGCAGTATCGTGAAATAGAGAGCGCAGTGCGTCAGGCTCAAGCCCTCGGGTTTGGTGGGCAGTGGGTTTATCAGTAAGCCATAAAAGCTCAGTGACCACTGTCATAGCAATCGCGTAGGGCGTTTTATTACTGAGTTTGGTGCCATGAACAGCGCCAACAGGGCAGCGCACACGCTGTATTTCTTCTGGCTTATAACCATCGCGTTTCAAACGACTTTGAAAGCTAGTCCATTTGCTATCAGAACCAATCAGCCCGATAGAGGCTATGTCAGCGCGTCTAAGTAGCGCTGCTATCAGTGCGTAGTCCTCGTCATGGTTATGAGTGAGTACCAGGACATGGCAATGTGGTGGAAGTGCTAAAACGCTCTCTTGGGGGCTTGTTAGTGTGTGACAGCTAAGCCGAGGCTGCTGGTCATCTTGTTCGTCAAATATATCGGTACGGCTATCGTACCAATCAAGGTGCCAGGGCAAAGGAGCGCTGAGTTTAACGATCTCGCAACCCACGTGACCGGCCCCAAAGAGCGCAATGTGACTGGAAACGCCGGGAAATACTTCCAGTAGTACGTTAACAAAGCCGCCGCAGCACTGGCCGCTGCGCCCACCCAGCGAGAAAGCCTCTAAATGAAAGCCAGCGCTGCCTTGTTGCAAGAAGTCTCGGGCGGCGCTGATGGTTTGCCACTCAAATGTTCCTCCTCCCAGCGTATCGAAAATAGTATCAGCGGTGATCACCATTCGCGCGCCCGGCTCACGAGGAGTCGAGCCCGCGCTGGTCACCTGAGTTGCCAGCACGTGAGGAGTACCGCTGAGCTGCAGGCGGTTCAGCGCAGCGTGCCATGCTTCGGGCGCTTGCGTCATAACGCTTTATTCCTAATGGCATTGGCTGTCAGCATGACTCTTTCAGGTGTAGCTGGCGTGTCCAGGTGAGGAGAGACGCGATAATCCGCTAGGCTTGCTAGTGCATCCCGAAGTGCAGACCACACGCACATACCTAACATAAAGGGCGGTTCTCCCACCGCTTTGGAACGGTAAAGACTTGCCATAGAGTTTGGGTGCCCCTCCAACAGATCGACATTGAATACTTTCGGTAAGTCGCCATAGGTAGGGATTTTATAAGTGGCTGGCCCATCGCTGACGAGCACTCCCTTGGCGTTCCACTTCAGCTCTTCGCTGGTCAGCCAGCCCATGCCTTGAATAAACCCACCCTCTACTTGGCCAATATCAATAGCAGGGTTCAGTGAGTTGCCTACATCGTGTAGTACGTCAACACGGTCAACCAAATACTCCCCGCTGAGTGTATCTACACTCACTTCAGCCACTGCCGCGCCGAAAGCGTAATAATAAAAAGGGCGGCCTTGGCCTGTAGCCCGGTTGTAATGGATTAACGGCGTGGCATAAAAGCCTTTCTCAGAAAGAGAGACACGGTTCAAATAGGCGGTTTGAACGAGTTCGCCCCAAGGAATTCGACGCTCACTTTCGCCAATGCCAGCGATGAGCATGCCATGCTCTAGCCTCATGCCTTCTCTATCTAACCCGCCCTCAAAATGCCCCGCTGCAAACTCAAACAACCGCTCCCGAAGCTTGCTTGCGGCGTCTCGTGCTGCCATACCGTTTAGGTCAGCACCGCTGGATGCGGCGGTGGGTGAGGTATTAGGCACCTTATCTGTGCGGGTAGCGCTGATACGCACGCTGTCCAGGTCTAGTCCAAGCTCTCGGGCAACCACTTGGCAGATTTTTGTGTGCAGCCCCTGGCCCATTTCTGTGCCGCCGTGGTTAATCATGATGCTGCCATCGGTATAGACATGCAGCAGTGCCCCTGCTTGATTAAGATGCTGGGCGGTGAAAGAGATACCGAACTTGACAGGAGTCAGTGCGAGCCCTTTTTTAATAACAGGGCTTGCCGCGTTGTAGTCCCGAATGTGTTGTCGGCGTGCCCAGTAGTCGCTGCTCGTTTCCAGGGTGTCAACCAGCGTGTGCAGAAGCTGCTTTTGGTCAACCTGCTGACCATAGTGGGTGGTATCTCGCCCCTCCCGGTAAAAGTTGCGCTTACGAATCGTTAAAGGATCTTCACCAACGCGGCGGGCAATATCATCCATCGCCGCTTCAATGATCATCATGCCCTGGGGGCCACCAAAACCACGAAAGGCGGTATTTGACGCCGTATGGGTTTTAGCGCGGTGGCCGGTGACGCGGGCATCTCCCAATGAGTAAGCGTTATCCGCGTGGAACATCGCGCGGTCAACGATGGCATCAGAGAGATCTGGTGAATAGCCGCAGTCACCAATAACGGTAATATCGCCGCCTTTGATAACGCCTTGGGCATCAATCGCTAATTGATAGCGGTTATGGAAAGGGTGGCGTTTTCCAGTGGCACGCATATCTTCACTGCGTGGCAGGCGAAGTCGCGTGGCTTTACCGGTACGCCGAGCAATAATGGCGGCAATGCAGGCCCAGGGCGATGCTTGTGTCTCTTTACCGCCAAAGCCGCCGCCCATACGGCGCACTTCTACAGTGACCGCATGAAAAGGTATACCGAGCACTTCTGCCACCAATTTTTGGGTCTCACTGGGGTGCTGGTTAGAGGTATGAACCATTACCCCTTCATCCTCCGTAGGCACCACAATGCACGCTTGGCTCTCGAGATAGAAGTGCTCCTGCCCACCGATAAATAGCTCGCCTTCTATGGTTTGTTCGGCTTGCTGTAAGGTAGTTTGCCAGTCGCCCCGCTCCTGCACGTGGGTTGGGCGAACAACCTCTTGACGTCCAGCAGTGGCCACAGGATCTAGGCTAGCCGGTTGTTCGTCGATATGCAGTGTGGCCAGCTTCACGGCTTGGCGAGCTGCCTGTAAAGAGGTGGCAGCCACCGCAAATAGGCATTGCCCCGCGTAACTGATCTCCTGGTCGACAAAAATAGGGTCGCCGGGGAACACCGGCCCAATATCTGTGTGTCCTGGAACATCAAGGAGAGTGATCACGTCGACAACGCCAGGCGCCTGTCTTACAGCATCAAGTTCCAGTTTCGTTAGCGTGCCGTGAGCGACAGGTGAAAGGCCGAGCGCCACGTGCAGGGCATCTTGGGGTGTTTTAATGTCATCAATATAGGTTGCTTTACCGGTGACATGTTTCTCTGCGCTTTCATGGAAGCTGGAAGCACCGGCTTGCCGCTGCCCGTGGCTATCCACCGTATGGCGAGCCAGTGGACCAGAACCTTGGATATGGTCATGCAGCTCGCGGCGAGCGCGGCTGCTGTCGCCATCAAGCTTAGTGAGCGTACGCATGGAGCATCACCTCTTGATTAGGTACTGAGAGCGATAGATAAAGGCGTTCGAGCAGGTTGGTTGCCACCTGATGACGATAGTGTTGAGTACCGCGCACATCGCTCATGGGTTGAAACTCTTCCGATAGCGCCCGCTGTGCCGCTTGAAAGCTCTCTTTCGCGATAGGCTGCCCTGTTAACGCTGCCTCTGTTTGTAGCGCTCGCTTAGGGATGGCCGCCATGCCGCCAAAGGCGATACGAACATCCTGCATAACGCCATCGTCGATACGATAATGGAAGGCTCCTAGTACGGCAGAAATGTCGTCTTCACGCCGTTTGGAGAGTTTCCATACTTTCAGGACGGCGTCGTCCGCTAATTGTGGAATAAATATTCGACTCACGACTTCAGCCGCTGCTAGTGCCGTTTTTTTATAATCCAGGAAGAAGTCGCTCAGCGGCAGCGCGCGACTGCCATCCTGGTTAGCCAGTTCTACCCAGGCGTTGAGCGCCAGCAGTACGGGCGGGGTGTCGCCAATGGGCGATGCGTTGGCAATATTGCCACCCAGTGTGCCGCGGTTACGCACCTGTTGTGAGCCGAGCCGGTGAAGAAGATGAGCAAAGGCGGGATAGTGGGTTTCTAGCAGTGGTTCGAGCTGTGAATAGGTGACGCCTGCGCCTACCCACCAGCCTGGCTGCTCATCAAAGATGGCTTCTTCAATATGGCGCAGCTCATCAACCCGCGTGACATCAATAAGTTGATTAAGCAACGCCAGGCGCTGCGTATTTTCCAGCCACAGATCGGTGGCACCGGCAACAAGGCGTGCAGATGGATAGTGTCGGCGTAGTTCAGTTAGTTGACTCAGTGTCGTGGGCTGAGCAAAAAGGTCCGTGTTGGCTTCCGCAGATTGAGGAGCGGTAAGTGGAGTATGAGCGGGTTGGCTGGCATCAACCCATTGCGGTGCTTTCCAAGAAGACTCCTGCATGCTTAGCGCTGCGTCACGAATAGGCCGATATCCGGTACAACGGCACAAGTTGCCGCCCAGTGCTGCTTCAAGCCGCTCTGGCGTAAGGGGTGCAGGCCGCTGTTGCTGTTGTGAATGTAGCGTAAATAGCGACATTACGATGCCGGGCGTGCAGAAGCCGCACTGGCTGCCATGGCACTCCACCATGGCACGCTGTGCCGGGTGAAGTTCTTCGTCAGTGGCCAAGCCCTCTACGGTTAGCAAGTGCTGGCCATGTAACTGGTGAGCGGGTGTAATACACGCATTCAGGCTTACAAAATGAGGCGCTGTATCGCTTTTAATGGCGACGGTACATGCGCCGCAGTCACCCGATGCACAGCCCTCTTTCGTGCCGGTCATCCCCAAATAGTCGCGTAGCAGCGTTAGAATGCTTGTGTCAGAGGGCACATGACACCGGGTCGGGGTGCCATTGAGCAAAAACTCAATTGTTGCCATGCCAAACTCCGTTATGATTGTTTTGACCGATCGGTCAACAATGTTGAGCTTGGGACAAAAATGCAAATCTTGCAAGACTTTGTTATATGAGATGTGACATGCACTATTAGTGAGCATCGCACTGCAAAATGCACAGTGATGCGACACGCACGCTTGGTAGACATTTCTCGCGATTACACTGCAAGGTTTATTAAAGGAGCTTACTGAATGACGGCTGATACCGCGAACCAAGAAAATGCCAGCAGGGACCGTATTGAACAAACCATATTAAGCGCTGCAGAGCAGGTGTTTTCACAACATGGTTATCGTGGTGCTAGCCTGCAGGCGATTGCAGACCAAGCTAAGCTGCCAAAAGCCAATATTCTTTATTATATGGGGAGCAAGCAGGCGCTGTATGTGCGACTGCTAAATCGGATGATGAATCGCTGGAATGCGGTACTAGAGGATATTACTGAGGATAGCGACCCAGGGCAGGTACTCAGTGATTTTATTCGCACCAAAATGATGCTTGGGCAGCGTTACCCTGAGGGGTCCAAACTGTTTGCCGCAGAGATATTGGCGGGGGCACCTTTCTTAAAAGAGTATCTCGCCGGCGAACTAAAGGAGTGGGTAGCCTCCCGCGCAGTGATTATTCGTCAGTGGGCCCAGCTGGGTAAAATGGACGATGTTGATCCACGTTGGCTGATCTTTCTAATTTGGTCGGCCACTCAGCACTACACGGAATATAGCGCTCAAGTGACCGGCATTCTTGGGGAAGAAGCGCTGAGTGAGGCTGACTTGGCTTCCATTTGTCAGTTCCTTGAGCACGTTATCCTGAAGGGATGCGGTATTACTTCCTCAAATGCAACCTCGCACTGATTCATGACCATATCGCTTCCCATTGAACAACATCTAAGCTCCATTCAAACCATGCTAGCCGAACACACTCGGCTTATTCTGGTGGCTCAACCAGGTGCCGGTAAAACAACCCGTGTCCCGCTAATGTTACTCTCCAGCGCCTGGGCGCAAGGTCAGCGTCTCTTACTGGTAGAGCCGCGTCGTGTCGCCGCTCGCTTGGCAGCCACCTTTATGGCGTCACAGCTCAACGAACAGATAGGTGAAACGGTGGGTTACCGGATGCGGGGCGATAGCAATGTAGGCCCCAATACCCGGCTGGAAGTGGTCACCCAAGGCGTGCTTACCCGCATACTGCAAGACGATCCTTTATTGGAAGGGGTGGCGGGCATTATTTTCGATGAGTTTCATGAGCGAAGCATTGAAGCAGACCTAGGACTTGCGTTAGCACTGGATGTACAAGAGAGCATCCGTGATGATCTTCGGCTAATGGTGATGTCTGCCACATTGGATGTCGCTGCTTTAAAAGGTGTGTTAGGTAGTGACACCCCCGTTATTGAGAGTAGTGGCCGCGAATTTTCAGTGGAAACGCGCTACTGTCCTGTGGAGGCTCATGAATCATTAGATAGGGCTGCCTTGCGAGTCACCAAGGAGGCACTGAAGCGAGAGGGTAGCCGAGATGTGCTGGTAATACTGCCCGGTATCGCAGAAATTTCCCAGCTTGTGCAGGCTCTAGAAAGTAGCAGTATGGATGTTGAGATTCGTGCGCTTCATGGAAGCATGCCGCTCGACGCCCAGCAAGCGGCATTGCGGCCTCTTACAACACGGCAACGTGTCATCGTTTCAACCGCCATTGCGGAATCCAGCGTTACCGTCGATGGCGTCAATAGCGTGATTGATGCTGGCTTAGAACGAGTGCCGCTATTTAACCCTCGCACTGGGCTTACGCGTCTCATGACCCGGCGGGTGAATAGAGCGAGTGCTGACCAGCGACGTGGCCGAGCGGGTAGGCAGCAGCCTGGCGTTTGTTACCGCTTATGGTCAGCTGAGCAGCCGCTGGTCGCTTATGGTGAGCCTGAGATGTTGCAGGCTGATTTATCTAAATTAGCGCTAGAGCTAGCGCTATGGGGTGTGCACTCGCCGAGTGAGCTTTCATGGGTGACACAGCCACCTGAAGGAGCATGGAAAAGTGCCCAAGCGCTGTTGCAGCAGCTTCGCTTAGTAGATAGTGCCGGTATGTTGACCCCGCTGGGTAAACAGAGCGCTCAACTGCCCCTCGAACCGCGTTTAGCTACCATGCTCATTCAAGCGGCATCATTTGAAGCGGTGCCACTTGCCTGTGCCTTAGCGGCTTTAATGGAAGGCAGGGAGCGCATCAATGGCACGCTGCGCGACGCCTTAGCTCAAAGGGTTAACCAGCCTGCGGCTTATCCTCAGTGGCGACATGAAGTAAGGCGATTGTCGAGCCTGATGCGTTCGCCT
This sequence comes from Vreelandella aquamarina, assembly GCF_900110265.1. Taxonomy (GTDB): domain Bacteria; phylum Pseudomonadota; class Gammaproteobacteria; order Pseudomonadales; family Halomonadaceae; genus Vreelandella; species Vreelandella aquamarina. The sequence goes on along the minus strand of NZ_FODB01000016.1, from coordinate 53,602 downwards.
GTGCCGCGGCACAGCTCCTTGGAGCAGCTTGGTGCGCTGCTTTGCCTAGCATACCCGGATCGCATCGCTCAGCTGATGACACCGGGTCGTTTTAAACTGGCTAACGGTAAAACCGCTACGCTACCTGCTCACCATCCACTGGCTCAAGAGCCTTTTTTAGTGGCAGTGAGTGTAGAGAGCGCTAACAGCGAGGCAGGCATCTATTTAGCAGAGCCTATCACGTTAGCCACGCTGACTAACTTTTACCCCGAGACCCAGCAGTGGGAAGAGCGCATTGTCTGGTCAGAAGAGCAGGGTAAGCTGGTTGGTGAAGCCGTTCAGCGGCACAGTGAGCTTGTGTTAGCAACACGCCCACTGCGTCGGTTGCCTGCCGACGCGGTAGAAAAAGCGCTAATGGCAGCGTTAAAACAGCGTCCCAACATGCTGTTTAACGCACAAGTGGTTCAACTGCAGGGGAGAATGGCGCTGCTCTTTGGCGCTTATCCTGAACAGTGGAACGATTGGTCCGACTCTGCGTTGTTAGGCAGTCTCGAGACATGGCTGGCCCCCTATATGGCGGGTCTGACGCGCTTAACGCAGTTGCAAAAACTGCCGTTTCAAACGTACTTAATGAACACGCTTGATTGGAAGCAGCAGACTCAGCTAGAGCGTTTAGTGCCCAGTTTGATAGAAGCGCCTAGTGGCAATGCCGTTAAAGTGGATTACACACCCTGCCGGGAAGGCAGGCCACCGGTGCTGGCGTTGAAGCTTCAGGAAGCCTTTGGCTGGCAGGCAACGCCCACCGTAGCGGATGGGCGTGTACCAGTGACACTTCACTTGCTTTCCCCTGCACGGCGGCCACTGCAGGTGACTCAAGATTTGCGAAGCTTTTGGTTGAACGGCTACTCAGAAGTACGCAAAGAAATGCGCGGGAGATACCCAAAGCACCCTTGGCCAGAAGATCCTCTTACCGCTCAAGCCACAGCATATACAAAGCGCCGCCAGCGTTGAAAGGCTTGCCTTTCTTAGTTGCTCGGAGTGTCTTCACGCAGGGTTTCTTCTGGGATTTCACCGGGCTTGCGGTAGCGTACACCGTCGGCTTGGGGCTCTTCATAGCGGCGGTTTTCATCTTCAGGTACTACGCCCAGTACGGTCTCTTGGGAGCCATCTGGCCACGTATAAGTGGTGCAGCCCGCGAGTGGCAAAAGCGGCAATAAGGCGAAACACAGGTAGCGAAGAACGACTCCACGATGCTTGGGCATACACGGCTCCCTTGACAGGCCATTTTGGTTTTAACTTGGTGATGCATAGTGTGAATTGCCGGACTACAAGCCGCAAGCTTATTTACGAGTCGCTAAATTTCCTCCCAAAGGCAGCGTCGAAAGTCGTTCGATAGCTGCGTCATGCCAGCTATGCGGTCAGCATGGGCATCGGCTAGCGTTTTTGCCAATGCCTGATAGTGCTCGTTAGCAAACTCTTTTTTTGATCAAGCTGCTTTTCAGGCAGCACGATTCATAAAATTGCCTATCCTTAACTATAGCTGAGTGCTTCAGGGCAGTTGCCAAAGTGAGTATGCAATACCTCAACCTTGAGGGAGGCTCTATGTGGTCAGTGGTTAAGTCAGTATTAGCAGCACTACTAGGTGTTCAGAATGACCGCCAGCGTCAGCAGGATTTTTCAAACGGCAAGCCGGTCGCCTTCATTATCACGGCGGTGGTAGTGACGATGATGTTTGTGCTGCTCTTAGCGGGTATTGCGATTTATGCAGCGGGATGAGGCGTTGAGAGGCATCACGATAGTAGTTCGTGACGAATGCCACATGTTTTCTATACTGATCGATATCACTTAACCCTGACCTAATAAAAGGGTTGGCGAGAACAATAAGAATAAAGGAGGTTTCTATGCGCTTACCGTGGCAATGGCTTCTCACCATTACCAGTGTCGCAAGTCTCTCTCAAGCCCACGCTAGCAGTTGGAATATGCCGGTGGGGGTCACTGATACCAGCCGCAATATTTTTGGCCTACACATGACCATATTTTGGGTGTGTGTAGTGATTGGGGTGATCGTCTTTGGTGTCATGTTTTACTCCTTGTTTCGCTATCGTCACTCTAAAGGAGCCAAAGCTGCCCGCTTCCATGAACATACCTCCGTTGAAGTGCTGTGGACGGCCATTCCCATTTTGATCTTGGTAGGTATGGCGGTACCTGCGACGGCCACGCTTAAAAATATGTATGACGCCTCTGAAGCGGATCTAGACATTATGATCACGGGGCAGCAGTGGCGCTGGCGTTACGAATACCTAGGAGAGGACATTGCCTATACCTCGAACTTAAGCACCACACGCGAACAGATTCGAGGCGAATCCGAGCGAGACGAGCACTATTTGCTTGATGTTGACGAGCCTCTCGTGCTGCCTATTAATCGCAAAGTACGCTTTCTGATGACATCAGACGACGTGATTCACTCCTGGTGGGTTCCAGAGCTTGCTGTTAAACAAGACACCATTCCTGGCTTTATTAATGAAAATTGGGTGCAAATTAACGAGCCTGGTATCTATCGTGGCCAGTGTGCCGAGCTGTGTGGTGTGAATCATGGCTTTATGCCCATTGTGGTGCATGCCATGGAAGAAGCGGAGTTTGAAACATGGCTTGAAGAGCGCAAAGAGGCTGCTGAGCAAGAGGCAATGGGTGTTGATCGTGAATGGGCTATAGAGGAGCTAATGGCTCGCGGTGAAGAGGTGTATCAATCTATTTGCTCTTCCTGTCATCAAGGCGAAGGGCAGGGCGCACCGCCCGCCTTTCCAGCGCTCGCCGGAAATGAACAGCTTATTAATGAACTCGACTGGCATTTGGATCGCGTGATTAACGGTGTTTCTGGAGCCGCCATGCCTGCTTTCCGCAATACGCTGAATCCGGTAGAGATAGCGGCTGTTGTGACCTATACGCGCAACGCTTGGGGGAATGAGACTGGTGATACCGTTCAGCCAGCTACGGTGGCCGAGCGTATTGCCCAGTAGGTGTTGACCAACTTCTTCTACTAAAACGACAAGCATGCGGAGAGACATATGGCGCCCAAACTACCTCCACAACACTCACTGCAGCATAGTTCGTCTGCCGTGGCTGGTGGCCAGTCTCAGGAGGGCCAGTCGCATTACCCTCATGCAGCCCAACCCAAAGGCTTGATGCGTTGGCTGCTGACCACCAATCATAAAGAGATTGGCTCGCTATATCTGATTTTCTCGCTCACGATGTTTTTTGTCGGCGGCATTTTTGCGCTCGTGGTTAGGGCTGAGCTATTTCAGCCTGGTTTGCAGTTGGTAGAGCCCGAGTTCTTTAACCAGATGACCACCATGCATGGCCTAATTATGGTGTTCGCAGCCGTTATGCCAGCGTTTACAGGCCTAGCTAACTGGATGATTCCGCTGCAAATTGGAGCCCCTGACATGGCCTTGCCGCGGCTAAATAACTTCAGTTTTTGGCTACTTCCGGTCGCTTTTACCCTGCTGCTGTCTACTCTTTTTATGCCTGGGGGCGGCCCCAACTTTGGCTGGACATTTTACGCTCCGTTATCAACAACGTATGCGCCAGCTTCAACGACTTTTTTTATTTTAGCACTGCATATGGCAGGCATTAGCTCTATTTTGGGGGCGATTAATATCATCGCGACCATCCTGAATATGCGTGCGCCTGGCATGCGCATGATGGATATGCCGCTATTCGTTTGGACATGGCTGATTACGGCATTTCTACTTATCGCCGTTATGCCGGTGTTAGCGGGCGTCATTACCATGATGTTAATGGACATTAACTTTGGGACTAGCTTCTTTGATGCAGCGGGCGGAGGAGATCCTGTCTTATTCCAGCATCTGTTCTGGTTTTTTGGCCACCCAGAAGTCTACATCATGATCCTGCCAGCATTTGGCATCGTGTCGGCGATTATCCCTACATTTGCTCGTAAGCCCTTATTTGGCTACGCCTCGATGGTTTATGCCACTGGAGCCATTGCGCTGCTGTCATTTCTGGTGTGGGCGCACCATATGTTTATTGTGGGCCTGCCTTTGACGGCGGAACTGTTCTTTATGTACTCCACCATGTTGATTGCTGTGCCAACAGGGGTGAAGGTATTTAACTGGGTGACAACGCTATTCCGCGGGTCGATTAGTTTTGAGCCCCCTATGCTTTTTGCGTTGGCGTTTGTAGTGCTATTTACCATTGGCGGCTTTTCAGGCCTGATGTTAGCCATCGCACCTGCCGATTTTCAGTACCACGATACCTACTTTGTGGTGGCGCACTTCCACTATGTATTGGTGCCTGGCGCGATCTTCGCCATCATGGCGGGCGTTTACTACTGGTTGCCTAAATGGACAGGCCATTACCCTAACGAGCGTTTGGCGCAGTGCCACTTCTGGTGCTCAATCATTGGGGTCAATCTAACCTTTTTCCCCATGCATTTTGCCGGTTTGGCAGGCATGCCTAGGCGCATCCCTGATTATGCGCTGCAATTTGCCGATTTTAATCTGCTCTCAAGTATTGGCGCCTTCTTCTTTGGTGCCTCGCAACTACTTTTTGTGCTGGTGGTAGTGCTGTGTGTACGAGGTGGCCAAAAAGCGCCTGCAAAAGCTTGGGAGGGTGCTGTTGATTTAGAGTGGAGTGTGCCTAGCCCTGCGCCGTTACACACCTTTGAAACGCCGCCGGTATTTCACCGTGCTCAATCGCACGATTAATGCATAAAAGCGTTGGAGAAGGCGGAGGGATGAAAAATGGCAGCAGATGGTTCTCAACAAGCTGGCGTTAGGCGGACCGTCATTCGCAGTGTCGCAGCCCTTCTTGGCATGTTTGCCTTTGCGTTTGCCTTAGTTCCTCTTTACGACGTGTTTTGTCAGGTAACGGGTTTAAACGGAAAGGTCGATACCACGGCAAAAGCTATCATTCATGAAGAGGTGGATCAGTCGCGCTTCATTACGGTTCAATTTATTACCCGTGGTAGTGCGGGACTGCCATGGCAAATGAGTGTTGAAACGCGGCAAATGCGGGTACATCCAGGCCAAACCGCAGAAGTGGATTTTACCTTTACGAATAACAGCCACCAAGAAAGCTGGGGACGCGCTGTGCCTAGCGTCTCACCCTCTAGTGCAACAACGCATTTACGTAAAGTCAGCTGTTTTTGCTTCCAAGAACAGCAGCTACAAGGCGATGAGCGACTAACCATTCCGCTGGTGTTTCAGTTAGCTAAAGACTTACCTGAAGAAATCAGCACCATTACCTTGGTGTATACCCTATACCCGGTACAGCGCATTGCGCTTAATCCACTCAATAACAATAACGCGGCGGGGGATAAAATATGAGCGGCGGCAGCTATTACGTTCCTGCGAACAGCCGGTGGCCTATTTTAGGGTCGCTTGCGCTAGGTGCCATGATGGCCGGTATTGGTATCAAGTTAGTTTACAACACCGGGGCGCCATTGTTAGTTATTGGCTTACTATGCGTTATTTGTGTCATGGGGTTTTGGTTTCGAGACGTCATTCACGAGTCGATGGGCGGTTTATACGACGCACAAATGGATCGCTCGTTTCGATGGGGAATGGGCTGGTTTATTTTTTCAGAAGTCATGTTTTTTGCCGCTTTTTTTGGCGCACTGTTTTATGTAAGGACCTTCACAATTCCATGGCTAGGAGGGGAGGGGGCAAAAGGCGTATCTGCTTTGCTATGGCCCGAATTTGTTCCTCAATGGCCGCTACTCAATCCCCCTGATGCCTCTGTTGCAGGGCCCTCCAGCGTACTTAGCCCCTGGCAATTACCCTTAGTGAACACACTGATTTTGGTGACATCAAGTATCACACTAACGGTTGCCCATGAAGCTCTGAAGCTTGGCTATCGTCAGACCTGTCGTAACTGGTTAGCAGGCACAGTACTGCTGGGCATTTGCTTTATCCTTATCCAAGGCGTCGAATATTATGAAGCCTATCATCATTACGGCATTACCCTAGAGGCCGGTATTTTTGGGGCTACTTTTTTTATATTGACAGGCTTTCATGGTCTCCACGTCATTATTGGTACGCTCATTTTGGCGAGCATGCTGGTAAGAATTATCAAAGGTCACTTTACTAACGGTCATCACTTTGGTTTTGAGGCATCCTGCTGGTATTGGCATTTCGTTGATGTAGTGTGGGTAGGGCTTTTTATCTTTGTTTATGTATTTTAGTGAGTTATCAAAGCTCCCCAGATAAGAAACCAAAGAGAAGCAGGGCCATCAATACGCAGGCTAACGCAATGCGCCATTTAAGTGATGTGAGTAACCGCCTGGAGGTGCTTTCGTCATGTAGTAAAAAGCCTGCACCTGCGGCTAAGCTGACCACTATTCCTATAAACACTAATGCAATGAGCAGTTTTAACCACATGATGAAGCCCTCTTATTTTCCAGCGCGACTATACGGATGGTGTGTGTTTTGGAGTGTTGTAGTGGTTTTAGGGTTGCTCCTAGGACTATGGCAGTGGGAAAGGGCCGCTGACAAGCGTGAACTGCTAGCCATTCGTGATGCAGCGCCAACAGTGGTTGAGCCAATCCAAACACCGGAAGGAGGGGCGCAGGTGCATCTACGTGGCGACTATCTTGAGCAGCACACGCTTTACTTAGATAACCGTATCGTTAACGGTCGCCTAGGCGTCGCGGTGTTGACACCGATGAAAGACTCTCATGGGCAGCTCTGGTTAGTACAACGTGGTTTTATTGAAACAGGTACAAGCCGGGCGTCTCCTTCGGTATTTACCCCTCATGGCACGGTTGAGGTGTCTGGCGAGTGGCAGGCGGAGCAATCGCAAGGGCCGCTTTATGGAGCCAACCAAGAAGGCGTCAGGCTGCAACAGCTGAGCTTGGCTCCTTGGGAAGAGGCGTTGGGCGTCTTCAGCCATAATGGCTGGCTTCATGCCCAGCAGGGTGCAGGTGTTTTTACCCCTTGGTGGGAGGCAAATGCGATGCCGCCAAGCCGGCATCTTGGCTACGCTTTTCAATGGTGGGGACTGGCGCTGGCGGCGTTGGTGATCATGCTATTGGGTGGATACCGTCTAGTGAGCGACTTTCGAGAAAGCTACGAAGGAGGGCGTTAACATGCACCACCGTCGTCCAGTACGTTACGCAAGGCTTAAGGTGGTTCTCTTGTTTGCCATTTTTGCCGCTCCTATTGTGACGGCTTGGGGAATGGTGACTTGGAATGTGGGAATTCCTCAGGGCCATACTGCCCACGGAAAAGTAACCATAGATGTGCCGCCGCTTGAGGATTGGCCGTTGATGGCTTCCATCACTGCCTCTGAACAATGGACGCTGGTATTAGACTGCGGCGCAAACTGTGTGCAGCAACAGGATGAGCTGTGGCGGTTACACCGTGCATTAGGGCGTGAAGCCACTCGATTAAAGCGATTAAGAGTTGGTGGTGACGATGCCACGCTGCCTGGGGAGGCGGTGACAGTTTGGCAAAGCGTACCCTCTTGGAGCATTGCGCACAGCGTTTGGTTATTCGACCCTATGGGAAGGCCAGCACTCGCGTTTACTCAAGAAGCGGCAACCGCCGAGATTCTTGATGACATCCGGCATCTATTCAAAGTAAATTCTATTTAGCTTATGTTCGGCTAGCAATAGCCGTAAGGAAACTTAATGAAGACCTACCGAGAGTGCCGTCTTCGTTGGCTCATGAGGGTTACGCTGGCGGGAACCCTGTTGACTGCGTTCGTCATATTGGTAGGCGCATGGACTCGGTTAGTGGATGCTGGCCTAGGCTGCCCTGATTGGCCTGGCTGTTATGGCAAACTCATTGTTCCCGATAGTGATCATGCGGCGCTTCGACATCCTGATGCTCCTTTAGAGCCCTTCAAAGCCTGGGTAGAGATGGCTCACCGCTATGTAGCCAGTTTATTGGGCTTGATTGTGCTCACCATCGTGGCAATGGGCTGGTCACTGCGCAAACGTCCAGAATATCCATGGCGACTTAGCTTGGCGTTACTGATCGTTATTCTCGTTCAGGGCGCGTTTGGTGCGTTTACCGTTACTCTTAAGTTGTGGCCACAGGTTGTCACGCTGCATTTGCTCGGAGGATTGAGCGTTTTAATGCTGTTTTTTTGGCTACATCTTCGCATACGCCGTTCATGGCGTGGGCAAATAGGGCAAGCTAAAAAGGGTGGCGTACTGTGGTACTTGGCAGGTGGGGTTTTATTGTTGCAGCTTGCACTGGGTGGCTGGGTCACAAGCAACTATGCCGGTATTGCTTGCCAAGGATTTCCTACCTGTAATTCACAATGGTGGCCAAGCATGGACCTAAGCGAAGGCTTCCACCTAACCCAAAGCGTTGGCCCTAATTATCTCCATGGTCAACTACACGCAGATGCTCGCACCGCTATTCATATGGTCCATCGTATGGGAGCACTGTTGTTGGGTGCCGCTTTACTAGCGTTATGGTGGCGCTATCGGGGCATCAAAGTAGTCAGCATCGCCTTGAGTCTCGCATTAGGAGCTTATTGCTTACAGGTGGCGCTTGGGGTCGCTAACGTTCTGCTCTGGCTGCCGCTTTGGTTAGCCTTGTTGCATACGGCAGGGGCTGTATTGCTAGCGCTGAGCATGGGATGGGCGTGGTGGTGCTGGCGGTACCAAAAGGCGGGGCAGGTTACTGTTCTTTGCCCATCAAATGCAAGCAACCTGAAGGCGCATGAATCAGGTTGGTCTACTTGAGGCAATTAGGTGTACAATTCTCGTTAAGCATTTTATACGTTTCAGGGGCTTTATGAGTTCAACGGTTGCACTTTTACTGTTCGTTGTCGCTGTGCTAATCATCGCCGGGTTGGTCGCCTACGCCCATAAATTGCGAAGCGAAGTGAAGCGCCGTGAAGCGTTTAGACTGGAAGAAGAACGGCGTGCTCAGCAAAACAGCCTAGAAAATCTGGACTACGTGGTGAGCGCTCTCGTCCAAGAGCAAGTCGACATCACCGAGGGTTCCTGGCGCTGTAAAGTGCTGCTTGAAATCGTCGATCCAAGTCTTTCTGAACGACCTGAGTTTCAGGCGTTCGCCGAGGTTTATAGCCGTACGCGTCATCTCAAGACGCACTCTGCGCGCAAACAGTTGACCCCACGGGAAAGAATGCAAGAGGACAAGGAAAGGCTAGCTGTGGAAGATGAGATGCGACCTGCGGTGCTCGCAGCCGCCGCAGAGGTAATTAAATGGCGCGCTAAAGGCCCTTCCGTTCTTCATTAAAAATTTTTAATGCCATCGATGTGAGCTTTGCTATGCTGGTAAGGTCGGTATTGGCAAGAAGTTGATATCTCGGCATTGTTGCCTTCTAACGCTGAAACGTTAATGATAGGCACCACGTTCAGTTTCAGGGGCAGGGGAACCCCGTCCTGGATCAGAACAGCGAAAAATGGATGCTCTCGCCATAAGAAGCATTGGATAGATTTGGTCTCTAGACCATGTCAGCATTGGATCAAGAAGGAGTCTTGCATGAAAAAATCAACGACTGGCTTGCTAATCGGTTCTGCTCTAGTCGTCGGCCTGTCAGGTTGCGCTAGCTCAGCCTCTCAGTCTTCTGGCCAAGCAGGCGCCAACAGCGGCCAAAGCTGGTACCAGCACCCCGCGGTTTGTGGTTTGGCGGGCAGTATCATCGGCGGTAGCATTGGTTATGCCACCAGCAGCAGCTCAGATGAAGATGCGGGTGCCGCAACCGGCGCAGCGGCTGGCGCAGCTATCGGTGGTCTGCTGTGTGCAGATCGTACACCTGAGCCGGTAGCACCGCAGTGCCCGAGCTACGGCGAAGTGCCAGCTGGCGTTGCTGTTGATGCCGAAGGCTGCCCGCTGGACTCCGACGGTGACGGCGTGCCGGACTACCGTGACCAGTGCCCGGGCACGCCGGCTGGTGTAGAAGTTAACGCCAACGGTTGCCCGCTGGACTCCGATAACGACGGCGTGCCGGATTACCGTGACCAGTGCCCGAATACCCCGGCAGGCGTTGACGTAAACGCACTGGGTTGCCCGGAAAGCGTTGTTCTTCAGGATGTGAACTTTGAGTTCGATTCCGCCCAGCTAACACCGAATGCACAAAATGTTCTTAACGGCGTTGCTGAGCGTCTGGTTAACAACCCAGATGTACGTGTGAGCATTGAAGGTCACACCGATTCTCGTGGTTCTGACCAGTACAACAAGGATCTGTCTCAGCGTCGTGCTGAGTCCGTTGCAACCTATCTGAACCAGCGCGGCGTCGAAGCTAACCGTATGCGTGCTGTGGGCTACGGTGAAGAGCGTCCCGTGGCAACCAACGATACCGAAGAGGGTCGTTTCCAGAACCGTCGTGTAGAACTGGATGAGTGGAAGTAATCCACTTAGCTGATTAATCAATGGGTAGAGCCAGCATGCTGGTTCGTTAAACCCTTTGACAAAGAGCGGGAGGCTTATGCCTCCCGTTTTATTTTACGCAGTCATAAATTCTGGTAGGCTGAGCAGCCTTCAAGATGTGCCCAATACCCCGACCATTGATAGCGAAATGTGATCCTTGGTATGGATCACCACTGCGCTCAAGGAATACCTGAATGCCTATTGTGACACTGCCCGATGGCAGCCAAAGAGCGTTTGAAGCACCACTCTCTATTATGCAGCTAGCAGAGTCCATTGGCCCTGGTTTGGCCAAGGCCTGTGTGGCAGGCAAAATTAACGGGGTGCTGGTTGATGCTGCCGATATGATTGAGCAGGATGCGGACGTCTCTATTATTACTGCCCGCGATGAAGAAGGTTTGGAAATTATTCGTCACTCGTGTGCTCACTTGATTGGTCATGCGGTGAAACAGCTATATCCCGATGCCAAAATGGCCATCGGTCCGGTCATTGATGATGGCTTTTATTACGACATTGACTTTGGCAAATCAGTCACGCCAGACGATATGGAAGCCATTGAAAAGCGCATGCAGTCGCTCATCGATCATGAGTACGATGTTATTCGTGAGTACGTCAGCCGCGACCAAGCGATGGCAACGTTTGAAAAGCGTGATGAGCCGTATAAGCAAGAGATCATCCGTGATATCCCGGAAGGTGCGACTATCCGCCTTTACCACCACGAAGAGTACACGGACATGTGCCGTGGACCCCATGTGCCTAACACAAGACACTTAAAGGCATTTAAGCTGACGAAGCTGGCAGGTGCTTACTGGCGTGGTGACTCCTCCAATCCGATGCTGACGCGCATTTATGGCACGGCATGGGGCGATAAAAAGCAGTTAAAAGCTTACTTGAAGCGGCTGGAAGAAGCTGAGAAGCGAGACCACCGTAAGCTAGCGCGGAAGATGGACTTGTTCCACCTTCAAGAAGAAGCGCCTGGGATGGTTTTTTGGCACCCTAACGGTTGGACGATGTATCAGGCGTTAGAAGAGTACATGCGTAAAATTCAACGTGAGCATGGCTACCAGGAAATCAAGACGCCGCAAGTAGTGGATTTGTCACTGTGGAAGAAATCAGGCCACTGGGGACATTACAGTGAATTGATGTTCACCACAGAGTCGGAAAAGCGCGAGTATGCGGTGAAGCCGATGAACTGCCCATGTCACGTGCAGGTCTTTAATCAAGGCCTTAAGAGCTACCGTGACCTTCCGCTACGTTTGGCTGAATTTGGTAGCTGTCATCGAAATGAACCTTCAGGCTCGCTGCATGGTCTGATGCGGGTTCGTGGGTTTACGCAAGATGATGCCCATATTTTCTGTACCGAAAGTCAGATTCAGGCTGAGGCTGAGGCGTTTATTGCTCTAACGCTGCAAGTCTATAAAACGCTCGGTTTTGAAGACGTTGAGCTCAAGCTCTCCACCCGTCCCGAAGACTTTCTGGGTGAAGTCGAAATGTGGGATCGGGCAGAGCAGGGCCTTGAGGCCGCGCTGAACACTACTGGCTTGGCTTGGGATCTGCAGCCGGGTGAAGGTGCGTTTTATGGGCCGAAAATTGAGTTTGCGTTAAGAGATTGTCTGAATCGTGTTTGGCAGTGTGGTACTCTTCAGCTAGATTTTAATTTGCCAGGGCGTTTAGGGGCGCAATACGTCGATGAAGACGGCACGCGTAAAACCCCTGTAATGCTCCATCGTGCTATCCTGGGCTCATTTGAACGATTCCTGGGTATACTAATTGAGCATTACGCTGGTGCTATGCCACTATGGTTGGCCCCGCAGCAAGCTGTGCTTATGACCATTACCGACGCACAGCGTGATTACGCGCTTGATTTGGAGCAGCGGCTGCAAAAAAATGGCTTACGGGTTAAGGCGGACTTGAGGAACGAGAAGATCGGCTTTAAAATCCGTGAGCATACGTTACAGAAAGTTCCCTATCTCCTTGTGGTGGGAGATAAGGAAGTCGAAGCTGACTCAGTGGCCGTGCGAACTCGTAGCGGCGAAAACCTCGGCACCATGACTGTCGATGAATTCATCGAACGTTTTAATGCAGAGCGAGCAGCCCTGGCGACATCGTCAATTGCCTAAGGAGACGGAGCGATCAAGCGAAGCAATCAGCGCGGGCGTCCACAAGACAAACGCCCACCAATGAACGAGCGTATTACCGAAGAAGAAGTACGTCTAATTGATGCCGAAGGTGAGCAGTTGGGTGTTGTGCCCACCACTGAGGCTCTTGAGCGTGCGGAAGCTGCCGGTTTAGATCTCGTGCAAATTTCGAATGCCGATCCGATTGTTTGTAAAATCATGGATTATGGCAAATTCGTTTTTGAGACCAAAAAGCAGAAAGCGGCTCAAAAGAAAAAGCAGAAGCAAATCCAGGTTAAGGAAGTTAAATTCCGTCCTGGCACCGACGAAGGCGATTATCAGGTGAAGCTAAAAAACCTGATCCGCTTCTTGGAAGGTGGTGACAAGGGTAAGGTCACATTGCGCTTCCGTGGTCGTGAAATGGCGCACCAGGACATTGGCCGTAAGCTAATGGAACGAATCGCAGCAGACCTGGAAGAGATCGGAGTGGTGGAGTCTTTCCCGAAAATGGAAGGCCGCCAAATGATCATGATTCTTGCCCCGAAAAAGAAGTGATCCAACGGCGAAGTTAACGGGCCAGTGCGAAGGCGCTGGTCGGCCCTGGGTTTTCTAAAAAATATCGAGCGGAGTTCTCTCATGCCGAAAATCAAAAGCAACAGCGGCGCTGCTAAGCGCTTCAAAAAGACCGCTAACGGCTTCAAGCACAAGCAGTCTTTCCGTAGCCACATCTTGACCAAGAAGTCGACCAAGCGTAAGCGTCAGCTGCGTGGCATGAAGCAGATTCATGCTTCCGACAAAGCGCTGATCCAGCGCATGCTGCCGAACCTGTAAGGTCGAATTTTCTTATCTGAGTGCATTTAGCCTCAGTCATAAAGTCAGGAGTGTGTTATGACCCGTGTTAAGCGTGGCGTAGTTGCCCGTCGTCGCCATAAAAAAGTACTGAAGCAGGCCAAAGGTTACTACGGTGCCCGTTCGCGTGTTTTCCGCGTAGCCAAACAGGCTGTCATCAAAGCCGGCCAGTATGCGTACCGTGACCGCCGCAACCGCAAGCGCCAATTCCGTGCGCTGTGGATTCAGCGTATCAATGCTGGTGCGCGTATCAACGGCATGTCTTACAGCCGCTTTGTTGGCGGTCTGAAGAAAGCCGGTATTGAAATTGACCGTAAAGTATTGGCCGACCTGGCAGTACACGAAAAAGCGGCATTTGCTGCTATCGTGGAAAAAGCCAAGGCTGCCCAATAAGGCAATTTGCACTGAGCTAAATTCAGTGTGAAATGCCGAGGTCATTTCAGAGTGACCCATGCAGGGGAAGAGCAGCCGCTCTTCCCCTGTTTTTTTGTCACCTTCAACATGCCAGCCATCTTGAAAGATGGAACCGCTTAATTCGGAGTAAATCGGATGGACCACCTTCCTACTCTGGTGTTAGAGGCCCGCGATGCTATTCAAGCTGCGCAGAGTGTCTCAGCGCTAGATGAGTTGCGCGTACGTTACTTGGGTAAAAAAGGCGAAGTGACGGCCTTATTGAAAGGGCTGGGCAAGCTATCGGCAGAAGAGCGTCCTGCGGCTGGTGAGCAAATTAACCAAGCCAAGCAAACGTTATCAGCCGAGATAGACGCCAAACGCCAGCAGCTTGAGAGTGAGGCGCTGAATGCCCGCTTGGCAGCTGAGCGGATCGATGTAACATTGCCGGGGCGTGGGCAGGAGAGTGGTGGCTTACACCCTGTGACACGCACGCTTGAGCGCATAGAGGGTTTGTTTACCCGCGTTGGTTATGATGTGGCGGTAGGTCCTGAGATTGAGGATGACTACCATAACTTCGAGGCGCTCAATATTCCCGCGCATCACCCGGCGCGGGGGATGGCAGATACGTTTTATTTCGATGCTACACGCTTGCTGCGCACTCATACATCTCCTGTGCAAGTACGCACCATGAAGAGTAGTGAACCGCCCATCCGTATCGTCTGCCCGGGGCGCGTCTATCGCAGCGACTCGGACCTGACGCATACGCCGATGTTTCATCAGGTAGAAGGTCTGTTGGTCGATGAGGGCGTGAGCTTTGCTGATCTAAAAGGCACCATTGAAGACTTCCTTCAGGCGTTTTTTGAGCGTGATGATCTATCGGTCCGCTTCCGCCCCTCTTACTTCCCATTCACTGAACCCTCTGCTGAGGTCGATATTCAGTGCGTGATGTGTAGTGGTAACGGTTGTCGTGTTTGCTCACATAGCGGCTGGCTGGAAGTGATGGGCTGCGGGATGGTGCACCCTGAAGTTTTCCGGCACTCCGGCATTGATACCGAACGATACACCGGCTTTGCCTTTGGTATGGGCGCAGAGCGTTTGGCGATGCTGCGCTACGGCGTTAATGACCTGCGCTTGTTCTTTGAGAACGACCTGCGCTTTCTTCGTCAATTCACCTAAGACCGCTGCCAGCGACGGGAATCAACATGAAATTTTCAGAACAGTGGCTGCGTGAATGGGTATCCCCGCAGCTTGATACTCAGGCCATTGCCGATCAGATCACCATGGCGGGCCTTGAAGTGGATGCCGTTGAAGCGGTCGCCGCTGCCTTTAGCGGTGTGGTCGTGGCTGAAGTGCTGTCCAAAGAGAAGCATCCTGATGCCGATAAGCTCAACGTATGCACGGTGAACGACGGTACTGGTGAGCCGGTGCAAGTAGTATGCGGTGCGCCCAACGTTGATGTGGGTCAGAAAATTCCCTTCGCCCAAGTGGGTGGCGTGCTGCCGGGCGATTTTAAAATCAAAAAGGCAAAACTGCGTGGCGTTGAGTCGCGCGGCATGATCTGCTCGGCATCAGAGCTAGGGTTAGAGGAAGAAACCTCTTCTGGTATCCTGTTGTTACCGGCGTCGGCCCCCGTGGGCACTAGCTTTCGCGAGTATATGCAGCTCGACGATATGACCATCGAGGTGGATCTTACCCCTAACCGCGGCGACTGCCTGAGCATAAAAGGCCTTGCGAGAGAGGTAGGTGTGCTTAACCGCCTGCCGGTAAGTGGCCCTGAGATCACAGTCGTTGAAGCGAGTATCGACGATACTTTCCCCGTCACTATTGAGGCGGCTGAGCAGTGCCCTCGCTACTTAGGGCGCGTTATTAAGGGCGTGAATGTCGAGGCTGAAACGCCGCTGTGGATGGTTGAGCGGCTACGTCGCAGCGGCGTACGCTCGATTGACCCTGTGGTGGATGTCACCAACTACGTCATGCTAGAGCTTGGTCAACCGCTGCATGCGTTTGATCGGGACAACCTGCAGGGTGGCATTACTGTCCGTTTGGCACGAGAGGCGGAGCGTTTAACACTGCTGGATGGCCAAGAGGTAGCACTTCGCCCTGAAACACTGGTAATTGCCGATGAGCGTGGCCCCCTGGCAATGGCTGGCATCATGGGGGGAGAAAATTCAGGGGTAAACGAAAAAACGCACACGATTTTTCTTGAGTCGGCCTTTTTTGCTCCGCTTGGCATTGCTGGGCAGGCGCGTTCCTACGGTCTGCATACCGACGCATCGCATCGTTATGAGCGTGGCGTCGATCCAGAGCTTCCTGCCATGGCGGTTGAGCGTGCTACAAAGCTCCTGATGGAGATTTGTGGGGGGCAGGCAGGGCCCGTGGTTGAGACGGTAAGCGATGAGCATTTACCGGCACCGCGCATCATTATGCTTCGCGAGGCTCGCCTTGAGAGTGCGCTCTCCAAGCGGCTGCAGCCGGATGATGTCACCGATATCCTTCAGCGTTTAGGGCTTGAGGTTGATAAACAGGCGGAAGGTTGGTCAGTGGTCGCCCCTAGCTGGCGTTTTGACGTTGCCATTGAGGAAGACCTCATCGAGGAAGTGGCGCGTATCCATGGCTACAATAACCTTCCGGTTCGTCGCCCAGCCGCTCGACTAGCACTTCGCCCAGCTAACGAGGCACTCCTCACTCAGTCTCAGTTGCGCAACCAGATGGTTGCTCGCGGTTTCCAGGAGGCGGTGACATACAGCTTCGTAGCGCCGGACCTGCAGGCAGCAATGCTGCCAGATGCTGTGTCCCCCGTGCTTGCGAATCCGATTTCGTCGGACCTCTCGGTGATGCGCGCCAGCCTTTTCCCGGGCTTAGTGCGTGCCCTAGAGTATAATCTCAATCGCCAGCAAACCCGTGTGCGCATTTTCGAGACAGGGCTGGTATTTAACGGCCATCTCGATAACTTAACCCAAGAGCCGATGATGGGCGCCTTAGTGTGCGGTGGCCGTGAAGGGGAGGGGTGGAGCAGCACTAAGGCTCAGGTAGATTTTTATGACCTGAAAGGAGATCTAGAGAGTCTTTTGGCAATGGGTGGGGCCCGGGAAGCTTGGCGCTTTGAGCCGGGCGAGCACCCCTCTCTGCATCCTGGGCAAACCGCCCAGCTCTTTTACAATGGCGAACCCGCCGGCTGGATTGGCACACTGCACCCGCAAGTGCGTGCCAAGCTGGGGCTTAAGGTTGATGCGGTGCTGTTTGAAGTTCGCCTAGATGTATTGAGTCAGGGGGAAATTCCTGCCTTTGAGCCGCTTTCACGCTACCCAGAAGTGCGACGCGATTTGGCGTTTATGCTCAAAGAAGCAACGCCTGTGCAAGCGCTACTTGATTGTGCAAAAGCTCAGGCAGGCGATTACTTGAAAGACATTAAGCTATTTGATGTCTATGCTGGTAAAGGCGTAGCCGAGGGCTATAAGAGTATTGCATTGGGCTTGACCTGGCAGCACGCTTCGCGCACGCTAAATGATGAAGAAATCAACCAGTTGGTCGACTCGATCATCACTAACGTGCGAGCCGAATTAGATGCCGAACTTCGCGGCTAACTAAGCTATGCCATGACACGACGCTTATCACGTTCTTGGCAATGCGTATGCTACATGGAGGAGCCCTATGGGTGCGTTGACCAAAGCAGAGCTAGCTGAGCATTTGCATACTGAGCTGGCGCTGTCGAAGCGAGAAGCAAAAGCGATGGTGGAGGCGTTCTTTGAAGAAATCCGCGCCTGTTTGCGTGAAAACGAGCAGGTGAAACTGTCGGGGTTTGGTAACTTTGATCTGCGTGATAAGCGCGAGCGGCCTGGTCGAAACCCTAAAACTGGCGAAGAAATCCCTATCTCTGCCCGGCGTGTGGTGACTTTTCGCCCCGGGCAAAAGCTAAAGCAGCAGGTAGAACGCTACTCAAGTGGTCAGTAGCGAGTACATCAAGCTGCCCAACGAAAAGGAGTGCCTAATGGCACTCCTTTTTTATAGGCTACAAATAGGGCGCTATCTGGCTAAATACCTCCACCCTCAATCAGCCAAGTGATCACCACTTTAATGACGTAGCCCAACATTCCGGCACCTAGTACCACAAACAACATAATCGTGCCAAATTTGCCTGCGTTCGATTTTTTTGCGAGATCCCAAATAATAAAACACATAAAAATGATCAGGCCGCCAATCATAATGGGCGTGATCCATGTCTCAAAGGTCTGCTGCATAAGCGCTCCTGTTGGACGATTGTCGGTAGCCCATGGTGGGGCGTGCGTCATTTTTGTCAGTCGTGTTAATATTTGAGCAAATTCATCAGGTATTTGTCGACTGAACTTTGCGGACTTAACAAAGCGCAGTACGACAACTTTGCCGAGGAGTAGGCCAATGCCTAAGTTAACCATTCTGGTCGGCACCATGTATGGTGGTGCGTTAGACGTTGCTGAGCAGGTAAAGCCGCTGTTTGAGCAGGCGGGCTATGACGTTGATATTTCAGAACAGCCCTCTGTAGACGATGTTTCCCAAGCCAGTGATCTAACGCTTTTCTGTGTGTCTACCACGGGGAGCGGTGATTTTCCCGGTAACTTTGTGCCCTTTGTTCGCAGTCTAAAAGATCAAAGCCCCTCGCTGGCGGGACTGCGTTATGGGTTGATCGCGCTTGGCGATAGTTCCTACGGTGATACGTTCTGTGGCGCGGGGAGAGCCTTAGATGAGTTGCTGCAGGATCATGGCGCCCACCGTTTAGGTGAGCGCCTTGAAATCGACGCGATGGAAACCTTCATGGCGGATGATGCAGCGGTGCCGTGGGTAGAGGAGTGGATTGATGCTCAGAAGCTAAAGGTAGCATAGCCATGCAGCAAACGGTTTACTCTCCCAAGCGAGTGAGCGTAGCGGTTGGCTTATGCATCGTGATGCTCGCTGCGCTCCCGCGCTATATGGTGGGAGGGCATGAGACGCGCCAAACCCTTCTGCTGATGGCCTTGGTGCTAGTGGCTGGCGCAGCCGCGTTCCAGTGGAGGATGCTGTCTCAAGAGGCTCGTCAGGCGCTACCAGCACTAATAAAGCGTCTAGCGATCATGCTAGTGCTCGGGGCGCTGGTGATGGGGGCTTGGCACGCCATGTTTACTGATTGGATTAGCTGGCAGGTCTTTATCTCTCACGCGGCGACGTGTGGTCTGCTGCTGCATGCGGTTTCCCTGTGGTGGTCTGCGCGGGAGTAACGATTTTTGTACCTTTAAACCCTTGTAATTGGTGCTTGCGCCCCCATCTTGCGAGCATGGCGCTTGCCACCATGCGTCAGGGTTCTTAAAATTGCCCCCTTGAACATATTTTACGCAATCAACACAACGCCCAGCCGCTAGAGGACAATTCATGCAAGTTTCCGTCGAGACGACCTCCCAGATCGAACGCCGTATCACGATTCAAGTGCCGGCAGCAGAAATCGACGAGGCCGTCAGCGCTCGCTTGAAAGACACCGCGAAAAACGTTCGCCTGAACGGTTTCCGCCAAGGCCGGGTGCCAATGGCCGTCGTGCGTCAGCGCTATGGCGACAGCGTGCGCAGTGAAGTGGTAGGCGAAGTGATGCGTGAACGCTACGTTCGCGCGATCACAGAAAAAGAACTCAACCCTGCCGGTTTCCCGCAGATTGAGCCAAAAGTTAATGAAGAGGGTAAAGACCTTGAGTTCGTTGCGGTAATGGAAGTTTACCCGCAGGTTGAGCTGACCTCTATCGAAGGTACAGACGTTGAGCGCCCAGTTGTGTCTGTCAGCGAAGCAGATGTCGATGAAATGATCGATACCTTGCGTAAGCAAAACGCCGCATGGGAAGAAGTTGACGCTGCCGCTGCTGACGGTGACCAAGTCACCATCGATTTCCAAGGCTTCCTGGGCGACGAGCCGTTTGAAGGTGGCAGTGCAGAAGGCCACGCGTTGGTCATCGGTTCTAACAGCTTCATTCCAGGTTTTGAAGAGCAACTGATCGGTGTTAAAGCAGGCGAAGAAAAAACCATCTCCGTCACTTTCCCAGCGGATTACCAAGCCGAGCATCTGGCCGGTCAAGACGCCACCTTCAAGGTGACCGTTCACAAAGTAAGCAGCCAGAAACTGCCGGAAGTTGATGCTGAGTTCATCGAGCGTTTCGGTGTAGAAGACGGCGATGAAGCCAAATTCCGTGCTGAAATTAAAAAGAACATGACCCGCGAAGCGGCTCAGGCTGTTGACAACCGTGTTAAGCAGCAGGTGCTGGATGCGCTGAAAAAAGCGAACGACATTCCCGTGCCCACCGCGCTGGTTCAGCAAGAAACGGACGGCATGAAGCGTCAAGCCGCTCAGCAGTTTGGCCTGGGTGACGATTTTGACGTTAGCCAGCTGCCGAATGAGCTGTTTGAAGAGCAGGCGAAGAGCCGTGTTCAGGTTGGTCTATTGCTAGCTGAAGTGATCAAAGCCAATGAACTGGACGCAGACGACGCGGCCATCAAAGCCAAAGTAGAAGAGCTGGCTGAGCAGTATCAAGATCCATCCGAAGTGGTTGAGTACTACATGGGTAATGAGCAGCTGAAAACCCAGGTAAAATCTGCCATTCTCGAAGAGAAAGCCGTTGAGAAGCTGCTTGAGCAAGCGAACGTCAAAGACGTCGAAATGTCTTACCAGCAAGCGCTGGCTGCTGCTCAGCAGCAGGCTGAGCAAGATGAGAAGGCCGAAGAGGGCGAACAGGCAGGCGCCTGATCTCATCGCGTGGCGCACCCTATCTGGGTGCGCTTTTCCCTTACCGGACGCAAGGAATCACCCGAATGAGTGAGTTTGATATTCAAAACGCCGGCGGTTTAGTGCCCATGGTGGTTGAGCAGAGCGCCAAAGGGGAAAGAGCCTACGACATCTACTCGCGCCTTTTAAAAGAGCGTGTGATTTTCCTGGTAGGGCCGGTAGAAGATTACATGGCTAACCTTGTCGTGGCGCAGCTGTTGTTTCTTGAGTCTGAAAACCCCGATAAGGATATCCATCTTTACATCAATTCACCCGGTGGTTCGGTAACGGCGGGTATGTCAATTTATGACACCATGCAGTTTATCAAGCCGGATGTTTCCACCGTATGTATTGGTCAGGCTGCCAGCATGGGCGCGCTCCTGCTAACAGCAGGCGCTGCGGGCAAGCGTTACTGCTTACCTAACTCCCGCGTGATGATTCACCAGCCGCTAGGTGGCTACCAAGGTCAAGCGTCGGATATTGAGATTCACACCCGTGAAATTCTCGGTATTCGTGAGAAACTGAATCAAATTCTGGCTCACCACACTGGCCAGGATGTTGAGAAAGTGGCTCAGGATACTGACCGCGACAATTTTATGAGCGCCAATAAAGCAAAAGAGTATGGCTTGATTGACGCAGTGCTGGATAAGCGACCTACATCCTGATAGCGTGATAGGATTCTGCTTTTCTAACGAGCTTTTCAGGCGGCGTCAGCCGCCGCAGTGACAGAGGTACGCGAATGGCCGACGGCAAAGGCAAGGACGAAGGTGGCAAACTGCTTTACTGCTCGTTTTGTGGTAAAAACCAAAACGAAGTTCGTAAGCTGATTGCCGGCCCGTCCGTGTATATCTGCGATGAGTGTGTCGACTTATGTAATGACATCATTCGCGAAGAAGTTCTCGAAGCCGATGCCGAGAGCGATGAGGAGCGTTTACCTACGCCCCGCGAAATACGTCATACATTGGACGACTACGTCATCGGACAAGACCGCGCCAAGATGGTGCTGTCTGTAGCGGTTTATAACCACTACAAGCGTCTGAAGTCAGAAGTACGTGAAGGCGATGTGGAGCTAGGTAAGTCCAACATCCTGCTAATTGGCCCGACGGGTAGCGGTAAAACGCTCCTCGCCGAGACCATGGCGCGGCTATTGAATGTACCTTTTACTATTGCTGATGCAACGACGCTGACCGAAGCAGGCTATGTGGGTGAAGATGTTGAAAATATCATCCAAAAGCTGCTGCAAAAGTGCGACTACGATGTTGAGAAAGCCGAGCGCGGCATCGTCTATATCGATGAAATCGACAAAATCTCGCGTAAATCGGATAACCCGTCGATTACCCGTGATGTTTCTGGCGAAGGCGTACAGCAGGCGCTGCTGAAGCTAATTGAAGGCACAACGGCGTCCGTTCCTCCCCAAGGTGGGCGTAAGCATCCCCAGCAGGAGTTTGTTCAGGTCAATACGGCCAATATCCTGTTTATTGTGGGTGGTGCTTTTGCTGGCTTGGATAAAGTCATTCGCGACCGTGCTGAGAAAGGCGGTATTGGTTTCAATGCCAGCGTGAAAAGCAAAGAGTCTTCGCGAGGCGTTGGCGAGCTACTCGCGGATGTCGAGCCAGAGGATCTGGTCAAGTTTGGCTTGATTCCTGAGTTTGTGGGGCGCCTGCCAGTGATTGCAACGCTGACTGAGCTGACAGAAGACGCACTGGTTCAGATTTTGACTGAGCCGAAAAACTCGCTGATCAAGCAGTATGCCAAGCTCTTCGAGATGGAAGGCGTCACGCTTGAGTTTAGAGACGACGCCTTACGGGCTGTGGCTGTGAAAGCCATGGAACGTAAAACCGGTGCTCGTGGGCTGCGTTCTATCCTAGAGTCTGTGCTGCTGGATACCATGTATGAAATTCCTTCCTTGGAAGGGGTGAGCAAGGTCGTCATCGATGGTTCCGTCATTGCTGGCGAAAGCGAGCCACTGTTGATCTACTCGCAGCAGGAAGAAGCGCGGGTCGACGGTACTGACGGTTAACCCTTCGGTACGTACCACGGCCTAGCTTTCACCGCTTGTGCCAAACCAAGGGGTCGCCTAGGCGGCCCCTTGTTGTTCTACGTTATTGTTGAAACGGCTGGCCAGCACACGGTGATGTATCGTGTCATGCCCTTTCATACTGTGAGGTACTTGGCTAAGTACCCTTCAAGTACTCATCCGAATTTGAGGAACGTCTGCGATGCAGCAGAACGCCGATCAGACACAATGTCTACCCCTGTTGCCTTTGCGGGATGTGGTTGTGTATCCGCAAATGGTTATTCCGCTTTTTGTTGGCCGTGAGAAGTCCATTCAAGCCTTAGAGGCAGCGATGGAAGCCGACAAGCGTGTACTGCTGGTGGCTCAGCGCGAGGCCTCACAGGATGATCCTGATAATGCGGACCTCTACGCGATGGGGACCGTCGCTGACATCATGCAGCTGCTTAAGCTGCCTGATGGCACTGTAAAGGTGTTGATTGAAGGCAGCTTCCGCGCTGATGTTATCGATATCGAAGAAAATGAAGTGGGCTACACTCAGGCGCACTTAATCCCACGTGAAAGCGAGCCGCTTACCAGTCGTGAGCAAGAAGCGCTAGTGCGTGTCCTGCTCAATCAGTTCGAGCAGTACGTCAAGCTGTCTAAGAAAGTGCCCAACGAAGTGCTTAACTCGCTGTCGGGCATCGAAGACCCTAGCCGTTTGGTCGACACCATCTGCGCCCACCTGTCGCTGAAAATTGGTGACAAGCAAGAGCTGCTCGAAATGGATCGCGTACGCGACCGTATTGAACACCTGATGGCGCTGATTGAGTCTGAGATTGATCTGCTCCAGGTCGAGAAGCGCATCCGCTCGCGTGTTAAAGAGCAGATGGAAAAAACGCAGCGTGAGTACTATCTCAATGAGCAGATGAAGGCCATCCAGAAAGAGATGGGTGAGCTGGATAATGTACCCAACGAAGCCGAAAAGTACGAACAGGCGATCAAAGAGTCTGGGATGCCCAAAGAGGCGTCTGATAAAGCGACTCAAGAGCTTAATAAGCTCAAAATGATGGCTGCCAATTCTGCTGAGGCGACCGTAGTGCGCTCATATCTGGACTGGCTAATTGCCGTTCCATGGAAAAAGCGCACGCGCGTTAAGCACGATCTGGTAAAAGCCCAGCAGGTGCTGGATGAAGATCATTACGGCCTGGAAGAAGTGAAGGCGCGCATTCTTGAGTACCTAGCCGTACAAAAGCGCGTACGGAAAATGAAAGGGCCGGTGCTCTGCTTGGTAGGACCGCCTGGGGTAGGTAAAACGTCCCTTGGTCAATCCATCGCCCGCGCGACAAATCGTAAGTACGTCCGCCTGGCGCTGGGTGGTGTGCGCGATGAGTCGGAAATCCGTGGCCATCGCCGCACCTATATTGGCTCGCTGCCAGGCAAGCTGATACAGCGTATGAGCCGTGCCGGGGTGAAAAATCCGCTTTTCCTGTTGGATGAGGTGGATAAACTAGGCATGGACCACCGTGGTGATCCGGCGTCAGCGCTTCTAGAGGTATTGGACCCCGAGCAGAACGACAGCTTTAGTGATCACTACCTTGAGCTGGATTACGACCTCTCTGAGACGCTGTTTATTTGCACCGCGAACTCAATGAATATCCCAGGCCCGCTGCTGGACCGTATGGAGATTATTCGTCTACCGGGCTACACCGAAGACGAGAAGCTCGCCATCGCTAGGCGCTACCTGCTACCCAAGCAGCTAGCAGCTAATGGGCTTAAGGAAGAAGAGCTAGCGCTGAATGACGACGCGTTGCTTGAGTTGGTGCGCTACTACACTCGTGAGGCGGGTGTGCGCGAGCTTGAGCGTCAGATCGCTAGAGTGTGCCGTAAAGTGCTGCGTGAGCGCTTAGAAGCTGAGCGCACCTCGAAAGATAAGGCAGGCAACAAGCTGCAGGCGCAGCAAGTGCTCTCCGCTGATCAGATTGAGACTTATGCCGGTGTACGCCGCTATAGCTATGGCTTGGCGGAGCAGGAGGACCAAGTCGGTCGTGTAACCGGTTTGGCTTGGACGTCCGTAGGTGGGGAGCTGCTCAACATTGAGTCGGTAGTGACGCCAGGTAAAGGTCGTATTAACAAGACCGGTTCGCTTGGTGATGTCATGAAAGAGTCGGTAAGTGCAGCACAAACCGTCGTGAAGGCGCGTGCTCAGGCCTATGGAATTGACCCCCAGCGCTTCGAAAACGAAGACCTGCACATCCATGTGCCCGAAGGTGCCACACCTAAAGACGGGCCCAGTGCTGGTATTGCCATGGTAACGGCGATTGTCTCCGCTTATACTCAGCGGCCAGTAAGGTGCGATGTGGCCATGACAGGGGAGGTAAACCTGCGTGGTGAAGTATTACCGATTGGGGGTCTAAAGGAGAAATTGCTGGCGGCTAGGCGGGGTGGTATAAAGACCGTCTTAATCCCTGAGGAAAATCGTCGAGATCTCAAGGAAGTACCGGAGAATATCAAAGGAGCGCTTGATATTCGCCCCGTACGCTGGATAGATGACGTGCTGGCCGTGGCGCTGGCAGAGAATGTTGCCGAAGGCGCTTCATTAAAGGGCGCAGATAAGTCTTTCAATGCAAATGCTGTTGCAAGTACCCATTAAGCGTTAAAGCAGTTTTGCTTTAATTTTACTTAATAAGTTTGCCCAATGCCTTGAGCAACGGGGATTTCACGGTCCGGTCGCTTGACAGGTGTTTCAAGGCATTGCTATAAAACGCAGCTATGCTTTGAGGTTGATGCACTTGGTGGCCGTGCCGTCCAGAGCCATTTTTTGAAACAGTTAAGGGGTGAAGTGTGAATAAGTCCGAGCTGATTGAAGCTATTGCCGCATCTGCAGATATTCCTAAAGCAGCGGCAAGCCGCGCATTGGATGCCATGGTGGAGTCTGTCACCGATAGCCTCAAAAAAGGCGAGAGTGTTTCTCTGGTAGGTTTTGGTACCTTCGCTATTAAAGAGCGTGCTGCGCGTACTGGTCGCAACCCCCAAACGGGTCAGCCAATCGAAATCAGCGCAGCAAAAGTGCCCAGCTTTAAAGCCGGTAAAGCGCTGAAAGACGCCGTCAACTAATTGGCTCGCGTTTGCTGTAACCTAATGGGCGCATCGCATCCGCGATGCGCCCATGTTCTTTTCTGGCCCGATGGTTTGGGCAATAGATGGCTTTGATGATCTGAGGCTAGCATGCTGCAAAGTATACGAGATGGCTCCAGAAGCTGGGGTGCCAAGATAATCATTGGTGTCATGGTCGCGGCCATGGCGCTTTTTGGTGTGGAGTCGCTGTTCAGTGTCTTTGGTAGCGACCCCAATGAAGTGGCGAGCGTTAATGGCGAACCCATTATGCGTCAGCAAGTTGAGCTAGAAGTGCAGCGCGCGCTGCGTTCTGGGCAAGTGCCTCCTGAGCAGGAGCGGGCACTGCGCAACGATATGCTCGACCAGCTCATCACTCAGTCTTTACTGCGTCAGTATGCTGAGGACGGCGGTTTTTACGTCTCCGACGCTCAGCTTGACCAGATGATCGTGACACTGCCTGAGTTTCATGATCAGGATGGGCGCTTTTCTGCAGAAATTTTCCGGAATCGTCTGGCAGGAGCGGGTTACACGCCGCTCTCGTTCCGTGAAGAGCTGCGGATGGATATCAAGCGTCAGCAACTGCAGCAGGGCTTGGCATTCAGTGACTTCAGCTTGGCCAATGAAGAGCAGCGTCTGGCAGACCTGCAAGGCCAGCAGCGAGATTTCCGCTACGTGATGCTGGATGCCAATGATGCTGCTTATGAAGTAGAGGTCACCGAGGAGCAGATGCAGGCCTACTATGACGCCAACCAGGAACGCTTCGAGCGCCCGGAACAGGTGCGCGTCGAGTACGTGGTGATCGACCGCCAGGCCATGGCTGAAGATATTGCTGTGGACGAGAGCGAACTCCGCGCTGCCTGGCGTGAGCAGAATCGCGATGCCAACCGTCGTGTTTCCCATATCATGGTGACCTTTGGTTCCGAGCGTGGCCGTGAAGAGGCCCAGCAGCTAGCCAATGAAGCGCTGGCTGACCTGAGCCGTGGTGAGAGTTTCGCCGATACCGCCGTGCGTTTTTCGGATGACACCGCTAGTGCCGAGCAGGGTGGTGATCTGGGCGTGATCAGTCGCGGCTTCTTTGGTGATGCCTTCGATGACGCAGCGTTTGCCCTTGGGGTCGGTGAGACGTCCCAGGTCGTCGAAATGGACGGTGCTTTCCATATTCTGCAGGTTACCGAGCTGGATGCGCCTTCTTTCGAAGAGCAGCGTGACCGTTTGGCTCAGGAAGTGGCGCTGCGTGAGGTCAATGATGACTTCAATCGTCAGGTGCAGCGTCTGATCGATGAGAGCTTCGCGGCAGACGATCTGCAGTCCGTTGCGGATGACCTCGGCCTGACGCTCAACGAGAGCGACTGGTTGGCGCGTGGGGAAGGTGAAGGAGCGCTTTCCGAGCCGGGCGTGCTGGATGAGGCGTTCAGCGCTGACGTGCTGGAAGAGGGCTACAACAGCGAAGTGATTGAGCTCGACAACGACCGCCGCTTAGTGCTTCGTGTCGCCGAGCATCGTGATGCAACTGTTCTGCCCCTAGATGAAGTGCGCGATGAAGTAGAGCAGGCTGTTGCTGCTCAGCAGCGCCAAGAAGCACTTCAGGAGCAGGCAGCAGAATTGATCGCCTTGCTCCGTGCGGGCGATGCCGTTGAGCTGGAGTGGCTGGAAGCCAATAACGTCTCTCGCCAGTCTGACAGTACGCTGCCTCAGGTGCTGATCCGTGAAGTGTTCCGCATGCCACACCCTGAAGAGGGCGACAGCGTTTACCGTGCCGTGACCTTGCCTCAGGGCGTTGCTGTCGTTGCATTGGACAGTGTCAACGAAGGGCAGGCCGACGAGCAGATGAATGCTTTCGTGTCACAAATGGCAGAACAACTGCGGGCTCAGGCGATCATTCAAGGATTGATCGATGACCTGCGCAGTGATGCCAGGATAGAGCGCTAAAACTAAAAAGCCGATCCATGTGATCGGCTTTTTCATGACGGGGCCTGTGCTCAATGGCTCAATGCGATTCGCTGTCGCTACCAGGCGGCTGGATCAGCGAGAACTGGCGCAGTACGGGCTCTGGGTGGCGCTCGCTCGAGTGCTCCACGACAATATCCCAGCCGTGTTCGCTATCCCAATCGCCTAACACAAAGCGTTTGGCAGGCACGTCTTCGACGGTGAGGTCATGGACCTTGGGGCGATGGGTGTGGCCATGGATCATGATGTTCACCCCATGGCGCTGCATCGTGGTCACGACTTCTGCGTGGGTCACATCCATGATGGCTTCGGCCTTGTTGGCGTTGGCATCCCCAGACTGCATACGCAGGCTCTTGGCCAACTCTAGCCGCTGCTCCAGCGGCATGGCCAGGATCTGCGCCTGCCACTCAGGGTGGCGAGACTGGGCGCGAAACGCCATGTAGGCCTCATCTTTGGTGCACAGGCTGTCACCGTGCAGAATGACGGCGGCTACGCCCTGCAATTCCACTTGCTCACTGTCGGGCAGCAGGGTGGCCTGACAGGCGTTGATGAAGCGTTCGCCGATCAGAAAGTCCCGGTTGCCGTGAATGAAAAAGATGGACGTGCCCGCATCGCTCAGTGCCCGCAGGCGCTTGATCACCTCATGGGCCACCCCGCTGAGGGGGTGAGGCGTATCCAGCAAGTCGTCTCCGATCCAGGCGTCGAACAGGTCGCCCAGAATGTAAAGATCCTCGGCCCCTTTGGCGGTATGCTCCAGGTAACGATAAAACCCCTGATTGAGCTCAGGGGTGTCGTTACTCAAATGCATGTCAGCGATCAGCAGCGTACGCATAAGACTCCCGACGGTTATTCCGCATCCTTCAGGTAGGCGCGCTCGATGACCACGTCTTCGGCGGGCACGTCTGCGTGCATGCCACGGCGCGTGGTGCTCACGGCCTTGATGGCGTTGACCACGTCCATGCCGTCCACTACTTCACCAAATACCGCGTAACCCCAGCCTTGCAGGCTTTTGCCGCTGTGGTTCAGGAAGCTGTTGTTACCGACGTTGATGAAAAACTGGGCGGTGGCAGAGTGGGGATCCTGGGTACGGGCCATGGCCAGCGTGCCGATGGTGTTCTGCAGACCGTTGTCGGCTTCGTTTTCGATGGGGTCGCGTGTCGGCTTCTGGTTGAACTCCTGGTCGAAGCCGCCCCCTTGAATCATGAAACCATCGATGACCCGGTGGAACAGCGTGCCGTCGTAAAAACCGTCGCGCACGTACTGCTCGAAATTGGCTGCCGTAACCGGGGCTTTTTCATGATTGAGCGCGATGGTGATGTCACCGTAGTTCGTCTGTAATACGATCATGGATAAATTCCTGTTCAATAAAAGCGTTCGCCTTGGCGCTGTGCATCGGCGTCACGTTATAATAGCGGTTTTGCTCGGCACCGCGAAGCGCTAACCCTGATTGCCTTTGCATCGTTTGCCCAGCACGCCATCTACCATGAGGTTATCAACACCACCATGACCAACGAGACCACCCCAGCGCCGAACTTCATTCGCAACCAAGTACGCGACGAGATAGCGGGCGGCCAGGTCACCAAAATTGTGACGCGCTTTCCTCCGGAGCCCAACGGCTTTTTGCACATCGGCCACGCCAAGTCGATTTGTCTGAACTTCGGGTTGGCAGAGCAGTTTGGTGGTGAGTGTCATCTGCGCTTTGACGACACCAACCCAGCAAAAGAAGAGCAGGCGTACATTGACGCCATCAAAGAAGACGTTAGCTGGTTGGGCTTTGAGTGGGCAGGCCCGGTACGTTTTGCCTCCGACTACTTCGACCAGCTCTACGCCTGGGCGCAGCATCTGATTCGTGAAGGCAAAGCCTATGTGGATGACCTGTCTCCGGATGAGATTCGCGAGTATCGGGGTACGCTGACCGAGCCCGGCAAGCCTAGCCCCTACCGCGAGCGCAGCGCCGAAGAGAGCTTGGACCTTCTAGAACGGATGCGTAACGGTGAGTTTGGTGAAGGGGAAAAAGTGCTGCGCGCCAAAATCGATATGGCGTCGCCCAACATCAATTTGCGCGATCCGATCTTGTACCGCATTCGTCATGCGCATCACCACCAAACAGGTGACAAGTGGAAAATCTACCCCTCGTACGATTTTACCCACGGTCAGTCGGATGCCATCGAGGGTATTACTCACTCCATCTGTACGCTGGAGTTCGAAGACCACCGCCCGCTATACGAGTGGTTCTTGAACAATCTGCCGGTGCCCGCCAAGCCCCGTCAGATTGAATTTGCCAGACTGAACCTCGACTACACGCTGACCTCCAAACGTAAGCTGAAGCTGTTGGTGGATGAGCAGATCGTCGATGGTTGGGATGACCCGCGAATGCCGACCATTTCCGGTATGCGTCGCCGGGGCTATACGCCCGCTGCGATTCGTAAATTCTGTGAAATGATCGGCGTGACCCGTTCCGACGGTGGTTTGGTGGATATCGCCATGCTGACCCACGCCATTCGTTCGGACCTGGAAGATAACGCACCCCGGGCGATGTGCGTGCTCAAGCCGCTAAAAGTGGTGCTGACCAACATGCCGGAAGATCACGAGGAAGTGTACCAGGTGCCAGGCCACCCGGCGCGTGAAGACATGCCGATGCGTAAAGTTCCTTTTGGTCGTGAGCTCTACATCGATCAAGACGACTTTATGGAAGACGCGCCGAAGAAATTCTTCCGCCTAGCACCGGGCAAAGAAGTGCGCCTGCGCAACAGCTACGTAATTCGCTGTGATGACGTGATTAAAGACGATGCAGGTGAGATTATTGAGCTGCACTGCTCCGTCGATTTCGACACCCTGGGTAAAAACCCGGAAGGCCGCAAGGTGAAAGGCGTGATTCACTGGGTCAGCGCGGCCCACGGCGTGCCGATGGAAGTGCGCCTCTACGACAACCTGTTCATGGTCGAGCAGCCCGATCGTGATAAGGACGTCGACTTCCTCGAGCATTTGAATCCCGAGTCGCTGGTGGTGTGCCATGCCATTGGCGAGCCAAGCCTGGCCAGTGCCGCGCCGGAAGATCGTTTCCAATTCGAGCGAGTCGGTTACTTCTGCGCCGATCGTCACGCCTCCACTGCCGACCACCTGGTGTTCAACCGCACCGTGGGCTTGAAAGATAGCTGGGCGAAAATCAAACAGAAGGGATAAGGAAACGTCATATGCATATTTACAATACGCTGACTCGCCGCAAAGAGCCTTTTAAGCCCCTTGTCGATGGCAAGGTCAGCATGTACGTTTGCGGTATGACGGTGTATGACTACTGTCACCTTGGCCACGCCCGGGTGATGGTGGCCTTTGATGTGATTACCCGCTACCTGCGCCATCGCGGCTATGACGTGACCTACGTGCGCAACATCACCGATATCGACGATAAAATCCTCAAGCGGGCCGAGGAGAACGGCGAGCCCATCGACGCGCTCACCGAGCGCATGATTGCCGCGATGCATGAGGACGAAGCTCGCCTCAACGTGCTGCCACCCAGTCAGGAGCCCCGGGCAACGAGGCACATCGACGACATTATCGCGATGATCGAAACGCTCATCGACAAAGGTTTTGCCTATGCCGCGGCCAATGGTGATGTCTACTACCGAGTGCGCAAGTTCACCGACTACGGCAAATTGAATAACCGTCAGCTGGATGACATGCGCTCTGGTGCACGGGTCGACGTGGATGTGCACAAAGAAGACCCGCTGGATTTCGTGCTCTGGAAAGCGGCCAAGCCCGGTGAAGCTCACTGGCATTCCCCCTGGGGAGACGGGCGACCGGGTTGGCACATCGAGTGCTCCGCGATGTCCACCTGCTGCCTGGGGGACACCTTCGATATTCATGGCGGTGGGCCGGATTTGACCTTTCCCCATCATGAAAACGAGATTGCTCAATCGGAAGCGGCGACAGGTAAAACCTACGTCAACACCTGGATGCATGCTGGAGCCGTTCGCGTCAACCAAGAGAAGATGTCCAAGTCGCTGGGCAACTTCTTCACCATCCGCGACGTGCTAGCCGAGCACGATCCAGAAGTGGTGCGCTACCTGTTGGTGGCAAGCCACTATCGTAGCGCTATTAACTACTCAGTGGATTCGCTGGTCGAAGCGCGCAAATCGCTAACGCGGTTGTATACGGCGTTAGACGGAGTGAACGCCGACGAGCAGGCAGCCGCCAGCGATGCCGCGGAGCGCTTCACAGCGGCAATGGACGACGACTTCAACACGCCCATCGCTTTGGCCGCGCTTTTCGATTTGGCCCGCGATCTCAACCGAGCGAAAAGTGATCAGCCAGCAGAGGCACCACGCTTGGCTGGTGAATTAAAGCGTTTGGCCGGTGTGCTGGGACTACTGCAGCAAACGCCACAAACGTTTCTAAAAGGCGCCCAGCAGCAGGTAGCGCTGAGCGAAGAAGAGATCGAAGCAAAAATCGCCGAGCGACAAGCGGCGAAAGGAAGTAAGGATTTTGCCCGCGCTGATGCTATTCGTGATGAGCTGGCAGCGCTTGGCATTATTCTCAAAGATTCTCGGGAAGGAACCACCTGGGTGATCGAAGCGCCTTAATCGTTGTAAACAGTCAGGCGTCGTTACTGCGGCGTCTGACTTCAACGCAGCAGGCTCTTATACTGAAACGATACGCCCCAGAAGTTCATTGAAAAGGACGACTCCATGCGCTCATTGTTCACACCTGCCATGGCTGCCTGTTTATCAACGGTGCTCTCCACGGCCAGTGCCAACGACCCCATCGTGGTCTCTTCTAAAATCGATACCGAAGGCTCGGTACTAGGCGAGTTAATTATTCAGACGCTGGAGCGCAACGGTATTCCAACGGAAGATCGGCTTCAGCTTGGTGGTAGCTGCGTGGTACGCAGCGCGTTGCAGGCGGGTGAGGTTGATCTGTATCCCGAATACACCGGCAACGGTGCTTTCTTCTTTGACATGACCGATAGCCCGGTATGGAACAGTGCTGAAAATGTCGTTAATCGACGCCTTGCCCTCGCCATCGTTTAAACGACGCCCATGGCACCCGAATGTTGTGCTGTTGTGCCTAAGCGGTGCCATGCTGGCTGCCGCTTGGTTGTTAAGCTTTGTCAGTGTTGCTCCTAATCGCATTGTTTCCGGCACGGCTTTTGGCATGGTAGACGCCATTAGCTGGCCGGGCGCGGCACTGGTATCACTGCTCTTTATCGCCATGGCGGCGTTGTCGTCCGTGCCTACCTCAAGGCACTACCGGGCGATGCTGGGCATCATCATACTCATCTTGCTGTTGATGCCGTTTGGCTTAATGGTGGCAGGCCACTGGTTGGTCGACCCCTCGTTACCCCAGGCGCGACTCGGCATTGGCGCAGCCTACTGGACCGTGCTGTTCGTACTGTTGCTCTGTTTGGTAGAGCTACGCCTACGCTTAGGGTTATCCCGCTGGTGGCCAACGCTGCTGCTGGCAGGCGTGGGCATTGCTTGGTGGGGATGTGCCGCGCTTTGGCTGGATCGCCTTGCCCTCGTGCAAGAGTTCCAGGCCCGTGAGGGGCAGTTTTATCAGGCCGTTGGTCAACATATTGCCTTGGTGGGCACAGCCGTGGGCGTTAGCGTGGTGCTGGGAATGCTGTTAGCGATGCTGATGCGTCGCTATCAGCGCCTGCAAAAAATCGCGTTTACACTGCTGAACTTTTTACAAACCATCCCAAGTTTGGCGCTGTTTGGACTACTGCTAGCGCCGCTCGCTTGGCTGGCGGCTAACGTACCCCCGCTGGCAGCGTTGGGTGTCAGCGGTATCGGCAATGCTCCAGCGCTGATTGCGTTAATTGCTTATAGCCTGCTGCCCATGGTGCGTAATACCTACATTGCTCTGGAAGAGGTCAGCGCTGAGACGCTCCAGGCCGCTAAAGCCATGGGTATGCGTACCGGGCAGCGTTTTTGGCAGGTGCGTTTTCCATTGGCGCTTCCCGTACTGTTAGAAGGCGTACGCATTACGGCTGTACAGGCGATTGGGCTAACGGCAGTGGCGGCACTGATAGGTGCTGGCGGTCTAGGGACGTTTATTTTTCAAGGGCTGGGGCAAGCCGCCATGGATATGGTGCTACTGGGCGCACTGCCCATTCTGATCTTGGCACTGATAGTGGACGCAGGATTAGGAGCGTTGGCAGACGCGCTGCGTCCCGGAGGACAGGAATGATAGAGCTTTCCCACGTTTCAAAACAGTTTGGTGACGATACCGCGGTGGAAGACATCACGCTGCGGGTCGCTAAAGGAAAGTTCTGTGCGTTGGTAGGGACCTCTGGATGCGGTAAATCCACCACCCTACGCATGATCAATCGGCTGATTGAGCATAGCAGCGGCGATATTATCCTGGATGGCCAGGCGATTGAGCAGTACGACCCAGTAAAACTACGTCGGCGAATCGGCTATGTGATCCAGAGTACCGGGCTGTTTCCCCACTGGAACGTCGCGCGCAATATTGGCTTAGTGCCTCGGTTGCTGAAATGGCCCGCTACAGAAATTACCGCTCGTGTAGAGGAACTGATGGGCGTACTGGGCCTGCCGGTGGGCGAGTTTGCGCATAAATATCCCCATCAGCTCTCAGGTGGTCAAGCGCAGCGGGTCGGGGTGGCCCGTGCCTTAGCCGCAGACCCCGATATACTACTGATGGATGAGCCGTTTGGTGCTCTGGACCCCATTACCCGGGAAAAGCTTCAGGATGAGCTTGCCAAGCTACAGGCACGGTTACACAAAACCATTGTGTTCGTGACCCACGATATGGATGAAGCGCTGAAGTTAGCCGACCATTTGGTCGTCATGCGTGATGGCCGTATTGTCCAGCAGGGCACGCCGCTGGCACTGCTTCAACGGCCCGCTGATCCGTTTGTGGAATCCCTGCTCGGTGGGCTTGAGCGGGGGTTGAAGCAGGCAGCGTTAACGCGCGTAAAAGATCACATGACATCGCTTGGGCCTACTTTGCCGGCACAATCTCGAATTCCCGCCGATTTCTCGCTGCGCCAAGCGCTTTCCATGATGCTGCGGGACCACTGCGACCGCTTAACCGTGGTGGATCAAGGCGATGTGCCAATAGGGGAGCTTTCGCTGCGCCGCATCGTTAAAGAGGCGCAGTTGGATAAGGTGAGCCAACGTGACGCGTAATTCTGCCACCGTCAGCCTGCCGAACGCACCGAGCATTCAATGGTTTCTGCCGCTTATTTGGATCGCGCTACTGGCGATGTGCATCGTCGGCATGCCGCTCCTAGAGGGCCTGTTTCGCTGGGTAGAGCCTGACGCCCGACAAGTCGTCTATGATCGCGCTGCGTTTTACGAGCTGCTGGGCCGCCATGTGTTAGTTGTTAGCGTGGCGGCAGTGGTCACCATTGCGGTTGGTGTAGCGGCAGGTATTGCCGTTACCCGCGAGCGAGGGCGGGATTTTTTGCCTCTGGTGGGCCAGTTGGCCTCTTTAGGGCAAACGTTCCCTCCGGTAGCGGTGCTGGCGCTGGCGGTGCCCGTTCTGGGGTTTGGTACGCTGCCTATTATTGTTGCGCTAATGCTCTACGGGCTGCTGCCAATCGTACGCAATACGCTGGCGGGCATTAACGATGTTGACGCGACCATCAAAGAGGCGGCCCAGGCCATGGGTATGACCTCTTGGCAGGTGCTGCGTCACGTGGAGTTGCCCCTGGCCGCCCCGGTAATTCTGGCAGGGGTGCGTACTTCGGTGACTATTAATATTGCCACTGCGGCACTCGGTGCCACTGTCGGGGCCAGTAATCTGGGAGACCCCATTATCGCGGGTATCGTTAATGGCAATATGGCCTACGTGCTGCAAGGCGCGCTGCTGATTGCACTGCTGGCGCTGAGCGCGGATAGCGCCTTTAACGTCTACCAGCAGCGGCTGCGCCAACGCCTCTCTGCTTCTTAATGCTCTCTGCGTCTTAAGTTGAATCCCTAAACGGCTTGCACTGAGTTACTGTCCCAGTGTTGCGTTGACCCGTGTCAGATAAATCCACTGGCATAAACGGTCATGACCGACAACACTACCCTCAAAAAGGGTAAAAACAAGGATAATAATGATGACTCAGTACGTACACCAGCCGGCCTTCATGACCGGTGATGAATTCTCGATCGAGACGTTCAGTCTACTCAACCCGGATGGTGAGCTGTATCCGGGTGGCGAAGAGCCCGCTCTCACCCGAGACCACGCTCGTAGGCTGTACCAGGCCATGCTAGCCACCCGCATTCTTGATGAGCGCATGATGGCTGCCCAACGCCAAGGGCGGCTCAGTTTCTATATGCAGTGCACCGGTGAAGAAGCCGCCGTGGTGGGTGCGGCTGCAGCACTAGATGACGCCGATATGATCATGGCTCAGTACCGCGAACAAGGCGCCTTGATGTATCGCGGCTTCTCTATCGACGAGTTTATGAATCAGCTATTTGGCAACGAGCTTGATTACGGCAAAGGCCGCCAAATGCCGATTCATTACGGCTCTCGCAAGCTGCACTACATGACCATCTCATCGCCGCTGGCGACGCAGATTCCTCAAGCCACCGGGTATGCCTATGGCCAAAAGCTGGCCGGTGAAGGCCACTGTACGCTGACCTTTTTTGGCGAAGGCGCAGCCTCAGAAGGGGACTTTCACGCCGCGCTTAATATGGCCGCGGTGCATCAGGTGCCGGTGATCTTTTTCTGCCGCAACAACGGCTACGCTATTTCTACTCCCTCCACAGAACAGTTTGCCGCTGACGGCATTGCTCCCCGTGCCTTTGGCTACCACATGCACGTGATTCGCGTGGATGGTAACGACGCCCTAGCGGTATATGAAGCGACCCGCCAAGCGCGAAAAATCGCCGTTGAGCAGAACCAGCCGGTGCTGATTGAAGCCATGTCCTACCGGTTGGCTGCCCACTCCTCTTCGGATGACCCCTCGGGCTATCGCGCTAAGAGCGAAGAGGAAGCGTGGCGCGCCAAAGATCCCTTGCTACGCATGCAGCGCTGGCTGGCGAAGAAAGGGTGGTGGAGCGATGAAGAGGAAGCTGCCCAGCAGGAGAGCCTGCGCCGTGAAGTGCTGGAAACCATGAAGCGCGCCGAAAAACGCCCGCCGCCGCCGCTGGAGTCGTTAATCAGCGATGTTTACGCCGATGTGACACCTGCGCTACAGCACCAGCTGGATCAGTTGAAGCGCCATATTCGCCGCTACCCAGATGCCTACCCGCGCGGCGCAAAATCGCTAGATCTGACGCTTTCGTCAGCCACTGATACTCAGGGAGAGGCGTAATATGGCGACGATGAACATGCTCCAGGCGATTAATAACGCTCTGGATATCGCCATGGCGGAAGATGAGAAAGTCATCTGCTTTGGTGAAGACGTAGGTATTTTTGGCGGTGTTTTCCGAGCCACCAGCCATTTACAAGAGAAGTACGGCAAAGCGCGCTGCTTTAATACGCCGCTGGTGGAGCAAGGCATTATTGGCTTTGCTAACGGACTGGCCGCACAAGGCTCTGTTCCCGTCGCTGAAATTCAGTTTGCGGATTACATCTTCCCCGCATTTGATCAAATCGTTAACGAGACCGCCAAATTCCGCTACCGCTCTGGGGATCTCTTCAACGTAGGCGGGCTCACCATTCGCACACCCTATGGCGGCGGCATTTCCGGGGGCTTATACCACTCGCAATCACCTGAGGCGTACTTTATCCACACGCCGGGCTTAAAAGTGGTGGTGCCGCGCAACCCCTATCAAGCCAAAGGGTTGCTGCTAGCGGCGATTCGTGACCCCGACCCCGTGCTGTTTTTAGAGCCAAAACGGCTCTATCGTGCCGCCGTAGGTGAAGTGCCTGATGAAGACTACCAACTGCCAATTGGTGAAGCAGAAGTGATCAAAGAGGGCACCGATATTACCCTGGTGGGCTGGGGCGCGCAGATGGAAGTGATCAGTAAAGCCGCCGAGCTTGCTGAAGAGCAGGGCATTGCCTGCGAGGTCATCGACCTGCGTTCGCTGCTGCCCTGGGATGTGGATACCGTGGCAGAGTCGGTATTCAAAACCGGCCGTATGATTGTTAGTCATGAAGCGCCGCTCACCGGCGGTTTTGCCGGTGAAATTGCCGCGACGATACAGGAGCGCTGTTTTCTCTATCTGGAATCGCCGATTACTCGGGTTACCGGGCTGGATACGCCTTTCCCGCTTGTGCTGGAGAAAGAGTACTTGCCCGACCACCTGAAAATTTTTGAAGCGATTCGCGAAAGCGTGAACTTTTAGCGCCAGGGAGAACAGCCATGAGTGATTTTTTACTGCCAGATATCGGTGAAGGTATCGTTGAGTGTGAAGTGGTGGAGTGGCGCGTGGCCGAAGGCGACACCATCGAAGAGGACCAGCCGATTGTCGAAGTGATGACCGACAAGGCGCTGGTGGAAATCACCGCGCCAGAAGCCGGGACGGTCACCAAGCTGTATGTGGCCCAGGGGAAGATTGCCAAGGTTCACGCGCCGCTTTATGCATACCAAGCCGCCGGTCAGATGAACAGAGACACTACTGCTACCGAGCAGGCACCTCCAGCGCCGCCCAGTAGCCACGCGGTGGCCGCTGATGAAAATAGCCCGCCGCCTAAAAGCCAAGCCGTTACCCCGGCTGCTGCAGGCAAAGTGCCCGCTAGTCCTGCGGTGCGCCGCTTAGTACGCGAGCACAGCCTAGCCCTGTCGGAGATCTCAGGCAGTGGCAAAGATGGTCGAGTGTTGAAAGAAGACGTGCTAGCGCACCTCAACGCGCCAGCGGTATCTCACCAAACGGCCAGTGTTTCGATGCCTTCAAGCACCGGCTTAGCACCCTCAAAAGTAGAGCCGCTGCGCGGCGTGCGGGCGGTGATGGCCAAGCGTATGGTAGAGGCCGCTAGCTCCATTCCTCATTTTCACTACGGTGAAGAGATTGATGTCACGGAGCTGTTGGCGCTGCGCGAGCGACTCAAGCCGCAGGTAGAGGCGAAGGGCGAACGGCTCACGCTGATGCCGTTCTTTATGAAAGCGATGGCGCTGGCCGTGGCGGAGACGCCGATCATCAATGCACAGTTGAACAGCGAAGCCAACGAGCTGAGCTACTACGACCAGTGCAATATCGGCATGGCGGTGGATAGCAAAGCGGGGCTTTTGGTACCTAACGTGAAAGGTGTCGAGGGCTTAACGCTGTTTGAGATTGCCAAAGAGGTCGGCAGGCTAACCAATGCCGCTCGGGAAGGGCGCGTGGAGCAGGCGGATCTAAAGGGCGGCACCATTAGTATCTCCAACATTGGTGCTCTTGGGGGAACCTACGCTGCGCCGATTATTAATGCGCCGGAAGCCGCCATTGTGGCCATTGGCAAAACCCAGTGGCTGCCGCGCTTTGATGAGCACGGGGCTGTGCAGCGCCGGGCTATCTTGACGGTCACCTGGGCAGGCGATCATCGCTTTATTGATGGCGGTACCATTGCCCGTTTTTGCAACGCCTGGAAAGGCTTTCTAGAGGCGCCGGAAAGCATGCTGCTTCATCTGACTTAACCGTGTAGGCACCTTGCTATGAGCCAGGCACCGCTGCAGCAGTTTTACATACCCGAAGAGCAGTCGGTGTACCTGCTAAGCCATCACGATGCGCGAAAGCTAAAAGACTGGGTAGCGCTGTGCCAGGCGCAGCTTGCCCAGTTGGGCTATTCAAATATCGAGCTGATTGGTAAGGGGGCTTATGGGTTTGTGTTTGCGGGTAGCGCATGGCAGCAGGGCATGACTGCCCACTATGTGTTTAAGTTCTCGCGTATTACCTTGCCCACCCATCTACAAGAACGCCTCGAAGAAGAGGCGTTTATGCTTGATCAAGTGTCACACCCTCGGATACCTAAACTCATCACTTATCAGCGCTCACGCGGCCAGTCGATTCTGGTCATGGAGCGTGCCCCTGGCTGGAATCTGGAGCAAGTGTCGCTCAAGCAGGGAAGGCTCTCACCTCGGTTAATTATGCGCATCGCTGCACAGTTAGCAGACATCTTACAAGCACTGCGTCGTGAAACAGGCCCGAACGCGCGGCCGGTGGTACATGGCGACATTAAACCCTCTAATCTGGTCTTTGACGCCACCTGCGAGGCCATCGCGCTGATCGACTGGGGCTCATCGGTGTTCGCACAGTTGGATGAATCGCTTCAGTTCGTGGGTGCCAACGTAATGGAGTTGATGTCGGACAATCTGCAGCAAACCAATGCCCGGCTGGGGGATGTCTATTTTATCGGTGAAGAGCAGCTTAACGGAGCGCTCTCGTCGCCACGGTTCGATGAGCAGGGGGCGGCAGGTACGCTCTATGCGTTGGCCTCGGCGCAGTCCTGCCGTTTTGGCCATCGAGCAATTCCGGCCAGCTCATTGGGGTTGCCCATTGAGTTTGCACGCACGCTGGATGGCATGCTCGACCCCGACCCACAGGTGCGGCGTAAAGCGGGGGATTACTTTATTCGTGAAATGCCGAGCATGGCGAAGCTGGTTATGGTTGACCTGCCAATCGCCCCCCAAACGCCGCTAGTGCCCGTATGGGGAAAAGGCCTGCGTCGCCCGGCTAGCCAAGAGATCGATACCGTGGTGTACAGCTCACGAAAGGCGTTTTTACGTGAGGCAAGCGCTGAAGAGACGTTAAACGACATTAACGATGTGCAACTAGATCGCTACTACAAACAGTTTATGCAGGGGATGGGAGAAACCGAAAAAGCCTTTTTAGCTTCGGTGAGCCGGTTGGGCAAATACCCAGTCGTCGGTGGTTTAGCGGTGCGCTGGGAGCGGGAGGGGGTCTATATTGATTCGTCGCTCAACCTGCATGACCCAGCGCTAAAGCCCGCGTTTATCGAAGCGGTGAATAACATGGTGCACTTAGCACGGGCCATTCATCGCCAGGGGGTATTTAAAAGCTGCCTGTTCAATGCCCGGCAAACGCTGCACTTAGAGCGTGCTAGCCCTGAGGAGGCGTTTCACTGCCAGCCAGAGATGGCGATTAATTACGAAGTGAGCGCGGTGCCGGAAATGGAGGATCGCACCCGGCAGCACAGCTACTTTGAAGATGGCCCTGACCCAGAAGAGCTATTGGTGCTGCCGGATACCATTATGCAACTGCTTCAGCGGCTCAATGAGATTCACCATACCGGTATGATCATCTTTGAAGCGCTGCCCAAACATCTCAAAATCCATAGCTACTACCGGCTGCTCGACCCCCAACGTGAGCAGGAGTTTCGCAGCCTACTGAGCCGAATGCTGGCCGCTGTCAGTCAAATCGAGGGGCTGGGCGTGTCAGGGTTTATGAAGATGCCCTACAAGGACACGCGCTTTTTTACCCACTTAGAACGACAGCCAGAGCACTTCTACCCCAAAGACCCAAAAGAGTATGTGAGAAAAAGCGCCTTGCCCGCGCCGCCGCGTTAGGCGGCACTGTTAATTCGGCGCGTTTGTGATTAGCCAGCTCGCCAACTGTTCGGTTAAACGGTCGGTGGCGCTACCAAAGGCGCTCACCACATCGGGTATCCCAGTGCTTGTGGCGCGCTCCCGGATCGCAAAGCTGGTGGAGGCCACGGGCTGTTGGTCCGCGCCGAGTAATTG
Source organism: Vreelandella aquamarina (assembly GCF_900110265.1). GTDB lineage: Bacteria > Pseudomonadota > Gammaproteobacteria > Pseudomonadales > Halomonadaceae > Vreelandella > Vreelandella aquamarina. The sequence goes on along the minus strand of NZ_FODB01000016.1, from coordinate 12,508 downwards.
AACGTCCAACTGCAGGTTAACGCTTGGCGGAGAAGTGTCATACTCGCTCTGAAAGTGGCGCAGCTCGCTTAATAGCAGCAAGTCGTGAGGGAGCCGATCGCTGCTCACGTTGGCGAACAGCTCTTGCTGCTGCAGCCCTGCAATGAGCTGGGCTTGCAGCATGTCCGGTGCATCTTCATGCCAGCGAGCACCCTCATACACATTGACCACATTGCCTTCGGGAAACACCACGATACGATTGCTGCTGAGCAGGTGGCCCGCTTCGGGTGTAGCGATACCCAGTCGCTCTGGCTGTGTGATGGTGGCAGGGTCGCTCTGCATCGTGGTAGCAGGCAAGCGATACAGCGTCGATGGCGCTTTCTCCGGTAAAATAGAGCAGCCTGAAAGGGTAAGTAAGGCACTTAGAAGAAAGCCGTTACGTAAAGCGTGCATGTTCATGGGTGGAACTCCTCTACTTGGTCGCGGCCTAGGAAAAAGTCCGTGGGGCTCTCTTCAAGTTCCCGCGTAATGCGGTCAAGGGTGGCGAGTGTTGAGCGTAACGCCGCTAGGGCCGGGGCAATGTCGCGAGTGCTTTGTAGAGTGCCTTCGACAGCACCCGCGTTATCGTTCACCAACTGTTCTATCCGCTGGGCAGCGCTGGCAACATCGCGGCTGGCGCTCTCTGCGCTGCGCATCACCTGCTGACCCTCCTGGCTCAGCAAGCGGTTCGCCTCTAGGCTAAGCGATTCGATGCTTTCAAGCGTGGTGGAGGCTTGGCGTGACACATCGCCAAAGAGCGTCATGTTTTCATCCAGGGCAGACTGCTGAGAGGCAACCATCTCGGTGATGTGGGCAATATTGGTCAGGATATTGCCTGCTTGCTCACGATTATTGTCATCGAAGAGTTCGTTCACACTCTGCAAAATCGCGTTGAGGTTTTCGACCATCTCTTCGCCTTCGTCAAACAGCGTAGCAATAGGCGACGGGTCGGCTTGAATGAAAGGCGTATCGTCGCTGCTTTGCGCTAGCAAGCGTTGGCTTTCTGGGGTGCCACCATAGAGATGCACGGACATACTGCCGGTAATGCTAGCAAAGGCTAGCTTTGCGCGGGTATCCACTTTAATCGGAGTGTCTTCATACACGCGAATAAGCGTGATCACTTGGCGTGGGTCGTCAGGATTGAGGGAAAGCTCGGTGACATCGCCCACTTCAATGCCGTTGTACTGCACCTTGCTACCCACCGAGAGGCCGCTGACGCTGCGCTCGAACAAAATGCGGTAGGGTTGATAGTCGCGTTGGCCAGCCGCATAGCTCATCCAGAGCGCAAACAGCAGGGCGGCAACGGCCGTCAGCACGGTAAACAGGCCAATCAAAATATGGTGCGCGCGGGTTTCCATGTGCGTCACTCCTGAGAAGAGGTTGGGCCAGCAGAGCGCTGTGCAGCGCGTCCACGCGGTCCATTAAAGTAATCCTGTACCCACTCGTCGTCCGTTTTCGCGACGTTTTCCAGGGTATCCACCACCAGAACGCGTTTTTGCGACAGCACAGCGACCCGGTCGCAGGCTGCATAGAGGGTATCGAGGTCGTGGGTGACCAAAAAAACGCTAAAGCCCATTGCATCGCGCAGCGTGACCAGCAGTTGGTCAAACGCGGCGGCCCCAATGGGGTCGAGTCCTGCGGTAGGCTCATCGAGAAACAAAATATCCGGGTCCAGGGCGAGTGCCCTGGCAAGCGCGGCACGTTTCACCATGCCCCCAGAGAGCGATTCTGGAAATTGTCGGGCGGCATGAGGGGGCAGGCCTACCAGCGAGAGCTTGATACGCGCCAGATACTCGGCCTCTTGCCGAGAGAGTTTGGCGTGCTCGATAAGCGGCAGCGCAACGTTTTCTTGCAGGTTGAGCGAACTAAATAGCGCCCCACGCTGAAAGAGCACCCCAAAGCGCCGCTCGACTTGGCTGCGTTGGGACTCACTTAACTCATTTAACCGCTGGTTCAGCACTTCTACTGTGCCGTCATTTGGCCGCTTTAAGCCCACAATACTGCGCAGTAGAACTGATTTACCGGTACCTGAGCCGCCGACAACGCCGAGAATTTCGCCTCGGTAGAGGGTCAAGTCCAGCCCTTCGTGAACGACGTTGTCGCCAAATCGGTTCACCAGCCCCTGCACGCGAATAACCGCTTCCTCGCGCTCGGGCTGTTGAGGCATCTCTGAATATCGCTCGGTCACCAGCCCATCTCCATGAAAAATAACGCCGCTAATGCATCGATGAGAATCACCATGAAGATGGCTTGCACCACACTGGATGTCGTGTGGGCACCCACCGATTGGGCACTGCCGCTAACTTTAAACCCTTCTAGGCAGCCAATGACGGCAATCACAAAGGCAAATACCGGCGCTTTGCTCAAGCCGACCAGAAAATGAGTGACCGACACGTCTTTTTGCAGTGTGGTGATGAACTGACTCACAGAAATATCCAACGATAGGGTGGCTACCACCGCGCCGCCGACGAGGCCGCTCAGCATGCCCACAAACGCCAGCAGCGGTAGGCTGATCAACATCGCCATCACCCGGGGAAGCACTAGCAGCTCAATCGGGTCGAGTCCCAATGTTTTGAGGGCATCAATCTCTTCGTTGGATTTCATTGCGCCAAGCTGGGCGGTAAAGGCGCTGGCAGTGCGGCCTGCCAAAAGTATCGCGGCCAAGAGCACGCCAAATTCCCGTAAAAATGAAAAAGCTACGAGATCAATGGTGTAAACCGTTGCACCGAAATCTTGGAGCACCGTGGCCCCTAAAAACGCCACCACTGCGCCCACCATAAAGGTTAAGAGCGCAACGATAGGTACCGCATTCAAGCCACTTTGCTGAATATGCGCGACGGTAGCGGTAATACGCCAGTGGCGGGGTCGAAACAGAAGTGAGGTAAATGTGGCCAGCACCAAGCCAATGAAAGCCAGTAGCTGGCGCTGCTGAGACCCCAGCGCCACCATTTGCTGGCCCACTGTCGCTAAGGCTTCGCTAATCCGGTTGGGGCGGGGTGTGGGGCTCTCAAGCTGAGCGTCCATAGCCTCGGCAATGCGTATTAGCAAGGCCTGCTGCACCTGGGGAAGATCGCTTGCCCACTCGCCAATTTGTTTGGTTTTTTCAACACCAATTAGCTCAACGATCAGCGCCGCGCCGGCGGTATCCAGCCCCTCAAAGCCGGGTAGCGACAGCGCTGCCGAGCTTAGCCGACCCTGCTGCTGTAGGGCGCGCTTCAGCTCAGCGTAGTGGCGTAGTGTCCATTCGCCGTGCAGCGAGACATGCTCGCCCTGTTGAGTGATCCACTCGTTTGGCATCCCTGCTCCTCAGTGCCTTCACATGCAGTGAAGGCCTATGATGCAATAAAACGAGCGTTAGTGAAAGGTAAGCCGTCGTTTCTTAACGTGACGCACGATACTTGGGGGCCAGCTCCTGCATAATTTTTGCTGCTACTTCCTTGAGTCTGGGGCCAAGGTTGTTGACCAATCGATCATGATCTAAACGCAGGCTAGAGCCACCGCAGTTAATCGCCATCACTTCGGCACCATCTTCTAAAATGAGCGGCATGGCCACGGCGCTGATATCCCGCTGCCAATCCTGTTCGGATAGGCAAAAGCCATACTCGGCATAGTCGCGCAGGCTCTGTTCAATACCGGCATGAAGGCGCGGCCAATCGCTGCCGTGAAACGCGGCTAGCTCTTGCATCACCTGTTGGCGGCGCTCGTCAGATAATCCGCACAGCCAGGCACGACCAATCGCCGAGGTGGCAATCGGTAGACGAGAGCCAACATCTAAGCGAATAATCAGCGGGCCGTGGCCGTGGCAGGTTTCCAGATACACCATGTCGCTGCGGTCGGCACCGCCCAGGCTCACGTTGCAGTCGGTGGCGTCGGCAAAGTGCTGTAAATGGGGGCGAGCAATTTCGCGAATGCCCATATTGGCCAGAAAGCGGTAACCCAGCGCCAGCACACCTGGCCCGAGGCGGTACTTCTCCAGGTGACGGTTGTGTTGCAGGTAGCCTAACTGGGTCAGCGTATAGGTTAACCGGGACACCGTGGGGCGCGGGATGTGGGTGCGATTAGAGAGCTCTGCATTGCCCAGGTACTCTTCCCCTGTTCCAAAAGCGCGGAGCAGTTCTAACCCCCGCGCAAGCGCGGTGACAAAGTTGCGATCTTTTTCGGGTGATTGCGGCTCATCAGCAGCGGCGTCGGTTGGTTCCATCAAGCGTCTCGGCTAATCAATCATTGAATGGCAAGTATCGCATACCTGCGCTGGGGCGTTGCAAAGCGCGATAAGAGAGCTTAGTCAACGCTTGGCCTGCGGCGCCTGCCTTAGATACTGTGCTAGCGCCGCAGGAGGGCGGTTAGCTGTCCAGGCGTTCAATGATGGTCGCGATGCCCTGGCCAACGCCAATACACATGGTGACCAGCGCATAGCGCCCGCCGGTGGCTTCTAGCTGGCGCAGCGCAGTGAGTGCCAAACGTGCGCCCGAGGCACCCAGCGGGTGGCCAATGGCAATGGCGCCACCGTTGGCGTTAAGGCGCGGGTCGTCGGCGGAAAGACCCAACTGCTGAACGCAGCCCAACACCTGCACCGCAAAAGCTTCGTTGATTTCAATCACGTCCATCTGCTCAAGCGAGAGGCCAGCCCGGGCCAGCGCTTTTTGCGAGGCGGGTACCGGCCCCAAGCCCATGACGCGGGGAGCAACGCCCGCCACGGCGCTGGCAACGATACGCGCTCGCGGAGCAAGCCCAGCTCGCTCGCCTGCTGCACGCGTGCCGACAATCAGCGCGGCAGCCCCGTCATTTAATCCAGACGCGTTGCCTGCGGTCACGACACCACCTTCAAACAGCGCGCCGAGTTTGGCTAGTTTTTCCTCGGTGCTTTCAGCGCGGGGGTGCTCGTCTTTATCTACCAACAGCGGCGGCTGTTTGCGTCCTTGAGGCACGTCTACCCCAAACATTTCGCCTTCATAAAAGCCGTTTGCCAGCGCCTTGGCATAGCGCGCTTGGGAGCGGGCGGCAAAGGCGTCGCTGGCCTCGCGGCCAATGTTCAGGTCGTGGGCAATGTTATCGGCAGTTTCCGGCATGCTGTGGCTGCCGTACTCTTTGGCAATCCACGGGTTGGGAAAGCGCGAGCCAATCACGGTATCAAACATCGGCTGATTGCGAGCGTAGGGGGAGTCGGCTTTGCCCAGCACGTAAGGCGCGCGGGACATGGACTCCACGCCGCCAGCCAAAAATAGCTCACCTTCGCCTAAGCGAGCGGCACGGGCGGCATCCATCATCGCGGCTAGGCCACTACCGCACAGGCGGTTGACGGTTTGGCCTGCCACCTCAATCGGCAGGCCCGCTAGCAGCGCACCGTGACGGGCCACGTTGCGAGAATCTTCCCCCGCTTGGTTAGTGCAACCCGCCAACACCTCTTCGTAGCTTTCTGGGGCAAACGGATTACGCGCCACCAGTGCTTTGAGCGTTAAGCCCAGCAGCTCATCCGGACGAATGGCCGCTAGGCTGCCGCCATGGCGGCCGAAAGGGGTGCGTAATCCGTCGTAAATATAGGCGTCTTGCATGGTTATTTTCCTTGTTTGTGTAAGCCTTACTTAAGCCGTAATTGAAACTGAGGGGGTTCAGCCCGTTGGCCCGTCAGTGAGGGGCATGCCCAGCGCGGCGCGGCGGCGCAGCCACGGGCTAGGGCGATAGCGGGGGTCACCGGTGGCGTCTAATAGGTTGTTCAAAATGGTCAGGATGCGCGAAGCGCCGTAATGGTCGCCCATGCGCAGCGGGCCAAATGGGTAGCCCAGGCCAAGTTCCACCGCACGATCAATAGTGGCGGGTGCAGCGACGCCTTGCTGTGCGATATCTGCCCCAACGTTGACGATGCAGGCCACCACGCGCTGCAGCACAAAGCCGGTGCTGTCTTGTAGGGTGCTGACCGGCGTGCCGTCAGCATTCAACAGGCTGGCGGCGGCATTGACTAGTTCGGGTCGGGTAATGGGGGAGGCCATCAGGCTGCGGCGCTTATCCAGCCCCGCCAGCATATCCACCGCGACGCACTGCTCGGCATTCAAGCCTTGGCGCAGAGCGCACTGTGTGGTGTCTTCGCCCAGCGGTGTCAGCAGGCACAGCGCCTCTGAGGAGGGCTGATCCGCACTTTCTAGTGGCCAGCCCGCCGTGGCGACCAGTTCGGCAAGCTGGGCGGCGCTGCCAGGGTCGTCTTGGCTGATCCACACGGGGCAAGGCGAGGCTGTCGCAATGGCGGGCTCTTCCGGCATCTGCTGCTGGCCATCCACGTAGCGATAAAAGCCTTCACCGGTTTTGCGCCCCAGCAAGCCTGCTGAGAGCCGCTGGCGGGTGAGCGGTGAAGGGCGAAAGCGCGGCTCTTCATAATACTGGTGGTACACCGACTCCATCACCGCATGGGAAACATCCAGACCCGTCAGGTCCAGCAGGGTAAACGGCCCCATCCGAAAACCGCCTTGATCCACCATGATGCGGTCAATGGTGGCAGGGTCGGTCACGCTCTCACTCAGAACGCGCAGCGCTTCGGTACCAAAGGCGCGCCCGGCGTGATTGACCAGAAAGCCAGGGGTATCGGTGGCCTGGGCAGTAAAGTGGCCCATGGAGGTGCCCAGGGCATTAACCCGCTGAGTGACATCGTTAGCGGTACGTAACCCTGGAATCACTTCCACAATTTTCATCAGCGGGACGGGATTGAAAAAGTGAAAGCCAATCACGCGCTCTGGGCGCTGGCAGGCGGCAGCAATTGCGGTAACAGACAGCGAAGAGGTGTTGGTGGCAAGAACGGCATCCTGGCGAACAATGCCTTCTAAATCGCTAAACAGCCCCTGCTTGGCTTCCAGCTTCTCGATAATCGCTTCAACGACGATATCGCAGGGGGCGAGGGCGGCGAGGTCGCGGGCTTCAATCAATCGCTCGCCGTACTGCTCGGCTTGGGCTTGGGTAATCCGCTGCTTGTCGGCGCTGCGCTGCCATAACCCATTAATAAAGGCAGTCGCTTCCGCCACCGCGCCTTCTTTTACATCAAATAGCATGACGTTCAGGCCTGCCTGCGCGGCGAGCTGAGCAATCCCTCTACCCATGGCCCCGGTGCCGACAATGCCAAGAGTGTTGAACGAATGGGCGACTGCGTCGTTGGACATAGGTCAAAATCCTCGCTGCAAGGGTTTATTGTTCTGCATTGCAAAATAGCATTTCGTTTATTGACTGCCATCCTAGGCTATGCAAAAGTGCCTGACAAGAGAGTGAACGCTAGTTTCGCCATGCAGAATTATTGCAGGCCTCACTGCCCGCGCGAACACCAACCATAAAAATATCGTTGCCACCAGGAGCCGTTATGATCCGTGATCCCGAACTGCTGAATCAGTTGGTTGATACCATTGCCCGCTTTGTACGGGAGCGTTTGATTCCCAATGAGGCACGGCTTGCCGAAGAGGATGCAGTGCCCGCCGAGATCCTGGCGGAAATGAAGGAGATGGGGCTGTTCGGGCTATCCATTCCTGAAGAGTACGGCGGATTAGGGCTCACCATGGAAGAAGAAGCCCTGGTAGCCATGGAAATCGGCAAAACGTCTCCCGCGTTCCGTTCGGTATTTGGTACGAATAACGGTATCGGTGCCCAGGGCATTCTGATTGACGGCACTGAAGAGCAGAAAGCCAAATACGTGCCGCGCTTGGCCACCGGGGAAATTCTCAGCTCTTTCTGCCTGACCGAACCGGACTCTGGCTCCGATGCCGCCAGCCTGCGCACCACCGCCGTGCGCGATGGCGACCACTATGTGTTAAACGGCACCAAGCGCTATATCACCAACGGCCCGGAGGCGGACCTCTTCACCGTGATGGCGCGTACCGATCCAGACAACAAAGGCGCTGGCGGTATCTCCGCCTTTATTGTTGAAGGCAATACGCCCGGTCTGATTCGCGGCCCGGCGGATAATAAGATGGGCCAGAAGGGCGCGCATACCTGCGATATCATTTTTGATAACTGCCGTGTACCGGCTGAAAACATCATTGGCGGTAAAGAGGGACAAGGCTTTAAAACCGCCATGAAAGTGCTCGACCGTGGGCGGCTGCATATTTCCGCCGTGTGTGTGGGCGTGGCCGAGCGCTTAGTAGACGAGTCGCTGCGCTACACCATGGAGCGTAAGCAGTTTGGTGCTCCGCTGGCGGAGCACCAACTGGTGCAGGCCATGCTGGCAGATAGCAAAACCGAGGCCTACGCAGGCAAAACCATGGTCATGGACGCCGCACGCCGCAAGGATGATGGCGAAAACGTCTCAACCCTAGCCTCCTGCTGCAAGCTGTTCTGTGCCGAGATGGTGGGGCGCGTCGCGGATCGCGCCGTGCAGGTGCACGGCGGTGCGGGCTATATGTCGGAATACGCCGTTGAGCGTTTCTACCGCGATGTGCGCTTGTTCCGCATTTACGAAGGGACGACGCAAATTCAGCAGCTGGTGATTGCCCGGAACATGGTGCGGGAGGCGTCCTAATGGCTCTGTCGGTCCCTTACCAAGCGCCAGATGAGAAAATCTTTGGCCGTCTGGCAAGCGAGCTGTTAGCAGAACTTCCCGAGCGCTTGAGCACCCGCGTGCTGGAAAATGCGAAACGCCTAGCGGATCACCCCGCGCTTGTGGATGGCAACGTCCGCTGGAGCTACGCCGAGCTGGGGCAAGAGATTCATGCCGCCTGCGAGTGGTTAGCTAATTTAGGCATACGGCCCGGCGACCGTATTATGACGGTCAGTGAAAACTGCCGTGCCCTGGTGGTACTGCTGTTGGCCGCCAGTGAAATGGATGTTTGGGTCGCGATTGTCAATTCGCGCCTCTCCGCTCAGGAAGTGGATTTAATTCAGGGCAACTGCCTGCCTCGCCGAGTGTTTTACACTTGCGAAGCCTCCCAAGAGGCGAGCCAGCACGCCGAGCGCCACGCGGCTGACCGCTATCAGCATCCGCAGCTCGGCGGCCTAGCGATTTCACCGCTATTTGATAGCGAGCCAGAGCCTGTTCACGCCAGCGGTGCCGAGCAGGTAGCCGCGATGATCTACACCTCAGGCACCACCGGTACGCCGAAAGGCGTCATGCTGACCCATCGCGGTATTCTGTATATCGCCTCTATTTCCGGCGGCATGCGTCATCTGAGTGAAGGGCAGCGGGTGTACGGCGTGCTGCCGATGTCTCATGTGTTTGGCCTCTCATCAGTGTGTATGGGCTCGCTGTATAACGGCGCGTGCCTTTATACCGTGCCCCGGTTTGACGCGGTACAGCTGCTGGCAACGCTCAAAGAGGAGCGCATTACCGTGCTTCAGGGCGTGCCTGCTATGTACGCTCGCGCCCTGGAGTACTTGAAGCGTGAGCAGCGCGCGTTAGAAGCACCTGCGCTTATCTATATCTCCGCAGGCGGCTCGCCGCTGGATAGCGATACCAAAAAACGCGTGGAAGCTGCGTTTGGCCTAACGCTGCACAATGGCTACGGTCTCACCGAAGCCAGCCCGACGATTAGTCAAACCCGCATTGAAGACCGCCACCAGAGCAGCACCGTGGGCCGCGTGCTGCCGCTGTTGGAGTATCGGTTAGAGCCCTTAGGCAGCAGCGGCACGTCAGAAAAGGCAGGCGATGAGATCGGCGAGCTGTGGGTGCGTGGCCCTAATATCATGAAAGGTTACTTCCGCCAGCCGGACGCCACCCTCGCCACCTTAACGGAAGATGGCTGGCTCAATACCGGTGATATCGCCAAACTGGATCACGACGATCAGCTCTATATCGTGGGCCGCAGTAAAGAGCTGATTATTCGCTCGGGCTTCAACATCTACCCGCCGGATGTAGAAGCAGTGATTAATGAGCATCCTGCGGTGACCTTAACCGCAGTGGTTGGGCGGCAGGTGGCAGGCAATGAAGAGGTCGTGGCATTTGTGCAGTGCGAGCCGGGCGTTGAGGTTGATATGGCAGAACTCAAAGCCTTTATTGCCGAACGGCTTGCGCCTTATAAGCGTCCGACCCAAATTGTGCTGATGGATGCGTTGCCTTCCACCGCCAGCGGTAAGATTTTAAAAGGGCGGCTACGCGACTTGGCCCAGCAGGAGAGCGCTTTATGAGCGAAATAGATGGCGCTGACGCCTCCATCACACCGCAGGCGCTGATGGGTTATCACGAACTGCTGGGCATGCACGTGGTGGAGTGGGAGGAGGGGCGCGCGGTAGTGGAACTCACCATTGAACCCAAGCACCTTAACCGCAGCGGCAATGTGCATGGCGGTGTACTGGCTTCCATGCTGGACAGTGCCTTAAGCCTAGCGGGCCTGCACTGCGATGTGCCGGGGAATATTCGTCGTGGGATGACGCTGTCACTCACTACCACCTTTGTGGGGCCTGCTCGGCAAGGCGTGTTAAGGGCCACGGGCACGCTGCGTGGCGGCGGGCAAAAAACCTTCATGACCAGCGGTGAGATCGTGGATGAGCAGGGCAATCTTGTCGCTATGGGCGAAGGCGCGTTTCGTCGCCGCAGCGGCAGCGAATCGTCACAAGGCGTTCCCGACCCGCAGTTGAGGGAGCCTAGCGAGTGAGCCCAGCCCGCCTGCGGGTTTCCTGTTTGCTACTGGTGACGCTTGCCACGCTGATTCATTTGGTGGGTGGCAGCGTGGCGTGGCAAGCCGCAGGCATCGTTGTGCTGCTGCTTTATTTGATGACCCTGAAAGGTCAACTCACCCGCATGGCCAAGGGGCTGCTGTGTGCCGCTGGCGTGCTCACACTGTTCGCGCTGTGGCGCTCGCCCACGCCTGGGCAGCTGCTGTTTGAGGCGAGCGGGCGTTTTGCGTTTTTTGCCACCTTTATAGTGGCGCTGAGTATGCTGCGCTTACCTGCCTATCGCTCCCGTTTAGTGCGCCACTGCGGGCAAAGCATGTTGCTTCAACCCCCCAGCCGCCGTTATCCGATCTTATCCCTGGGCTCGGCGCTGTTTGGCATCATTCTGAACATTGGCGTGCTGAATCTGTTCGCCGCGATGATCGAAAAGAGCAATACCCTGAGTGCCGCCCAAGGGCGCGCCTGGGTGCGTGAGGCCCGCCAGCGGCGAATGATGCTGGCGCTGCTGCGCGGATTTTCGCTGGCCCCGCTGATTTCGCCCATGGGCATCGGGGTGGCCGTGGTGCTCTCAAGCCTTCCCCAGGTCACCTGGCCACAGCTGGCACCCTATATTCTAGGGGCCGCCGCGCTGATTTTTATGGCGGGCTGGGCGGTGGACTATTTCACCGGCCCGCACCCACCCGCCAATAAAACCTATGTCACCCCTTCGTTGCGCCCGTTGGCGCAGTTTAGCGTTTTACTAATCGGCATTGTGGCGCTGGTGTTTTCCATTGCGTGGTTGCTGGAGTTACGACTACCCATTGCCGCGCTGCTGGGCGCGCCTACCGGGGCGCTTTTATGGCTGGCTTGGCAGCGTCGCAGGTTGGGCTTTGGCGGGCTGCCTGCCGCCATAACGGCGGTGCATCGTCAGCTACCCTGGTTGCTGTCTCCCAGCGCTAATGAAATCGTGGTGCTGGGGGCGGCAGGCTATTTGGGGCATGTATGCGTGGGCTTGGTGGATACTCAGCAGCTAGCACCGCTATTGGCGGTGCTAGACCCGCTGGGCACTTTGAATGCGGTGTTGGCCATGCTGATGGTAGTGGGGCTAGCTCAAATAGGCGTCAACCCGATTGTTACGGTGACGCTGTTGGTGGGCTTGCTCCCCACGTTGGGCATTGATGGATTAACGCCTGAGCTGATTGGGGCATCGTTAATGGTAGGCTGGGCGCTGGCGCTGATGTCATCACCAATGACCGCTTCCATGCTGATTCTCTCGCGCTTTACCGGCGTACCCGCCACCCGCATCGGTTACCGCTGGAACGGGCGCTTTCTGGTCGCTGCCATCCCGCTGCTGGCGTTATGGTTTGGTTGGTCGCCTTTCTGAGGTGGGATGTTCAAGGAAACGCTTGACCTTTGGCAGGCGTTTTTTTATTGTTATTTTTATAAAGTGAAATATTATTTTGCTATGCGGAATAAAAAGCCGATGGTTCAATCGCTGGAGCATGCCTTATGAAAATCCTCGTCGCGGTGAAACGCGTCATCGACTACAACGTCAAAATCCGCGTTAAAGCGGACCACTCTGATGTGGACCTTACCAACGTCAAAATGGCCATGAACCCCTTCTGCGAAATTGCCGTGGAAGAGGCGGTGCGCCTGAAAGAGAAGGGCGTGGCCACCGAGGTCGTGGCCGTGACCGTGGGCCCCAAGGCCGCCCAAGAGCAGCTGCGCACTGCGCTGGCGCTGGGGGCCGACCGCGCCATCCACATTGAAACCGACGAGCGCGCCGAATCGCTGGCGGTGGCCAAACTGCTGGCCAAAGTGGTAGACGAAGAGCAGCCCGGCCTCGTCATCCTCGGCAAGCAGGCCATCGACACCGACAACAACCAGACCGGCCAGATGCTCGCTGCGCTGACCAATCTGCCGCAAGGCACCTTCG
>NZ_FODB01000123.1 GCF_900110265.1 Vreelandella aquamarina | reverse complement strand
GGACTTTCACCCCCAAGTCATCCGGCCAACCACCACGGCGGACCGGATAGCGCCTAATTGGCGCTGCGCGCCATGCCTGGCGCACCACAAAAAAAACCGCTCCCTGATAGGGAGCGGTTTTCCAGCGGTGTCAGTAGCTGACACCGCCCTCACAGGGCGTGAGTATTAGGCGATGGCGGCTTGGTAACGGCGCTCGACATCTTCCCAGTTCACCACGTTGAAGAAAGCATCCACGTAGTCTGGACGCTTGTTCTGGAACTTCAGGTAGTAAGCGTGCTCCCAAACATCCAGACCGAGTACGGGCGTGTTGCCGTGCATCAACGGGCTATCTTGGTTGAGGGTATTTTCGACGACCAGCTTTTTCTCAGGCGTGACGGACAACCACGCCCAGCCGCTGCCGAAACGGCCCAGCGCGGCTTTTTTGAAGGCGTCTTTGAACGCATCAAAACCGCCCAGCTCTGCGTCGATGGCTTTAGCCACGTCGCCATGCGGCTGTCCGCCACCGTTGGGTGACATCATTTGCCAAAACATGGAGTGATTAGCGTGGCCGCCACCGTTGTTGATAACAGCTTGGCGCTTCTCTTCGGGTACGCGATCCAAGTTCGCCACCAGCTCTTCCACCGGAACATCTTCTAGACCAGTACCTTCCAGCGCACCGTTCAGGTTGGTGACGTAGGTGTTGTGGTGGCGAGAGTGGTGAATTTCCATCGTCATCGCGTCGATGTTCGGCTCGAGAGCATCGTAAGCGTACGGCAGTTCAGGAAGGGTATGTGCCATGCTATCTTCTCCTTGAGTGGCTTCTGTTGCGTTCACTACATTAGGTGTGGTCTTACTCCACCCTTTTCAACCACCGCCCCGGCAATTTTTTTACCATCGGCGGCAAATCTTTGTCCCAGCACCTTAGTCAACTATTGTCAGTTTATCGAACCCGCCCGCAATAAAAAAGCCGACTTCTGGCGAAGTCGGCTTTTGACAGGTAGCAAGTTCAATGACTTACAGCTTGCTTTCCAGCTCTGGCAGAATCTCGAACAGATCCCCCACTAGGCCATAGTCGGCGACCTGAAAGATCGGCGCTTCGTCGTCTTTGTTGATGGCGACGATCACCTTGGAGTCTTTCATGCCCGCCAAGTGCTGAATCGCACCTGAAATACCCACCGC
>NZ_FODB01000004.1 GCF_900110265.1 Vreelandella aquamarina | reverse complement strand
GCGACCTTCCTCCCATCTACCCGCCGCATCTACTTCCACATCTTCTGGATAGCTATTGGGCTTCGAGTTTCATGGCCCTCTCGCCCAGATGTGGCTGCCTCATATGCGGTTCCTGTTCGTCGGGCCAGGAGTTTGCCTACAGCTTCCTTCAGATTCCGCCTCACGACGAACACCCTTGCTGTTCAGCTAACGGTTCCCGCTATCAGGGTCCGTAGGGGACTTTCACCCCCAAGTCATCCGGCCAACCACCACGGCGGACCGGATAGCGCCTAATTGGCGCTGCGCGCCATGCCTGGCGCACCATGCAAAAACCCGGCTTTAGGCCGGGTTTTTCAACAGGCGCTCGCCTGCGGTGAAAGCCGATCATCGTAATCGCGATTACTTGATCTTGGCTTCCTTGTAGATAACGTGCTTACGGACCACCGGGTCGTATTTCTTGAATTCGAACTTATCCGGGGTGTTCCGCTTGTTCTTATCAGTGGTGTAGAAGTGGCCTGTACCGGCACTAGACACCAGCTTGATCTTATCGCGCATGGTTTAACTCTCCCAAAAGTGCTTAGCAAAAAGCTGGCTTAGATAGCGTCGCCGCGTTTGCGGATATCGGCCAGAACCGTCTCGATACCTTTCTTGTCGATGATGCGCATGCCTTTAGAGGAAACGCGCAGCTTGACGAAGCGGTTTTCAGACTCAACCCAAAAACGATGGGTGTGCAGGTTCGGCAAGAAACGACGACGTGTCTTACGCTGGGAGTGAGAAACGTTATTACCAGTTACCGGACGCTTGCCGGTAACCTGACATACTTTGGACATGAGAGCCTCCAACCGCTTGGCGAGTTGTTCAAAACTGTCGGGCAAACCGGAGCAGGGAGGGAGTCGACGCAGTTAACCGCCTAGCTGTACCCAAATCCGTTATTCAACCCAAGTTCAAAGGTGGCACTTTATACCAGAGCACCTAGCTACCAGCAAGCGAAACCGCCCAAAAAGGCCAAAAAAGCGCGTTTTTGGACAATTTACTTAGAAAAAGGGCAAAGACCGAAGGGTCGAGCACACGTCTTCTGCTGCTGATGCTGCTGAAAATTACCGCTATAGCCAGCCACGCTCGGCAAATGACACCACTTCTCCGTCCCCCACCACAAAATGATCGAGTACCCGCACGTCAAAGAGTGCAAGGGCATCTTTTAAGCGTTCTGTGATACGTCGATCAGCATCGCTGGGCTCAGCCACACCCGATGGGTGATTGTGGGCCAGGATGACAGCACCAGCGTGTAACTCAAGCGCACGCTTGGCAACTTCGCGGGGGTAAACGGATGCGCTGTCTAGGGTACCGCGAAACAGGGATTCATAGCGAATAATTCGATGCTGTGTATCCAAAAAAAGTACGGCGAACTCTTCATGCCCCAAGTGACGCAGCTGTGAGCTCAAATAGTGGCGCACCAACGCAGGCGACGTTAGGGCATTGCCACGAGCCAGTTGGCTGGCCAAATGCCGTCGAGAGAGCTCTAGGGTGGCCTGCAACTGGGCAAATTTAGCACTTCCCAGACCACGGGCGGAGCAGAACTGGGTTTGGTCCGCCTCAAGCAACTGCCTTAACCCCCCAAAGTTCGCCAGCAAGTCCCGCGCCAAGTCTACCGCTGAGCGCCCCTGCACGCCTACTCGCAGAAAAATCGCTAACAGCTCGGCATCCGAAAGCGCCTGCGCGCCCATATTCAACAGCTTTTCCCGTGGCCGCTCACCTTCGGGCCAATGATTAATCCCCATCCACGCCTCCCTAATGGTTCTTTTAACGCACTACCATGACCACCAGCCTCACTATACCTCGCATTATGGCGAATCTGCCGAGCATGCCAAAATAATCAGCCAAATGGTATGGTAAGCCCCTTGTTGATCGTCACACTGGACTGCCCACCATGGCCCCACTTTCGCACTCCCCCTTATCGTCGCTAGCGGGTAAGCGCCTGCTGCTGGGCGTTAGCGCTGGCATCGCGGCCTACAAAAGCGCCCTTATCGTGCGGCAGCTAAAACAGGCTGGCTGCGAGGTTCGTGTAGTGATGACCGAGGGAGCCCAGGCGTTTATAACGCCACTCACGCTTCAGGCACTTTCGGGCGAGCCGGTGCGTACCTCGCTACTCGACCCTGAAGCGGAAGCTGGCATGGGGCATATCGAGCTGGCCCGCTGGGCGGATGCCATCGTCATCGCCCCGGCCACCGCCGACTTGATCGCGCGGCTGGTCCATGGCATGGCGGATGACTTACTGACCACTCTATGCCTTGCTTCTGAAGCACCGCGCCTCATCGCCCCTGCGATGAATCAGGCCATGTGGCGCCACCCAACCACTCAGCGCAATGTGAAACAGCTGGCCACCGATGGCTGGCAGCTGATTGGCCCGGCGGCGGGCGATCAGGCCTGCGGCGACGTCGGCCCAGGGCGCATGAGCGAGCCTGATGAAATTCTGGAGGCCGTGAGCCGCCATTTTGCACCGCCCATTACCCCTTCGGCCAGCGCCCCCCATGTCGTGATTACCGCTGGCCCCACGCGGGAGGCACTAGACCCTGTCCGCTACCTGTCGAATCACAGCTCGGGGAAGATGGGCTATGCCCTGGCGGCCGAGGCGGCCGCGCAAGGCGCACGAGTAACGCTAATCAGCGGCCCGGTGAATTTGCCTACTCCCCAAGGAGTCGAGCGGCTCAACGTCGAAACCGCCGTACAAATGCATACAGCAGCGCTTGAGCTAGCGCCCCAGGCGGCGCTGTTTATCGGCTGCGCAGCGGTGGCCGACTACCGCGCCGCCAACGCGGCCGAGCACAAGCTGAAAAAAACCGACGACCAGGACACCCTAACGCTCACGCTGGTGAAAAATCCCGACATCATTGCCGATGTGGCGGCGCTACCGGACGGCCAGCGCCCCTTTGTCGTGGGCTTTGCCGCCGAGACCCAAGACATCGAGCGTTACGCCCAGGATAAGCTCGCCCGCAAAGGGCTCGATATGATCGTCGCCAACGATGTTTCCCAACAGGGGCTGGGATTTGGCAGCGACGACAACGCGGCGCTCCTGCTATGGCGAACATCCGACGGTAGTGACCGACTCGTTGCACCGCCACAGCCTAAAACGCAGCTGGCCGCGCTGATCGTTCGGCACGCCCTCACCCACCTCTCTTTGACCTCTTCTGGAGCCTAACCATGAGCAGTTCCCGCCCTCGCCTGCAGTGCAATGTGTTGGATGAGCGCCTGCACGACTATCTCCCCACCTATGCCACGACAGGCTCTGCGGGCATGGACTTACGCGCCCTGCTGGATGAGCCGCTCACCCTTGCCCCCGGCGAATGTCAGCTCGTCCGCACCGGCCTTGCCATCTATATTGAAGATCCGGGTTTAGCGGGAATGATTCTGCCGCGCTCTGGCCTAGGCCATAAACACGGCATCGTGCTGGGTAACCTAGTTGGGCTCATCGACTCCGACTACCAGGGCGAGCTAATGATCTCGGTATGGAATCGCGGCCAGGACAGCTTCACGATTGCGCCCTTCGAGCGGCTCGCCCAGTACGTTCTGGTCCCCGTGGTGCAAGCTGAACTCGATATCGTCGATAGCTTTAACGACTCTACTCGCGGCAGCGGCGGTTTCGGCAGCACCGGCCGCCAGTAACCCCGTTCGCCAGCCCACTCCCTTTCAGCGTTTTTCAAGGATCGATGATGACCGTACCCGCTTCGATATTTCGTGCTTACGATATTCGCGGCATCGTGGATGACACGTTAAGCGAAGCCACCACCGAGCTGATTGGCCGCGCCGTCGGCTCTGAAGCCGCCGTTCGTGGCGAGCAGACGGTGATTGTGGCGCGAGATGGCCGCACCTCTGGGCCGCGCCTGCAAGCAGCGCTCATTCGCGGCCTTCAGGCCGCCGGGCGGGACGTTATCGATATCGGCATGGTGCCCACGCCGGTGCTCTACTTCGCCACCCACACGCTGCCGGAGAGCCGTTCAGGGGTGATGCTCACCGGCAGCCACAACCCACCGGACTACAATGGCTTTAAAATCGTCCTGGCGGGCGACACCTTATCGGGCGACGCGATTACTGCGCTCTTTGGGCGTATCCAGGCGGGCAATTTCACCCAGGGCCAGGGCAGCGTGAGCAGCCAAGATCTGCGCGCCAGCTACCTGGAACGCATCTTGAGTGATGTGAAGGTAACACGCCCGCTCAGCGCCGTGGTGGATTGCGGCAACGGTGTGGCCGGAGAGCTTGGCCCGCAGCTTATTCAGCGGCTTGGGGTCACCACCACACCACTGTTTGACGAGATCGATGGCCGCTTCCCCAACCATCACCCCGACCCCGGCAAGCCGGAAAACCTGCAGGATCTGATCCATCACGTCCAGCAGAGCGGTGCCGACATCGGCCTTGCCTTCGACGGCGACGGTGACCGCCTGGGCGTCGTCACGCCCCGTGGGCGTATGATTTACCCTGACCACCTGTTGATGCACTTTGCCACCGATATGCTGTCGCGCAACCCTGGTGCCAAGGTGGTCTTCGATATCAAGTGCACCGGCAACTTGGCCAAGGTGGTTAGCGAGGCTGGGGGTGAACCCGAGATGTGGCGCACCGGCCACTCACTGATCAAAGCGCGTATGAAAGAGACCGACGCGCTGCTGGGCGGCGAAATGAGCGGACATATCTTCTTTAAAGAGCGCTGGTACGGCTTTGATGACGGCCTCTACTCAGCCGCACGGCTGCTGGAGATTCTTGCCCAATTCCCCGGCGACGCGGACACTTTCTTTGACCAATTCCCCCAAGATGTCAGTACGCCAGAAATTAACGTCAGCGTTGCCGATGAAGAAAAATTTGCCATTATCGAGACACTTGCCAGAGAGGGCGACTTCGGCGAAGGTATCAAAACCACGCTGGATGGCATTCGCGTTGATTACACCGACGGCTGGGGATTATGTCGCGCCTCTAATACGACGCCCGCCCTGGTACTGCGTTTCGAGGGAAAAGATAGCGCAGCGCTCGCTCGAATCCGCGAGCGCTTTGAAAAAGCGCTACATGGCATCGCGCCTACACTGACCATACCGGCCACCACAACGACATGATCGCGCCCTTAGAACGCGCGACGTGTTAAAAAATGCTGTCATCCAGGCGCGTAAGCGCCTAGCAACGCAACAGACATTAAAAAGAGCAAAGGGACAACGTCATGAGTTCAGCTAGCCGCGACCCCCAGGTCGTTGTGGAGGTGCTGTCAGAAGCGCTTCCCTATATTCAGCAATTTTCCGGTAAAACTGTCGTCGTGAAATATGGCGGCAATGCCATGACCGAAGACACGCTGATCGACTCATTTGCTCGCAACATCGTGCTGATGAAGGAAGTTGGCATTAATCCGGTGGTGGTTCACGGCGGCGGCCCGCAAATTGGCAGCCTGCTGGAGAAGCTCAATATCGAATCCCGCTTCGTGAATGGCATGCGAGTCACTGACTCGCAAACCATGGATGTCGTGGAGATGGTACTGGGCGGCTTGGTGAACAAGAGCATCGTCAACCTGATCAATCAAAGCGGCGGCAAGGCGATTGGCCTGACTGGCAAAGATGGCGCCCAGATTCGCGCCCGGCAGCTGAAGGTGGAGCACCAGAGCCCGGAGATGACCGCGCCGGAAATCATCGATATCGGCCATGTCGGCGAAGTGGAATCGATCTCCACTGACCTGATCGAGATGCTGGCCGCCCGGGACTTTATTCCGGTCATCGCTCCCATCGGCGTGGATGACAAAGGTAACAGCTACAACATCAATGCCGATCTGGTAGCAGGCAAGCTGGCCGAAGCGCTGAACGCCGAGAAGCTGATGCTGCTGACCAACGTGGCGGGCTTGATGAACAGCGAAGGTAAGGTATTGACCGGGCTCACGACCGTTCAGGTAGACGGCTTGATTGCCGACGGCACCATCTATGGCGGGATGCTCCCCAAGATCCGCTGTGCACTGGACGCGGTGAAAGGTGGTGTGAACAGCGCCCACATCATCGATGGTCGCGTGCCCCATGCCGTACTGCTGGAAATCTTTACCAACGCCGGGGTAGGCACCCTGATCACTGACGCAGGCTAATCGCGACGGAGGGCAAGAGTCATGAGTGACGATCGCAAACCTCGCCGCCGCGAGCAAATTCTGCAGGCGTTAGCCATCATGCTGGAAGAGGACAGCGGCAAGCGGATCACCACGGCCGCACTGGCGCGCCAAGTGGGCGTTTCCGAAGCGGCGCTGTATCGCCACTTCCCCAGCAAGGCGCGCATGTTTGAGGGACTGATCGACTTCATCGAAGAGAGCATTTTCGCACGCATTACCCGCATTCTGGATGACATCCCCGACGCCACGACCCGCTGCGGGACAATTCTCTCGCTCCTGCTCGGATTTGCCGAGAAGAACCCCGGGCTTGCCAGGGTGCTAGGGGGCGATGTGCTCACCGGTGAAACCGCACGGCTGCGCCAGCGGGTACACCAGCTCTTCGAGCGCCTGGAAACCCAACTCAAGCAGGTGCTGCGGGAAGCCGAGCTGCGCGAAGGGTGGCGCACCAGCATCACCGCCTCAGCAGCGGCCAACCTGCTCATCGCCCAGGCCGAAGGGCGTATTTCGCAATACGTCCGCAGCGACTTCAAGCGGCTGCCTACCGAGTATTGGGAGGATCAGTGGACGCTACTCTCGGGCCAGCTATTTAGAAACGCTTCCCAACCCGCATAATGAGGCGCGTGCTCTCAGCACATGCACAAAGCAAATGAAAACGCCCCGCCGTAACGATACCGGCGGGGCGTTTTCCTGCGTGAGGCGTGAGTGTTACGCAGCGATGGCCGCGTCGCCCATTTTTTGGCGCAGCTTCTTCATGGCGTTCTTCTCAAGCTGGCGGATACGCTCGGCACTAACGCCGTATACATCGGCCAAGTCGTGCAGCGTGGCTTTATCATCGGTGAGCCAACGACGCTGCAGAATGTCCCGGGAGCGCTCATCCAGCTCTTTCAGCGCCAGCTGCAAGCGGCGAGTGGAGTCCTCTTCAAAGTCGCTATCCTCTAGCTGGGCCGCCGGATCGGCGGAGGCATCGTCAAGGAAGTAGGCAGGCGCTTGGTAAGCACTCTCCTCATCGTCGCTGGGCGAGGCATCATAACCTGCATCAAACGCCGAGAGGCGACCTTCCATATCGCGCACGACTTCGGGCTTCACATCAAGGTCTTTAGCGATGGCATCGACTTCATCGTTGTTCAGCCATGCCAAACGCTTTTTCGCGCTACGCAGGTTGAAGAACAGCTTGCGCTGAGCTTTGGTGGTAGCGATTTTAACGATGCGCCAGTTACGCAGCACAAACTCGTGAATCTCTGCCTTGATCCAATGCACGGCAAACGATACCAAGCGTACCCCTTGATTGGGATCGAAGCGCTTGACGGCTTTCATCAAACCGACGTTGCCTTCCTGAATCAAGTCCGCTTGCGGCAGACCGTAACCGGAGTAGCTGCGAGCAATATGCACCACGAAACGAAGGTGCGATAGCACCAGTCGACGTGCCGCCTCAAGATCGCCCTCATCGTAAAGGCGGAACGCCAGCTCGCGCTCCTCTTCGACGCTCAGCACCGCGATGCCATTCACCGCTTGAATGTAGCCACCCAGGTCATTGCCTGGTGAAAACTGTCCCACCGGTAGAAGACTAGTGCTCATATGCAGATGGCCTCCCTTAAAACCTATCGTGGTTGACGTGCTGGCGTCGCGTGAATGTGCGCAGCCAAACGTCTTGCGTTAACCTTAAGACCTTAGGCGAACCCAGAGGTTCAAACGATCGACGCACAGTTGGCATCGATCACGCCACGGGGGTAGAAATTCCCGTGACTGCCCGCATGGACAATATCGCGAAGTCTATGTACTGCCTATAACGTGAAGATGACAACGCGACAGACGCATGCTCAGCGCGGGCGTATGCTGGAAAGATGGCGCGTGACGGCAAGCCAAGCGCCCAGCCAGCCAAGTAGTATACTGCAGGATAGCAGAATTGTAGAGCCTGTCACATCTAGCTGCGGCAAGGTGAAGCTGGCACCGTAGCTGGCCGCCAGCGCCGCTACCGGCAGTGAGAGCCAGTGATTACCCAAGGCCAATAGACCCAGCGCCAAAAGCCCGCCGCCAGCGCCATACCAGGCTCCACTGTACAAGAACGGGCGACGTACGAAGGCGTGCGTTGCGCCGATCAGCATGACCACTTCGATTTCACGGCGTCGACTCTCCACCGCCAAGCGAATGGTATTACCGACGACCAGCAGTACACCGAAACCAAACAGCACCCCCAGCGCCAGCGCCACGCGGCGTCCCAACGCCGCCAGATGGCGCAGCCGCTCGACCCAGGCCAAATCGACGCGTACTTCATCGATGCCAGTTACCCCCTCGAGCCGCTCGGCCAGTTCAGCCATCGCAGCGGGCTCTACATCTTGAGGGGAAATGACGATACTCGTGGGGAGCGGATTATCGTCAAGCCCTGCCAGGGTATCGTCGATGCCCAACGACTGCTGGAAATCCGCCATGCCCTGCTCTGGGCTGATCATACGCGTCTGCGCCACGCCGCCGTCAGCACTCACCGCCTCTTCGATCCGAGCCGCCTGCGCTGCATCAATCCCCATATCGAGATAAACGGTGAGCGACGCGCTTTCATCCAGCTCGGCATCCAGCAGCTTGGCGCTGTCCAACGTCAGCCATAGAGCAGCGGGAAGTACCAAGGCAATGGCAATGGCCAGCATGGTCAGCAGGTTTCCCAACGGGTAGCGCACCAGTCGAAAAAGGCTATCCAGCGCCATGGCCCGGTGGTGACGCCCCCAGGCACGCAGGCGACTGCTAAAACGTGTTTGCTGAGCGCGCGCCCCACTGCGAGGGGCTGTTTCCGAGGCAGGTGCGGCGGGCTTGGGTGTTTGGCGCTTACCCCGAGGGGCGGCGCCGCTTTGGCGAGCATTGGCTGAGCGCTTCATGCAGCCCCCTCATCGGCGACTAAACGACCGTCCTGCAGACGCAGAATCCGATGACGCAAGCGCGCAATCAGCGCCAAATCGTGGCTAGCGATCATGACCGTAGTGCCGATGCGGTTGAAGTCCTCGAACAGCCCCATGATATCGGCAGAGAGCTGTGGGTCTAGGTTACCGGTGGGCTCATCGGCAAGCAGCAGCGCGGGCTTATTAACCACGGCGCGGGCGATGCCCACCCGCTGCTGCTCACCGCCGGAAAGCTCGATGGGCAGGGCTTTTTCGCGGTGCAACAGGCCGACTTTATCCAGAGCTGCCCGCACCCGCCTCGCCGCCTCTCGGGGCTCTACACCCTGAATTTCTAGCGGCAGCGAAACGTTATGGAACACGCTGCGATCAAATAGCAGCTGGTGGTCCTGAAATACTACGCCAATCTGGCGACGATAAAACGGCACCTGGCTGGCGTGGAGCTGAGCAATGTCATGCCCGGCTACCACTACTCGCCCACGGCTGGGCTTTTCTAGGCGCATAATCAGCCGCAGTAGCGAGCTTTTTCCCGCCCCGGAGTGGCCAGTCAGAAACACCATTTCGCCTCTCGCCACGCGAAAGTTCAGATGCGCCAGCGCGTCAAAGCGCCCTCCATAGCGCTTCCCCACATGCTCAAAAGCAATCATGCGCGACCATCATCCCCTTGGCGGTCAAACAGCGCGTTGACGAAGTCGTTAGCGTTGAAGGGGCGCAAGTCGTCCAGACCCTCACCCACCCCGATAAAGCGAATTGGCGTTTCTAGCTGTTTCGCCAGGGCAAAGATAATCCCGCCTTTGGCGGTGCCATCCAGCTTGGTTAAAGTAATGCCGCTAATCGGCACCGCCTCATTAAAAGTAGTGGCCTGGGAAATTGCGTTCTGCCCCGTGCCTGCATCCAGCACGAGCATGACCTCGTGGGGCGCCGTGTCATCGAGCTTCTGCATCACACGGTGCACCTTTTTCAGCTCTTCCATCAGGTGGCTCTTGTTGTGCAGCCGCCCGGCGGTATCGGCGATCAGCACATCTACGCCGCGAGACTTGGCGGCCGCCACCGCGTCGTAAATCACCGAGGCGCTATCTGCCCCTGTATGCTGGGCAATAACCGGTACGCTGTTGCGTTCGCCCCACACTTTAAGCTGTTCCACCGCCGCCGCACGGAAGGTATCCCCAGCCGCCAGCATGACGCTCTTGCCTTCGCGCTGGAAACGCTGGGTGAGCTTGCCGATGGTGGTGGTTTTACCCACGCCGTTGACCCCCACCACCAGAATAACGAAGGGGCCGTCGCTCTCTTTCTCGAAGCTGAGCGGCGCAGACACGGGTGCCAGCAGCGCGGCCAGCTCCTCCTGTAGGCCGCGATAGAGCGCTTCGGGATTATTCAGCTCTTTGCGGGAAACCCGTGCCTCAAGGCGCTCGATGATTTCGCTCGTCGCTTCGATGCCCACATCGGCCATGAGCAGCTGAGTTTCCAGATCCTCCAGCAGCTCGTCATCGATATGCTTTTTGCCAAGGAACAGGTCGGCCAAGCCGTCAGTAAGATTAGCGCGGGTTTTTCCCAGGCCAGATTTGATGCGCGCAAACCAACCTTTCTTCTCGCCTTTTTCGGATACCGGCTTCTCTTGAAGCGCAGGCTTCGCGGCTGGCTCTGGCTCTGGCTCTGGCTCTGGCTCTGGCTCTGGCTCTGGCTCTGGCTCTGGCACAGTGTCCATGATTGGCGCGGGGGTGACTTCCTCGTCAACGCCCGTTGGCTGAACGTCCTCTTTGCTCACCGGCTCAGGCGACTGCTCCTGAGCGAGCACCTCAGTGGGTTCGTTTTCGCGCTCCGGCGCGGGCTTGGGCGGCTCTTCTGCCAGCGATTCGGAAGGTGCTGATACATCAGCAGCAGGCTCCTTATCAGGCGCGCCTTCGGGCTCGTCTAGCAGCGCTGGCTGCTCTTGGGCGTCTTGAGGCTCCCGCTGGGAGTCGTGCTTTTTCTTACGTTTGAAAAAACCGAACATAGGTGTCATCCGACTAAATAGGTGAACATTGCGATTATCCTACCACCGCAGACCAAGACTTTGGATAAGTAGCCCGCTACAATCCGCGTTATGAAACGACAACGCTCCTCTCGCTCATCATCTCGCATGTCGACTCCCCGCCGCGGAACTGCCAAACCGCCGGGGAAACTGCGCATTATCGGCGGCGATTTTCGCCGCCGCATGCTGCCTGTGCTCGACCATCCGGGCCTGCGCCCTACGCCGGATCGCGTACGTGAAACGCTGTTTAACTGGCTGGGCCAAGCGCTGCATGGCAAGCAGGTGCTGGACCTATTTGCCGGTACCGGCGCGCTTGGCATCGAGTCGCTCTCTCGGGGGGCTGCGCAGGTCACCTTTGTCGAGCGCGATACACACGTTGCCGCGCTGATTCGCGACAATCTTGCCACCCTCGGTGCAACGCAGGGGCAGGTAGTGACTGCTGATGCCCAGGCGTTTCTTGAAAAGCCTAGCCAACCTGCTGATCTGGTGTTTCTCGACCCGCCGTTCCACCAAGGGTTAGCCGCGTCTTGCTGTGCCGCGCTGGAAGCGGGCGGATGGCTGGCAAGCGATGCGATGATCTACCTGGAAACCGAACAGAGCCTAACGCCAGCGGTACCGGCTAATTGGAATTTACACCGTGAAACTCAGGCAGGTGAGAGTATTGCCAGACTCTATCAACGCGTGCCCTCGTAAAGCGCTTGCCGCCAACTGACAGCAGCGTTACGCTCGCTCAATTGAGTCACACATTGATAGCCCATTTTATTTCATGACGATAGGCAGCCGCCTGTCGTCCGTTACTGGAGGTAGGCATGAGCCTTGAGCTTTTTAATCAGTTAGAACAGAAAATCACCGACACTGTTGAGGCGTTGGAGATGATGAAGCTGGAAAACGAAGAGCTGCGTAACGAAAACGCTCAGTTAAAACAAGAGCGTGAAGAGTGGGAAAGCCGCTTACAAGGTGTGCTTAGCAAATTCGATGGCATGAGTGATAGCAACGCCTCCTAAGCCAACGGCAGCGACATTAACAGCGCATCCTCCCGCCCGGTCGTGCCTTTCACGGCCGGGTAGTACTCCTTCCGACGACCATCTTCGCCAAACCCCGCCTGCTGATACAGCGCAATCGCCCGCTGATTTCCAGCACGCACTTCCAACAGCAGCCGCTCAGCTTGCCACTGCTTCGCCACCGCGACCACTTTGTTAAGCAGCCGCTGGCCTATGCCTTGCCCTTGGCAATCGGGTAGTACACCAATCGCCTGTAGCTCAGCGTCAAACGGCAACTTCGCCACCAACGCATAACCCATTAGCACGTCGTCCTGCCAATAGCCCACTACCCAGGCCTGCTCATCAGCCAGCGCTTCATCTAACTGCTGGGGGCTTGCCCCGCTGTGCGCGGCGGCTTCTAAGGTATGTAGCGGCACTCGATGCGCAGCGTTTAACCGGCAGATCACTCGGCACTCCACTGCTGCCCTAAGGCCACCAAACGCGGCCATAGCGCGCGTTTAGCACTGGCCTGCTGAGTGAGCACGGCCAGCGACGGGCCTTGCCACACAGGAAGTGCGAGCGTTTGGCTCTGCCCGTCGGTAAGCGCCATGACTCGAGCAAGGTCAGTAGCCGTCTCCTCTGCGCCCCACCAGAGCACTTGCTCTAACTGCCAGCCTTGTCGGCTCGCGGCCCCAGCAACAAACGCTGCCACACCCTCCTGAGCTTCCTCAAGCGGCTCTTCCGGCGCAAAGGCTGTGGCCATGGGCGGCCATTTGAAGTGGGTCACTGTTGGCAGTTCGCCGCGTAACACACCAGCCGCCCGCAGCATATTGGCAAGCAACTGCTGTTCAACCGGAGACATTTCCCCTTCACATACGCTAAGCCAGCGTCCTCCCACACAAGCACAGGAGAGACTAAAGCTCAGCGGCTTGGCGGGTTGCGCAGGCGGCACTCTGGGTTCTGGTACCGGGCTCGCCTCCGGGGTGGGTGCCGCGGCAGGCGAATGACCTAAGAGCGCCTTGACCGCCGAGGGCGATGCCACTGGGGAAGTGTTGCCTTGCTCGGCAGCGGCAGGCTGGCTACGTGTTCGCGGTGCTGGTGCATCATCCAGCAGCGCATGCAACCGCTCCCGTGGTGGTGTTTTGGTCGGTGTTTCTTCCCACTCGCAGGCTTCCGTCGGGCGGGCGTTGGGCAGCTGGTAGCGGCATGCCCAAGCGGTAATACCCATAGCATCCAGGTAGTGCCGACGAACAACCTCCGGGGTCACTGGCCGCCGCCACGGCAGTTGGGGGAGTTCGGGCGCTCGCTGCCCCGTGCCTGCCACTCTTTGGGTGTGTAGAGGTGCAGCGCCAGGGCGTGCACCGGGCCAGAGAGCTCATCCGCCAACAGGGCATAAATTTGTTGGTGGCGCTTGACCGGCATCATGCCATCGAAGCTATCGCTTACCAGCGTCACTTTAAAGTGAGTTTCAGAGTTGGCCGGCACGTTATGCATATGGCTTTCGTTTTCGACCTGCAGCACGTCAGGGGTTAAGGCCGCCAACTTCTGCTCAATTTGTGTCTGTATCGCCATGGGACTCTCCTTCAGTCAGCAACTGGCTTATTGTACGCCCTTACTTTCCAACAGACGATGCCCGCCGCTCATCCAGCGCCCGCTGGGCGAGCGATACCCGCGACAGGCTCGCCAGCAGTGCCAGCACGGTAGTGCCCGCACCTAGCCAGAGCGTGACCTGAATTGGCGAGCCCAGTGCCAGCGCCGCTCCTACCAGTGCGACACCAAACGACTGCCCCACCGTGCGTGTGGTACTCATCACCCCAGACACGTTGGCACTGCGCTCCGGCGGTAGGCTGCCCATCATTTCGCGGTTATTCGGCGGCTGGAAAAGTCCAAACCCAATACCACACAGCGCCGTGCGCCACAGGCTGCCCGCCACGCCGGTGCTCTCATCCACCAGCGCCAGCGCGACTAGGCCAATAATCAGTAGCATCAGCCCGGTACTAGATAGCAGGCTGGGATTAACTCGATCCGCCAACCGCCCCGCCAACGGCCCCACTAGCATGATCGCCAGGGGCCACGGCGTGAATAGCCAAGCGGTTTCCAGCGGCGAAAAGCCCATCTGCTCCTGGTAGAAAAACGATAGCGCCACAAAAGTGAGTCCCTGGCCGATAAAAGCCAGGCCAGATGCCGAGACCGCCAGCGTAAAGCGCTTCTCGGCAAACACACTCAGCGGCAGCAGCGGGTAAGGCGCGCGGCGCTGGCGATGAATAAACAGCGCGCAGGCCCCTACCGCTAACAGTGCCCAGCCGCCGCTTTGCCAGAGTGGTGCAGCGTGACCAACGGCGTCCATAGCGACAAAGAAGCTCGCCAGCATCAACATCGAGTAGAGTGCCCCCAGCGTATCAAAACTACCCTGGCGAGGCGTATCCCGCGGCAACGCCCGGCTGGCTAGCCAGAGCGAGCACACCCCGAGGGGCACGTTGAGCGCAAACAACCACGGCCAATCCACAAACGAGAGAATAACCCCGCTGAGCGTGGGGCCTGCGGCATAACCACCCGCTACCACTAGAGCACTTAGACCGAGCGCGCTGCCTAACAAGCGGGATGGAAAAATAGCCCGATAGAGGGACGGCCCAATAGAAAGGGTCGCAGCTGCCCCAAGGCCTTGGAAGGCGCGAAACACTAGCAATGTTTCTAAATTACGCGACAGTGCCGCCCCTAGTGCTGCTACCACAAACGTCCCAAGGCCAAACAAGTAGAGCCGCCTGCGAGTAATGAGCTCGCTGATGCCCGCAAATACCAGTAAGAACGCAGCACACACGACCTGGAACAGGTTAGTAATCCATACTGCCCTGGAGGCCGGCACATTCAGATCGGCAGCAATGGTGGGCAGGGCCAGGTTGATCATGGTGGTATCGACCACCGCCATCAACGTACCGGTGACCAGCGCCAGCACGGCGAGCAGGCGCTCAGGCCCCGGCAGCCCATCATCGCCAGGGCGAGTTTCAAGCAGTCGCATGGTAATGAATTCCTAAACAGACCCCTTACAAACGGCGAAACCGGCCGAAGCCGGTTTCACTGTGCGCTTACGCTAAAATAGTAGCACGCTAATCTTGTTCGTTGTCGAGCAGCAGCGCGTCGTCAACATCCGAGATTTCCAGGGCGGTTTCGTCGTCCAGGTCAATGGCTAAGTAGCTGTGCTCAACGCGCAGGAATTCCTGAAACAGCGACCAATCTAATTTTTCTGGCCACTGGCGCTCATCCTCTTCCCAGGCGCGTAGCTCGGTCTCCAGGATTTCTACGTGACGCTCGCGGACAAACGTCTCTAACGCCTCAGGGGTATCCATCTCGGGGATCAGGTATACCGTACTTTCACGTTCGACGTCGTCCAGGGTCAGGTCGTCGTCTCCCATGGTGGGTTCGAGCGCATTGATCCAGTCCACGAAGGTCTGGGTCGGCCTGACGCTCAGGGCAGAGCGATTTAGCAGTTTCATGGGATTCTCCTCGCCGTCGAAACGTTGACCATTATGGGCGCTAAATCGCGCCCTTACCAACTTTTCGTCCGCTACCGCCTGGTTGAGCGTTAATCCACCTCGGGGCGCATGGCCGGAAACAGCAGTACATCACGAATGGAGGGGCTGTCGGTAAACAGCATTACCAAACGGTCAATACCGATGCCCTCGCCCGCCGTGGGCGGCAGGCCGTACTCCAGCGCGCGCACGTAGTCGGCGTCATAGTACATGGCTTCCAGATCACCGGCGTCTTTCTCGGCAGCCTGTTCACGGAAACGCTCTGCCTGGTCTTCGGCGTCGTTCAGCTCCGAGAAGCCATTGGCGATCTCGCGTCCACCGACGAAGAACTCAAAGCGGTCGGTCACGAAGGGGTTGGCATCGTTACGACGCGCCAGCGGGCTAACTTCTGCCGGGTATTCAGTGATGAACGTGGGCTGGTCCAGTTTGTGTTCCGCCACTTCTTCAAAGATCTCGGTTTGAACTTTACCCAGGCCCCAGCTCTCTTTGACCTTGATGCCCAGTTTTTCCGCCGCAGCGCGGGCAGCATCTAGGGTATCTAGGTCGGCATCGGTGATGCCGTCGCCGTGATCCAGAATCGCTTGGCGCAGGGTGAGACGCTTGAAGGGCTGACCAAAATCGTAGCTGGCCCCCTGGTAAGTAATCGTGGTGGTGCCCAGCACTTCCTGAGCCGCCGTGCGCAGCATGGCTTCGGTCATGTCCAGCAGGTCGCGGTAATCCGCGTAGGCCCAGTAGAACTCCATCATGGTGAACTCAGGGTTGTGCCGAGTGGACAGCCCTTCGTTACGGAAATTGCGGTTGATCTCGAACACTTTCTCGAAACCACCCACCACCAGACGCTTCAGGTAAAGCTCCGGCGCAATACGCAGGTACATATCGATATCCAGCGCATTGTGGTGAGTAATAAACGGACGCGCCGCCGCGCCGCCGGGGATCGGCTGCAGCATCGGCGTTTCCACTTCCATGAAGCCACGGGCTTCGAAGAAACGGCGCATGGAGCTGATCACCGCCGCGCGGGTCTCGAACACCTTACGCGACTGCGGGTTCATGATCAGATCGACGTAGCGCTGGCGGTAGCGCGCTTCTTGATCGGTCAGGCCGTGGAACTTATCCGGCAGCGGGCGCAAGCTCTTGGTCAGCAGCTGCGCCTCGACCATCATCACGTACAAGTCGCCTTTACCCGACTTATGCACCGGGCCACGGGCGGCGACGATATCGCCGATATCCCAGCCTTTGATGTCTTCCAGCACGTCTTCCGGCAGCCCCTTTTTATCCACGTAGAGCTGGATCTGGCCCGCCACGTCCTGAATCACGATGAAAGGACCGCGTTTGCGCATCACGCGACCGGCCACCGACGCCTGATGATCCAGCGCTTCCAGCTCGGCTTTGTCTTTCTCGCCCAGCAGGTTGTGCAGCTCAACGGTGAGGCTGTCGCGGCGGAAATCGTTCGGGAAAGCGCTTTTTCCCTGCTCGGCCGCCCGCTCACGGCGGGCCGCTAGCTTGGCACGGCGCTCGGCGATCAGGTGATTTTCGTTATCGAGAGAAGACGCGTCTTGGTTAGCCATCGGGCACCCTATTTCTGTTCAAACGCTAAAAAGATTACAAACCCTGCTTCAGGCTGGCGACGATAAACTGATCTAAATCCCCGTCGAGCACCTTGTCGCAGTTGCTGGACTGAACGCCGGTACGCAGGTCTTTAATGCGCTGATCATCCAGTACGTAAGAGCGAATTTGGCTGCCCCAACCGATATCGGCTTTGGAGTCTTCCGCTTCCTGCTTGGCCGCATTGCGCTTTTGCATCTCAAACTCCCACAGCTTCGCCTTCAACTGCTTCATGGCGAAGTCGCGGTTCGCGTGCTGGCTGCGCTGATTCTGGCATGCCACCACAATTCCGGTGGGTTCGTGGGTAATCCGTACCGCGGAGTCGGTGGTGTTGACGTGCTGACCACCCGCACCGCTGGAACGATAGGTATCGACACGCAGATCCGATGGATTGATCTCGACCTCGAAGCTGTCGTCGATTTCTGGCGACACAAAGACGGAGGCAAACGAGGTGTGGCGGCGGCCACCGGAGTCGAACGGGCTTTTGCGCACTAAGCGGTGAACGCCGGTTTCCGTGCGTAGCCAGCCAAAGGCGTGGTCGCCCTGGATATGCAGCGACGCCGATTTGATGCCCGCCACTTCGCCTGGGGAAATTTCGATGATCTCGGTTTTGAAGCCGTGGCTCTCTGCCCAGCGCAGGTACATACGCAGCAAAATATTGGCCCAGTCCTGGGCTTCGGTGCCACCGGACCCCGATTGAATATCCAGGTAGGCGTTGTTCTCGTCCATTTCTCCCGAGAACATGCGGCGAAACTCGAGCTTCTCCAGAGCGTCCTGTAAGCCGTCGAGCTCTTTGCGTACTTCCTCGACGGTGCCCTCGTCCTCTTCCATCTCGGCGAGCTCTAGCAGGTCGCGGCTATCCGCTAGCCCCTGATCCAGCTCATCAATGGTCGCCACAATGGCTTCGAGGGAGGCACGCTCTTTGCCCAGCTTTTGAGCGTAGTCTGGATCGTTCCAGACGTTGGGGTCTTCGAGTTCGCGGGATACTTCTTCTAGCCGATCTTTACGCTCGGCATAGTCAAAGATACCCCCTAAGAACGTCTGTCCGCTCAGACAGGTCCTTGATCTGGTTATGAATCGGGTTGGTTTCCAACATGGATCGCCCTAGCCTTGGTCAGTAAATAGCGGGGTCTCATGCGCGCTAAAACGCGGCTTAAAAGAGACAGGCGCCGCTGAGGTGACTCACCGCTTGGCGTTTAACACCTTCGCGAGCCAGCCCAGCGGCGGAATTCTGGCACGCATTGTAGCGAAACCCAGCGCATACCGCACCCACCCAGCCCTTCGTTGCTCACGTAAAAAACCCGGCCGAAGCCGGGTCAGTAGGTCGAAAACCGATCAGTAAGCGCGAGCAGCCGATCAGAACCGATAGGTCAGCTGAGCACCAAAGCCATGAGCTTGGTTTTTGTAGTCGGCAGAGTAAGTGGCACCGCCGACGGGCACACCACCGGTTTGAGCACTGGCAAGCAAGTCTTGACGATCTTGCTCAACAAAGGTGCTGCGCTCGGTGAGATAGGAGTAGGCGAAGTCCAGCGTCAGATCGGGGGTCGGGCTCCAGCCAGCACCGACAGAGAAGATACGACGCTCATCAGAGGGAATACGTACGCTGCGGTCTTGGTCGTTGGTAGGCGTGAAATCTAACGTTACGCCAGCGCGCAGCGCTAACGTCGGCGTTAACTGATACTCACCACCAGAGGCAAAGGCCCAGGCATTTGAGTAGTTTTGCTGCTCGTTGGTAATTTCGTTACCTTGGCTACCAATGATTGAGATCTCTTCAAACTGGCTCCAACGCACCCATGATGCGCCGAACATCAGCTTCAGGCGGTCGGTCATTTGTTGAGTTAGCGAGAAGTTAACCGTTTCAGGCGTGGTCAAATCCAAGCTAGCGGTATCGGCACGCACTACATTGCCGAGCGGATCTGTGGCCTGGAAGGTGCCTTCCAATTCGTAATCAACCGCTGAACGATAGGTTAGACCAAGGGTCGTTTCTGGCACCGGCTGATAAATGACGCCTAGGTTATACCCCCAACCGTCGTCGTCACCTTCGACCCGTGAGTCCACATCACCCGCCGCGTTAAATGCTGCGCTGGACGGCAGTTGACGACGCAGCTCACCTTCCACTTGATTGTAAGTAATACCAATACCCGCCGACCACTGCTCATTAAAGCGGTAAGACACTGTTGGCTGCGCACTCACCACACGTAACTCGGTGTAATCACCAAAATAACGGCCCTGGAACGTATCCTCGTACTCGGTTTTAGAACCGAACGGTGCGTAAACGCCAAACCCAAACGCCAGTTGTTCATTGACTGGGTGAGCATAGAACGCAAAGGGCACCAGCGTACCCGGCACCATATCGCCATCGTTCGTTCCAGGAATCGCACCGATAGGCACCTGAGTACCGACGGGGGCACCGCCTTGAGCAACACCGGCATCTAATGTGCGGTTCGCCGAGACATTACTAATATCCGTATCGACGCTTAAAAAAGTACCGCCTGCCGTAATCTGAGCGCGGTCCAGGAACGACATACCCGCAGGGTTACCGAACACGATGGTGGCGTCGTTGACGTTTGAGCTACGTCCCGCATGGCCATACCCCTGCCCACTAACGCTCTGCTCGTTAATCTGATATCCGCCTGCGTTAGCTTGGCTTGCAAAGGTAACTGCTGCAACCGCGGCCGCTAGGGTTAATTTCTTGAAGTTATTATGCATTGTGGGCCTCTCTCCCGATGATCCGGCGGACTGTGCCATCCATCCGCGTTGTTCCTACACCTCAGTTTTCGCCCAATGCTTGGTTCGGTTCAAGTGCAAACGAGCGTTTTATTTTATTTTCCGCTTATACATTAGTCGTACGCTCGTTTTAAATCAGTGTTTTAGTCATTTCGACTGAGTCGATCACGCCCACTTGACCTATGGGTTACCCAAAGGTTTTACAATGCAGTTTGAACATTTACCGCCAATCAGGGGGAGGTTATGTCGTTAAGCGATTTAAAAGTTGGCGAGCTTGCCAAGCGCGGTCACGTCACTGCTGAAACCGTCCGCCATTACACCCGAGAAGGGTTGCTATCTCCCCAACGCCATCCCGACAACGGTTACCAGCTCTACTCCGCCACCGATTTGGAGCGCCTGCACTTCATTCAGCGGGCGCGCAAGCTGGGGTTTAGCGTGGCGGAAATCCGTGACATCCTAGCCCATGCCGACCAAGGCGACTCCCCCTGCCCGCTAGTGCGCGATCTGCTTGCCCACCGGCTGCCGCAAATACGCGCGCGGATTGCCGAGCTAGAGGCACTTGCCGAGCGTATGGAGCAGGCACTGGAGAGCTGGCGCGACATGCCTGACGGCACCCCTGATGGCCATAGCCTGTGCCGCTTAATCGAAAGTTTTCCCGAGGAGGCACCATGCAGCGCGACACCGAGCAAACCGTGATGCTGATACGCACCGTGCCGGGTATGAACTGCCAGGGCTGCGTTAAGCGCATGCGTGAGGCCATTCAAGCCCAGGACCCGGCCGCCCAAGTGGATGGCTTCCCTGCAGAAAAGCGCCTGGAAGTGACCAGCTCCCTTGACGATCAAGCGCTGGATAGTACGCTCAACGATGCGGGCTACCCGCCCAGCGACGACGCGAGTGACGCACCACACCCCGACGCACCTGAACCCGCTGAATCGCAAAGTGCGCCCGTGGATGCGCCCCAACTGCGCCTGCTGATTAGCGGCATGACCTGCGCAGGCTGTGTCAAAAGCGTCGAAAAAGCGCTGTCCCATACCCCAGGCGTGAACAGCGCCTCGGTGAATTTTGGCACCCACACCGCCCAAGTCACCGGCAGTGCTACTCAGGAAGCGCTAATAGCGGCCGTTGCTGAGGCAGGCTATCGCGCCGAACCGATTGTGGATATGCGTGAAGCCGAGCGCACTCGCGAGGCGCAAGAGGCCGTTACCTACCGCCAGCGCCTCAAGGGCAGCGTGCTGTCGCTCTCCCTCGCCATTCCACTCATGCTGAGCATGTTCGTCTATCACCCGCACCCCATGGGCGCCGGCCGCTTGTATTGGCTGGTGATTGGCCTGCTGACGCTGGCTATTTTGGCCTTTCCTGGGCGGCACTTTTTCACCAACGCTTGGAAACAACTCAAGCACCACCAAGCCAACATGGACACCCTGGTGGCCATGGGTACCGGCACCGCCTGGCTCTACTCCATGATGGTGGTGCTCTTTGCCCCCTGGTTGCCTGAGGTGGCTCACGGCATCTATTTTGAAGCCTCTGCCATGGTGATCGGCCTGATTTTGTTGGGCAATGCACTGGAGCTCAAAGCCCGCGGTCGCACCAGCAGCGCCCTTAAACGGCTGCTCGACCTGCAGGAGAAAACCGCCCGGGTGATACGCGACGGCGTTGAACAAGAAATCGCGGTGGACGATGTAGCGCTGGATGACCATATTCGCGTGCGCCCCGGTGAGCGGCTGCCGGTGGATGGCGTAGTGCTCGACGGCCAGAGCTATATCGATGAATCCATGCTTACCGGCGAACCGGTGCCCGTGCATAAAACAGCGGACGATGACGTAAGCGCGGGCACGGTGAACGGTAACGGTAGCTTGGTGTACCGCGCCACGCGCATCGGCCGCGATACCCGTTTGGGGCGCATTACCGAGCAGGTGGCCAGCGCACAAAACTCCCGCCCACCGATTGGCGAGCTGGCCGATACGATCTCTGGCATATTTGTACCCGCCGTGATGATTATTGCGGTGCTAACGGCCCTTGC
This sequence comes from Vreelandella aquamarina, assembly GCF_900110265.1. GTDB lineage: Bacteria > Pseudomonadota > Gammaproteobacteria > Pseudomonadales > Halomonadaceae > Vreelandella > Vreelandella aquamarina. Next base: position 69,932 of record NZ_FODB01000004.1, on the reverse strand, counting down.
CTGGTACAACCTCGGACCCGCTCCGGTGGCTATTCATATGCTGGTTACTGCTACTACCGTGCTAATTATCGCCTGCCCCTGCGCGCTGGGCTTGGCCACCCCGATCTCTACCATGATTGGCGTGGGCAAAGCCGCCGAGCATGGCGTGCTGGTGCGCAGCGGCGAAGCGCTGCAAACCGCTAGCCGTCTGACCACCCTGGTGGTGGACAAGACCGGCACGCTGACCGAAGGAAAGCCGCGTGTCACTGAGGCAACGGTGCTGCATAACGATAGCACCCAAGTACTGGCCTGGGTGGCCGCCCTAGAGAGCCGCTCGGAGCACCCCCTTGCCAAAGCGCTGACGGCCTACGCCGAAGAGCAAGGCGCCCGACCCGATGCGCTGGCTAGCTTTGATAGCGTGACCGGCGGCGGTGTTAAAGGCACCAGCCAAGCTAATGACACGCTGCTGCTAGGCAATGCGCGCTTATTGGAAGCGTCTGGCGTCGACCTTTCCCCAGCAGACGAGAGCATTCGCCAGCTGGAAGCCAAGGCGCGCTCGCTGGTTTATTTAGCGGTGAATGGCAAGCTGGCCGCCCTCTTCGGCGTTAGCGACCCGCTGCGCAAAGATGCCGCCGCCGCCGTAAAGCGCTTGCAGGATGACGGATTAACCGTGGTGATGTTGACGGGCGATAACGAACATACCGCCGCTGCGGTGGCCCGCGAGGTCGGCATTAGCGAGTTCAAGGCAGGTATGACGCCCGACGACAAGCACGCCGAGATTGAGCGCCGCCAAGCGGCGGGCGAAGTGGTCGGCATGGTGGGCGACGGTATTAACGACGCCCCAGCACTGGCCCGGGCCAACGTGGGTTTTGCCATTGGCCAGGGTACCGATATCGCCATGGAGAGCGCCGGTATTACGCTGATGCGCGGCTCACTACACGGCGTGGCCACGGCGATTGAGCTTAGCCGGGCCACGCTCACCAACATCAAGCAGAATCTAGTCGGCGCATTTGGCTATAACGTACTTTGTATCCCGATTGCCGCCGGCGTGCTCTACCCCGTAACCGGCATGTTGCTATCACCGATCATTGCCGGCGTGGCCATGTCGCTCTCCTCCATCACCGTGGTCAGCAACGCCAACCGCCTACGGTTATGGAAGCCCACCCAGCAGGAGGCCGTATGAGTTTACTGATCAACCTTGCGGGTATTGCCGTCATTGGCTTGATCGCCTGGTGGTTTTGGCTTAACTAGCAACCGTTTAGCTAACCCCGATATAACGCCCTGGCTTGTGGTTCAGGGCGATAATCAAGTTGAGCATCAGCGCCCCCAACACCGAGTAGCCTACGCGGTCTAGGGGTAGCTGGGTGAGTGCCACCAGCAGGATCACGGCGTCGATGCCGAGCTGCACATAGCCTGCCCGCAGGCCATGTTTATCCTGCAGGTAGAGGGCAAGAATGTTGATACCGCCGAGGCTGGTGCGGTGGCGAAACAGCATCAGCATGCCAATCCCCATCAATGCGCCGCCCATCAGTGCCGCGTAGAGCGACGGCACGTTGGCAAATTCGACCCACCCCTGAGTGAGCTCGGAGAACAGCGAGACCAAGCCAATGGCAACAAAGGTGCGCAGCGTAAAGCTCCACCCCATGCGTTTGATCGCCAGATAGTAAAACGGCAGATTGATGGCAAAAAACCAGACGCCAAAACCCCACCCGGTCAGATAATTGAGCAGTAGCGCCATCCCTGCGGTACTGCCGGTGAGCAGCACCGCGTGGGTATAGAACGTCACCCCGAGTGCGACGAACAGCGTACCCAACAGCATCGCCATGATGTCTTCATAGGGCTTGTGGGGGTCTTTAGGCAGGTCTTCCATGCGCATGAGTGCGTCCTTTTTAGGATTATTAGAGCGGCCGCTTAAGCGGCCAAGGACGCGAGGATATCGGAGAGCGTTAAACGGGGCTAGCGTGCTCCACCATGAGCTGCAATGACTCGCGACCGCGCCAGCGGTTGCGATTGAGCTTGTAAGCGCAGTGCAGCGTATCGCCCACGCTAAACGAGGGCAACTCCCCCGGTGTGAGCGCGCGAAACCAAATCGCTTTGCTGGTGACGGCCCCCATGGAGAGCTCCATCATCAGGTGCGAACCTTCTGCACCCACCGGGCGCAGCGCTTCCACAATAAAGCGCCCTTCAAATAACGGCGGGTCGAACTCCCGCCCGTAGGGGCCTAACGTCTCGATTTCCACCAGCGTCGCCAGCGAGAGTTGGGCGGTCGAGAGCTCGCCATCGGTCCACAGACGCGGGTAGAGCGGTGTATCGCCCAGCTGCTCACCGACCGCCTGCAAAAACGCGGCTTTGAAGGTGTCGAGCTGCTCCCGTGGCACGCCCACGCCTGCAGCGCCACTGTGGCCCCCAAAGCGCGGCAGCGCCTCTGGGGCAAGCTCAAAGGTGCGCTGTAGTGCGTCCCGTAAATGCAGCCCGTCAATAGAGCGGCCGGAGCCGGTAAGCATATTGGGTGCCGCCGCCCGCGTAAGCACCACGGCTGGGCGTCCGTAGGCCTGCACCAGCCTTGAAGCGACGATGCCCTGCACGCCGGGGTGGCCATCTTCCAGCAGCACCACGACGGCAGGCTCGTTGGCCTCCAAGGCGGGAACGGCGAGCGCCCGCGCCTCCTCAGCCATATCTGCCTCAATCGCCTTGCGGGACTGATTATCTTGGTCCAGCACTTCGAGTTGACGGTTCGCGACGCCGTCGCTCTCTGCCAGCATAAAGTGCAGTGCCGCGTAGGGGTCATCTAGCCGCGAACGGGCGTTGATCCTGGGGCCCATCTGAAACGCCAAGGTTTCAGCGTTGAAGGGCACGCTGTCGGCCCCTAAGCGCGCTGCCATGGCCCGCCAGCAGGCAGCATCCATACGGTTGATCAGCGTTAAGCCGTAGCTCACCACCGCACGGTTGGCGGGGCTTCCACCCAGCGAGACGCAATCCGCCACGGTGCCTAACGCCACGTAGGAGAGCCACGGTGAGAGCTTCGGCGTGGCCTCAGGCAATGCGCCCCACTCCACCAGTACGCCGCGGGCGAGCGACATCAGCAGCCACGCCACCATGCAACCTGCAATGGTTTTATCCGGATAGTCGCAGTCGCTGCGAGTCGGGTTCACGCAGGCATACGCCGAGGGCGGCGGGCCTTCCAGGGGCAGCGCATGGTGGTCGCTGACCACCACATCGATACCGGCTGCTTTCAGCCGCGCAATGCGCGGCTCGTCAGAACTGCCGCAGTCGGCGGTAATCACCAGCGTCGGCAGCGGTTTTAAGCTCAGCGTTCGCTCCACCAGCGGCAGGCTGATGCCGTAGCCGTCGTGAATGCGGTGACCAATTAAGCTGTGTAGCTTGTGCTCGGGCACGCCAAATAGCTCGACCAGCGTACGCCGAATGACCACGTGAGAGGTGATGCCGTCCACATCGTAGTCGGTCAGAATGCCTATGGACTCGCCCTCGGCGACCGCCTGGGCAATCCGCTCCGCCGCTCGGCGACCATCGGCGAGTTTTTCAGGATGCACGAGATAGCGCAGGCTGGGCGACACCAGCGGCGCAAGCTCCCCGGTATAGCCGGGCAGCCGCGATGCCAGGAGCCTTGCCTGAAGCTCGCTCAGCCCTTCGGATTGCGCACGCAAATAAACAGCCTCGTCCAGGGGACGAGGCTCTAGGCGGGGCTGGTTACTCTGCTGAGAAAGGGGTGACACTTGGGTCATATCACCTCAGCGACGGTTGTCAGCGACGAACTGCTGTACCGCGCTCAATTCGGCGGGCAACACCGTGTAGCGCTCTTCGCGCTCCAGCAGGTCGTCCATGTGGGTCGGCAGCGGTACGCCCTGGAAGCCCGCTTTCACCACTGCCTCGGCGAACTTCGCCGGGTGGGCGGTGGCCAGGGTGATCATCGGCGTGGAGGTATCCACACGCGCCCGCTCGGCCGCTCGGTAGCCGGTAGCCGTATGCGGATCAAGAATTTCCCCGGTGCGATGATGCGCTTCTCGAATCACTTCCAGGATTGTCTCGTCATCGACGCTGTAGCTGGCGAACTTCTCGCGCAGCTTGGCCAGCGGCGCATCGGCAAGCGCGGTGGGCGCTTGCTGGAAGCGCTCCAGCAGTGCGGCCACGGCGGCACCATCACGGTCGTACGCATCGAACAGCAGGCGCTCGAAATTGGACGACACGACGATATCCATAGAGGGTGCCAGCGTGGCTGCGAGCTCTTTCTTGGAGAAGTCGTTAGCCGCCAACGTGCGGTGCAGAATATCGTTAGCATTGGTGGCAATGATGAACTGCTTCACCGGCAGGCCCATCTTGTAAGCCATATAGCCCGCAAAGACGTTGCCGAAGTTAGCCGAGGGCACGCAGAAGCTTACTTCCCGCTGGGGAGCGCCCAACGCCACGCCTGCGGCCACGTAGTAGACGATCTGGGCCATGATACGCGCCCAGTTGATCGAATTCACCGCAACAAGCCGCGTGCCGTTCAAGAAGCCTTGATTGGCAAAGCTGGCCTTGACCATCGCCTGGGCATCATCGAAGTTGCCCTCAATGGCGATGTTGAAGACGTTATTCGCCAGCACCGAGGTCATCTGGCGACGCTGCACTTCGGAGACGCGGTTATGGGGGTGCAGAATAAAGATATCCAGGTTGTCGCAGTGGCGGCAGCCTTCGATGGCCGCCGAGCCGGTATCCCCGGACGTGGCCCCCATGATCACCGCGCGTTCACCACGCTTTTTCAGGAAGTGATCCAGCAGTCGCCCCAACAGTTGCAGCGCCACGTCTTTAAACGCCAGCGTCGGGCCGTGGAACTGCTCTAACAGGAAGTGGCTGGCATCCAGCTGCTTTAACGGCACCACTGCGTCGTGGTTGAACGTGGCGTACGCCTCGGTCACCAAACGGCGGAAGGTCTCGTCGTCGATCTCACCATTGACGAACGGTTTCATCACCCGAAAGGCGATCTCGGCGTAGGAGAGCCCGGCCATGTCGGCCAGCTCTTCTCTGGAGAACTCAGGCAGCGTTTCCGGGACGTAGAGGCCGCCGTCGCTGGCCATACCGGTAAGCACCACCTCTTCGAAAGAGAGCGCGGGGGCTTGCCCACGCGTGCTGATATAGCGCATCGGTTACTCTCCTTCGTCCAGGCTTTCTACGCGAATACGCATGACGGGGCCTGCAATATCCGCCATGGCTTCGATCTCGCGGATCGCTTCGTTCATCTGCTTCTCTTTGGTGCGATGCGTCAGCAGAATGATCGGTACCAGCTCGCCTTCGGTGGCCTCTTTCTGAATCAGCGCTTCAATGGAGATGCCCTGCTCGGCCAGAATGGTCGCTACACGGGCCAGCACACCGGGGCGGTCTACCGCCAGCAGGCGCAGGTAGTAAGCCGTGGTGATCTCTTCCATCGGCATAATCGGCAGCTGGCTCACGTCTTCGTCGATGCCGCTAAACGCCAGATAAGGTACCCGGTAGTGGTGGTCGGTGGCGATGTCGCGGGCCACGTCCAGCAGATCCGCCACCACGGCAGACGCCGTTGGCTCAGCACCCGCACCCGCGCCGTAATACAGCGTGGGGCCAACCGCGTCGCCCATGACCGCAATGGCGTTTTTCACACCATGCACATTGGCCAGCAGGCGCTCTTTGGGAATCAACGTGGGGTGAACACGCAGCTCAAGGCCTTGATCGGTACGCTTGGAGATCCCCAGATGCTTGATGACGTAACCGAGGTTGTCGGCCTGCTCCACGTCTTCGGCAGTAATGCGGGAGATCCCTTCGGTGAAAGCTTTTTCAAACTGCAACGGCACGCCGTAGGCAATCGAGGCCAGGATGGTCAGCTTGTGGGCGGCATCGATGCCTTCCACATCGAACGTCGGGTCGGCTTCGGCATAGCCAAGCGCCTGGGCCTCGGCCAATACGTCTTCAAAGGCACGGCCTTCGTCGCGCATGTGAGTCAGAATGAAGTTACCGGTGCCGTTGATAATGCCCGCGACCCACTCGATACGGTTAGCACCCAGGCCTTCACGCAGCGATTTGATGACGGGAATCCCCCCCGCGACGGCGGCTTCAAAGGCAACGATCACGCCCTTTTCATGGGCCGCACGGAAAATCTCGTTACCGTGAACGGCGATCAGCGCCTTGTTGGCGGTGACCACGTGCTTGCCGTTGGCAATCGCGGTGAGCACCAGCTCGCGGGCAATATCGTATCCGCCAATCAGCTCGACCAGCACATCTACGTTGGGGTTGTTCGCCACCTCGAAGACATCGGATGTCGCGTTAATGCCGGTAATATCGCAGTCGGGATGAATACTGCGGTGGGCAACCTGCTCAATCACAATCGGGCGGCCTGCGCGGCGGCTAATATCATCCGCGTTGCGCGTTAATACGTTGAAGGTGCCGCCACCCACAGTGCCTAACCCACAAATGCCTACTCTTACCGGTTTCAAAATACTTCCCCTTTCGTGTTGGGCACCCGCGGGTGCCGCTTCTTAAATCAGTGTCTCAGCGTGTCCGTTCGTCACTTATGTGACGTTATTCATCTTCCAAGCCTAACATGGCAACGAGCCGCTCGGGGGGTACAAATCCAGGCACCATTTGCCCATCGGGCAGGATAATAGCTGGCGTGCCTTGCACCCCTAGCGCTTGCCCCAAGGCGTACTGATCTGCCACCGGGTTATCGCAGCTGGCTTCTGCGGCAATCGTCTGGCCCTCTTTAGCCTGATTCATCGCTTCACTGCGGTTATCAGAGCACCAGACTTGCTGGAGGGTGTTAGCGGCGCCACTGCCCATACCAGCTCGTGGAAAAGCGAGATAGTGTACCGCAATCCCACGTTCGTTGAGCTCGGGCACGGTCTCATGGAGGCGCTCGCAATAGGGGCAGGTGGGGTCGGTAAACACCACCACCGTGGCCTTGGGCTCCTCGACGCCCCTAAACACGACGCGCTCGCTCTCGGGAATCGCTGCCAGCGCCGCTGCTCGCTCTTGGTTGCGGGACTGCTCGGTCAGATTCACTAGTCCATTATCCGCATTTTGGTAGAGGTCCCCTACCAAAAAGTGGCTACCGTCGGCATTGGAGTAAAACGACTCACCGCTCTCCAGACGAACATGATAGATCCCTTCCATCGGCGTGGCGCTCACCTGCTCTACCGGCATCGGCTGGCCGTTCACCTGTAAATTTTCAGCCAAGCGCTCGGCAACATCATCGGCGTAGGCAAAAGCAGGCAGTAAACTGCCCGCCAGCACCAGCCAGGGGGCACAGGATTTCGCAGCTGAGGGCATACGTTGGCGCATTCTTTGATTAACCTCGTGGATGGTGGTCAGCATGCAGTTGCTCCAGGCGCGCCTGGGCAACGTGAGTATAAATTTGTGTGGTGGATAGGTCGCTATGACCTAACAGCAGCTGTACGACCCGTAAATTAGCCCCATGATTCAATAAATGAGTCGCGAATGCGTGGCGCAACGTGTGAGGCGACAGCGGCCGCGATATTCCTGCCGTGATGGCGTGGGCTTTAATACGGTGCCAAAATGTCTGCCGCGTCATTGAGTTATCGCCTCGCCCGGGGAACAGCGCTGGGCGCGTTGGGTCCTGCATCAACGCTGGCCGCGCCGTTTTTAAGTACTGCGCTAGCCACTCGGCGGCCTCCTCCCCCATGGGCACTAGGCGGTCTTTATCCCCTTTGCCGCGCACGCGCACCACCCCCTGGCGCAAGTTGACTGCATCGCCGGTCAGGCCAACAAGCTCAGACACCCGCAGCCCACAGGCGTAGAGCAGCTCCAGCATGGTGCGATCACGCACACCCAGCGGCGTGCCCACATCCGGGGCCAGCAGCAGGCGCTCGACCTCGTCTTCTTCCAACGTATCGGGCAGGCTGGGGCGCACTTTGGGGAGCGACACGTTGGCCAGCGGGTCGCTGTCTATATGTCCATAGAGCCGTGCCCAGCGATAAAAACTGCGTAGTGACGAAAGCATTCTGGCGTTGCTGCGCAGTTGGTAGCCTTGCTCGCGACGCTGCTCCATCCAAGTGCTAAAACGCGTTGGCGAGGCTGTGAGCAGCGTTTCATCATCGCGTTCAAGCTGCTGCTGCCAAGCGGCTAAATCGCGCCGATAGGCCGCTAGCGTATGGTCGCTGGCTCCCTGCTCTAACCACAGAGCATCCAGATAAGCATCAATCACGCTCATAGGCTAACGGTCTCCCTGCAAGGCGACAAACAAAAACCCCGCCCCGCAAAGCGGTGACGGGGTTTTCCGTATCCGAGCGCCGTGCGCCCGTGAAAAAAGTGGCGATTAAGCCAGTTTTTCCTTGATACGCGCCGACTTACCGCTGCGCTCACGCAGGTAGTACAGTTTGGCTTGACGAACGTCACCACGACGCTTGACTTCGATAGAGTCAACCAGCGGGCTGTAGGTCTGGAAGGTACGCTCAACGCCAACACCGTGGGAGATTTTGCGTACGGTGAAAGCGGAGTTCAGGCCGCGGTTACGCTTACCGATGACCACACCTTCAAACGCCTGCAGACGCTCACGAGTACCTTCTTTTACTTTAACCTGAACGACGATGGTGTCGCCCGGTGCAAAAGCAGGAATCTCTTTGCTCATTTGCTCGGCTTCGATCGCCTGGATCACCTTGTTCTTGCTGCTCATCTTCATACTCCTAAATAACGTAATGGCTTGCCACGCAGTCGTGGAAGGGGCAAACCGTGATCCCGGCGCTCGAAGCGAGCTACGCGGGAGTCGTTATGGGTGACGCAGGTACGTAAGCTTACTACCGTATCCGTCCTGCACCGCCGCTCTGCCTACTCCGCTTTACCCAACGTAGCGGACAGAGCGTGTTCCTCGATAAACTCGTCTAGCAGCACTTGCTGCTCGGCGTTAAGGGTTCGCCCTGCTAACAGATCAGGACGACGCTGCCAGGTACGCCCCAGCGACTGCTTTAACCGCCAGCGCTTGATGGCTGCATGATTTCCGCTTAGCAGCACCTCAGGCACTCGGCGCCCGTCGATGACTTCAGGACGGGTATAGTGCGGGCAGTCTAACAAGCCGTCATTAAACGAGTCTTCGATAGCGGAATCCTGGTGGCCCAGCACGCCGGGTACCAGCCTTGCCGCTGCGTCGATCAGCACCATCGCGGGCAACTCGCCGCCGCTCAGCACATAGTCGCCAATCGACCACTCTTCATCGATGTCACTCTCCACCACGCGCTCATCAATGCCTTCATAGCGCCCGGCAACCACTACAAGAGGGCCTGCCGAGGCGAGCACTTGAACGCCCTGCTGATCTAACCGGCGCCCTTGGGGCGATAGGTAGATCACCGTCGGCGTGAGACCGGTTGCCTGCTCGGCACGTTGGCGAGCATCAAAGATAGCCGCCCGGAGGGTGTCTACCTTCATTAGCATACCGGGGCCGCCGCCATAGGGGCGATCGTCCACGCTGCGGTGGCGGTCGGTGGCATAATCACGCGGATTCCAGAACTCAAGGGCAATGCGCTGCTTCTCTACCGCTCGACCGATCACACCTTGCTGGGTTATCGCATCGAACATGTCGGGAAACAGCGATACCACGCCAATCCACATCGCCGGTACGTCTGTCGCGCCCTCTTCGAGCACCGCTGGATCGTCCGCTGACCGTTCGTTCAAAGCGTCTTGGCTCATCAGAACTCAGGATCCCAGTCGACCACCATACGGCCATCTTCCAGGTCGATCTCAACGATCACATCATCAGGCAAAAAGGGTAACAGCCGCTCGCGCTTGTCGATTGCGTCGTTATCACCGCGTACCACCATGACATCGTTCGCGCCGGTCTCGAACAGGTAGCTGACCTGCCCTAACCGTTCGCCTGACCGAGTGAAGACAGTAAGGCCCTCAAGCTCATGCCAGTAATACTCATCGTCGGAAAGCTCGGGCAGTGACTCTTTCGGCATCAGGATATCCGCTTGCGCCAGCGCTTCGGCTGCCGTTCGGTCATCCACACCTTTTAACTGCACCACCAACCCTTTACCTTGCCGACTCCCCTGAACCACGGTCATACGCGTGAGGGTTTCCCCTTGGCGCACCCACCACTCAGGGTACTCTAGAATGCTGTCCATGGGGTTGGTATAGGAGTACACCTTCAGCCAACCTTTAATCCCGTGAGGGCTAGTTAGCTTACCAAGCACCACATGTGTGTCGTCAGTATGGCTAGTGTTAAAACGCGTCATTGACGACCACTCCAGCTACAACAGCATCTATTGCTATGACTTGCGACGGGCAACAGGCTTAGGCCTGCTTGCGCGCTTCTTTAACCAGCTCAGCAACACGACCAGACAGCTGGGCGCCTTGGCTCTGCCAGTGAGTAACGCGATCCAGATCAACACGCAGACGCTCTTCTTGACCACGGGCAACCGGATTGAAGAAGCCGATACGCTCGATGAAACGGCCATCACGGGCGTTGCGAGAATCGGTAACAGTCAGGTGATAAAAGGGACGCTTTTTGGCGCCACCACGTGCCAAACGAATGGTAACCATACGATAACTATCCTTCGGTTGAGGTTACGAGAGTGGGGCATAGCGCAAACCGCTATCAGAACACTCGTCATACTGTTTTCTTGGCGCACCACCTGCTTATATAAGCCAAGGCGACACACCATCAGGACCTTCATTGGCAAGTATTGGGGCCGTGCTAACGCACATTTTGCCAACACCCACGCATGAAGAGGCCGCATTCTACGCAAATGCGCTCGGCTTGGAAAGCCTGACAGCCAGAAAACTCACAGGTCGTCAACCTTACCAAGCGCATCAGAACGCGACGACAGGTACCATTTAGCGCCAGGGTAAGCCGCCAGGACCACCCATGCCGCCCATACCACCGGGGCCACCCGGGCCGCCGCCGCCACCCATCATGCCCGACATACCGCGCATCATTTTCTGCATGCCACCTTTCTTGCCCGCTTTCTTCATCATCTTCTGCATCTGCTTGTGCTGCTTTAGCAGGCGGTTCAAGTCAGGCACCTGCAGGCCCGCCCCCGCTGCTATGCGGCGTTTGCGCGAACCGTTAATGATGTCGGGCTTGCGGCGCTCTTTGGGCGTCATGGAGTTGATCAGCGCTTCTAGCTTGCCTAGCTCCTTCTCAGGGCCGGGGCCTTGCGCCAGTTCGGCCATTTGGCCCATGCCCGGCAGTTTGCCGAGCAGGCCGCCCATGCCGCCCATTTTCTTGAGCTGCTGAAGCTGGTCACGGAAGTCCTCAAGATCAAAGCCATCGCCCTTCTTCACCTTACTGGCAAGCTTGGCGGCCTTGTCTTTATCCACCGTGCGCTCGGCTTCTTCGATCAGCGACAGCATGTCGCCCATACCAAGAATTCGAGACGCGACCCGGTCGGGGTGGAAAGGCTCTAGCGCATCGACCTTTTCACCAACCCCCATAAACTTGATCGGCTTACCCGTGACATGACGGACAGACAGTGCAGCACCACCCCTTGCATCACCATCAGCCTTGGTCAGGATCACACCGGTCAAGGGCAGCGCTTCATTGAACGCCTTGGCGGTATTTACCGCATCCTGGCCAGTCATGGCATCGACAACAAACAGCGTTTCTTGGGGAGAAACCGCCTTATGCAGTGCCTGAATTTCCGCCATCATCGTTTCATCGATGGCAAGGCGGCCTGCAGTATCGACTAGCACTACGTCGTGGAACTGAATTTTAGCGTGCTTGATGGCCGCGTTGGCGATGTCGACCGGCTTCTGATCAGAGCGGGAGGGAAAGAAGTCGACCTGAACCTCTTTCGCCAGGGTTTCAAGCTGGTCGATGGCCGCCGGACGGTAGACGTCTGCCGAGACCACCAGCACTTTTTTCTTTTCGCGCTCGCGCAGGTAGCGGGCCAGCTTGGCGACGGAGGTGGTTTTACCCGCCCCCTGCAAACCGGCCATCAGCACGACAGCGGGAGAGCCTTTTAGGCCAAGGCCTTCATTGGCCTCGCCCATAATCGCTTCCAGCTCTTGCTGGACGATTTTGACGAACTGCTGGCCCGGCGAGAGGCTTTTCGACACCTCTTGGCCGACCGCACGCTCGCGCACCCGCTCAATAAAGGCTTTAACTACCGGTAGCGCTACGTCTGCCTCAAGCAGCGCTTTGCGTACTTCACGTAGGGTATCTTTGATATTGTCGTCGGTTAGCCGTGCTTGGCCTTTGATCGACTTCAGCGTCTGGGAAAGACGCTCGCTCAGATTCTGAAACATGGGGCCTCTGCCTCCGTCGCTGTCGCCGGGCGTATTCACCGGACGAATGTGGCCGAGATTATACGCGCTCGCGGCCTGAGTCTCCATGGGCGTCAGCGTTGGCGCTCGATGGCTGTGCGACGCCGCCTTGATTGGTTATAGTAGGCGGGCCGATCTAGATGACCGGAAAATACATTGAGGCGTCCTGACTGGGAGGTATTGCCACTCGGATACAGGCGCTGTTCTGACCCTATTCTTCTCAACAACGCGCTGCAAGGCGCATGGATAGCATCATGCAGGCGCTCCCGTTCGCCACGATCGCTTTTATACTCTATGTCGCCGCTGCCATTTGGCAGGGCATGACGCTGTTTCGCCGGGTGCCTCCCCGCCAGGGCATGGTACGTCTGCTAGGCGCGCTGGGCCTACTGTTGCATATTCCCGTGGTCGTGCAGTTGGTGGGGGAATCACCGGGGCTGCTGCCCGGCTTTACCACCAGTGCCACGTTATTGATGGCGGTGGCGGTGAATGTGGTGCTGGTGGCCAGCCTATTCAAGCCAGTGCTTAATGCGGGCATCGCGCTGTTTCCACTTGCTGGCATTGCCCTGATTGTGGCCACTTGGCTGCCTAGCCAGGGCAGCCATAGCGGCTTAACACCGGGTATTTTGCTGCATGCCGTGAGCTCTGCTCTGGCGTTTGCCGTGCTCGCCATTGCCGCCGTGCAAGCGGTGCTGGTGGGATTGCAAAACCAGGCGCTGCGTCACCACCATATTCGCGGAATCGTTCAGTCGCTGCCACCGCTGACCACCATGGAGCGGGTGCTGTTTGAACTGGTCTGGGCAGGCATTGTGCTGCTGACACTCTCAATTATCAGCGGCTTAATCTTCCTCGATAACCTGTTTGCTCAGCACTTGGTTCATAAAACTGTTCTCTCACTGGGCGCCTGGATCATTTTCACCACGCTACTGGTGGGCCGCTACCGTTTTGGCTGGCGCGGCATGCGTGCCGTGCGCTGGACCCTCGGTGGCTGTGCCCTTCTGCTGCTGGCCTACTTTGGTAGTAAATTCGTGCTGGAAATTCTGCTTAACCGCTAAGCCTGCGGGCTTAGTGGTGATCGCGTTAGTAAACGCGCGCTTGACACGCCACTGCCATGCTTCTAAAAATCGAGCTTAATACGCCATAAAGGAACTTTCGACTTGAGCGACGACTTCCCTCTGGGGTTACTGTTCGGCCTGCTAGCCTTACTCATCCTGCTGTCTGCCTTCTTCTCTAGTTCTGAAACGGGCATGATGTCGATCAACCGCTATCGACTTAGCCACCAAGCCAACAGCGGCGACCGTAGCGCCAAGCGCGTGATGCGCTTGCTCACCCGCCCTGATCGACTCATTGGCGTTATTCTGATTGGCAATAACTTCGTCAATAACTTGGCAGCCTCCATTGCCACGATTATTGCCATCCACTTTTTTGGCGATGTGTCCGGCCCGGCTATTTCCACCGCGTTGCTCACCATCACTATTCTGATTTTCGCGGAAGTTACACCCAAAACCTACGCGGCCATCAAGCCTGAGCGCATTGCTTACCCCACCTCCTACGCCCTGGAGCCGCTGCTAAAGCTACTCTACCCCTTGGTATGGCTGGTCAATGTGATGTCGAACGGTCTGCTAAGGCTGATTGGCGTGAAAAGCGTGGATAACGGCGGCGATAGCCTGACCCGTGATGAGCTGCGCACCGTGGTACATGAAGCGGGTACGCTGATTCCCTATCGCCACCGCGCCATGCTGCTGTCGATTCTGGATCTTGAGAACGTGACGGTGAACGACATCATGGTGCCCCGCCATGAAGTATTGGGCATCGACCTGGACGACTCGCTGGAAGATATTCTGACCCAGATCCGCACCAGCCAGCACACACGCCTGCCGGTCTATAAGGGCGATATCAACAACATTATTGGCATGCTGCACCTGCGCAACGCGGCGCGCTTTTTATCCCGCAGCGAAGTCACTAAAGCGGCGATTGTTCAAGAGGCACGCGAGCCCTACTTCATTCCCGAATCCACACCGCTGCATACCCAGCTGCTGAATTTTCAAAAGCAGAAGCGGCGGATCGGCATCGTGGTGGATGAGTACGGCGATGTAGAGGGGCTGGTGACACTTGAGGATATTCTCGAAGAGATCGTCGGCGAGTTCACCACCGACGTTTCCGAAGATGACGAGATTCACCAGCAGGATGATGGTAGCCATGTCATTGAAGGCACGGCTAACATTCGTGAGATCAATAAGATGCTGGGGTGGCAACTGCCGACCGACGGCCCAAAGACGTTAAACGGGTTAATTCTTGAGCACTTAGAAGCTTTCCCAGAAGGCCCAGCCTGCCTGCAGATCGGCAACACGCGGATGGAGATTCTGGAAATTCGCGATAACCTGATCACCTCAGCGCGCTGCTGGCAAAAGCTGCGCTTGCCCCGCCGCTAATCCTGCTGTCGCGACTGGCAACGGGCGATCTCGCTATCGCCCGCGGCCTTCAATGCCCTAACCCGCTGCTCCAAGAAGCGCCTTAACGCCACACCCTCGACTTCATGCACTAAAATGGGCGGACCAAAGTGCAGGCTCACTGGCGCTCTAAACCGCGAAGGCCACTTCTTTAGTGCTTTGCCGCCGTAGTGGGAGGTCCACGACCCCCAGAGCCCCGCCAAGCCTGCCGGAATTACTGGCACGTTGTCTCGGGCGAGAATGGTTTCGAGCCCACGGCGAAAGGTATGAATGTCGCCATCTGGGGTTAAGCGCCCTTCCGGAAACACCATCACGACATCGCCCTCACGCAGCGCCTTGCTCACTTCATCCAGGGTGCGCCGCAGCGCTCCCGGGCTATGGCGTTCCGATTCGACCGGAATCGCTCCGACCAGTTGAAACCACCACTTCAGCCAGCGGGATTCGAAGATGGGCTGATCCATCACAAACCGTAGCGACCTAGGGCTTCCACCGCCCAGCACCAACGCGTCCATAAAGCTAACGTGGTTACAGACGACCAACGCAGCGCCCCGTTTGGGTACGTGCCCTTGGCCATGCACCGACAGCCGGTAGCAAACGCGCATGGCCACGTAGATCACGCGGCGCAGCAAGCAGCGGGTGGTTTTGATTCCCCATGTCACGTCACCGCCTCCCGGTGTCGCAACCCGGCCAGCACGGTGCTCATGAGTTGATCCAATAGTTCATCGACTTTGAGTTGCTGCCCTTGCCAGTAGCCTAGCCGCTCGTTCAAGCCAAGCTGCACCAAGCCGTGAACGCTGCCCCACAAGGTACGGCCAAGGCAGCGTGCTTCCAGGTCATCCAGCGCAGGTTGATACTGCTTTAACGATGTCTCCACCTGGGTAAACAGGGCTTCAATCAGGTCGCTCTGGCGCTGGCCCAACTCCCCTTCCTGGGCGAGCGGGTAGTCAAACAGCAGCTGCCAGCGGTAGCAGTCTTGCTCCGCAAACCGCCAATAGGCATCCGCTAAGGCGCGCAACCACGGCTCGGGGTCGTCTTCGGCCAGGCTGGTAATGGTATGCTGCAAACGCGCGAGGGTTTCGACGTTGACATGCTGCAATAAATTATTAAAGCTGCCGTATAGTTTTAGCAGCGTACTGGGCGCACAGCCCACCTCTCTGGCCAGGGCACGTAGTGATAAACCATGGACTGGCTGCTTAGCCAACCACTCATCACAAGCGTGCATGACCTGCGCATGGAGGGCATCGGGCGCATGCTGTCTAGGACGGGCCATGGCGATCTCTTCAGGTCAACGGCAAACAGGGAAGAAGCCTCATCGCGCTTTAGCGTGAGCAAGGTATACGATAGGATACCTTACATCGAACACTGTTTTCGACACTAAAACGCGACATTTAACGTATTGCTACTCCCCCTCGCCATTTTGTACCAGCGCCGCAGGCATCGCGCATTAAGGAGATCGGCATGACGGGACGCCTACACGTACAGCGCCTATCGCTCGCCCGCCTTGCGCCAGACCTGAAGAGCACCGAGCCACTCATTGAGTCGCCCAATCTAGCCCCGCGTCAACCTGTGTCGGCCTTCCGCCTTGAGCAGGGGCGCTTAACACACACGCCACTGTTTTGGGGGCTGACGCCGCCGTGGCTCAAAGTGCTCGACCACGCCCCCCACTGCGCGCGGGCGGAAACACTGAGCAAGCGGGCCATGTTTCACGAGGCCTTTAGCGCCCGGCGCTGCGTAATTCCGGTCAGCGGCTTTTACGTCTGGAAGCCCCAGGCCCGCAGCAAACAGCCGTTTCTGGTCACCCAGGTGAATCGCGCGCCGCTGCTGCTAGGCGCGCTATGGTGCCGTTATCACACCACGTTAACTACGTTTGCCGACTCAACGGCGCTGATCAGTGTGCCCGCCAACGCTTGCTTATCGTCGCTCACCGACCGTCTACCGGTGATCATTCCACCGGAAGCGCTGACACAATGGTTAGACCCCAGCACTGATTTATCGTCGCTAACACCACTATTGATACCGGCACCGCTGGAACTGTTGGGCGCTTTTCCGGTATCAAAGCATGTTAATAACCCTGCCTACCAGTCACCCTCTTGCGCACACCCCACAGGGCCGATGCTGCGCTGGACCGTGTCACAGGAGCCGTAATGTTACGACCTACTTACGCTATTCCGCCCCGCCTCAAGGCGCGGCGTGCCGTTCTCGGCCTGACCATCAGCCTGCTCTGGATAGCCGCCCCCAGCGCATGGGCGGAAGAGAGCCCGGTGGCAGATGTGACCATCCCCAAGGTGAGCCCGTTTGATGACCGCGACTACCGCGTTTTAACGCTCGAAAACGGCCTGCAGGCGCTATTAGTGAGCGACCCGGAGGCTGATAAAGCCGCCGCCTCCATGAACGTGCGGGTCGGCAGCGCCCAGGACCCAGACGACCTGCAGGGGCTGGCGCACTTTTTGGAACATATGCTGTTCTTGGGCACCGAACCCTACCCGCAATCGGATGCCTACCAGCAATATATTTCCGACAACGCAGGCTCTCATAACGCCTTCACGGCCCAGCAGGACACCAACTACTTTTTCGATATTGAGCCTTCAGCACTGCCCGGCGCACTAGACCGCTTTAGCGAGTTTTTCCTCTCTCCGCTGTTTAATGCTGACCACTTGGAGAGCGAGCGCAATATCGTTCACTCCGAGTACATGGCGCGTATTCGCGATGAATCACGCCGCGAGAACGATGTGCTAAACCAGTTACTCAACCCTGACAATCCCACTACAGGGTTTGCGGTGGGCAGCCGAGACACGCTAGCCGACCCAGAAGGCGAGGCAACGCTGCGCGAGCGAGTGATCGACTTCTACCACCGCTACTACGATGCCAACGTGATGAACTTGGCGGTGGTAGCCCCCCAACCGCTGGACGAGCTGGAAGCCCTAGTGGTGGAGCGGTTTGCCGATATTCCCGATCATGATTTGAGCGCCCCCACCATTGATGCACCGCTGATCGACCCCGACACGCTGCCGCGCTACGTAGAGCGACAATCGCTGCAGGATCGTCGCCAACTGCGTTTCTATTTCCCGATTCCCGACCCTACCGACGAGTATCGCACCAAGCCAACTCAGCTCATCGCGCATTTACTGGGCGATGAGGGCGACGGCAGCCTACTGGCCGTGCTGCGCGAGGCAGGCTTGGCCGACGGGCTCTCAGCGGGTGTGGGCCGCGGTGATGGCAATGAAGCACTATTTACCGTCTCCATTAGCCTGACGCCCGCAGGTGCCGAACGCCTTGACGACATCGAAGCCACGCTGTTTGCCGCGATCGAGCAGATTCGCGCCGACGGGCTGGCCGAATGGCGCTATGACGAGCAAAAAAGCCTGAGCGAGCAGGCGTTTCGCTTTCAGCAGCACGGCGCTCCTCAGCAAGAGGCCACCCGCCTAGCCATGAGCCTCTCCCGCTACCCGGTCGAGGACGTGCAGTACGCCGCGTACCGGATGGACGGCATGGACAGTGAGCGCCAGCAGCGTTACTTGGACGCGCTGACTCAGGACAACATGCTACGTTTTTACTCTGCCCCGGATGTCGAAAGCGACACCATATCGCCGTGGTTTAACACCCAGTGGAAAGAGCAGCCGCCGACCGCCATCGGTCAGGCGCTGAGCGGCTTAGCCTTGCCAGAACCTAACCCCTTTATTGCCAGCGACCTCACCCTTCAGGGGGGCCAGGATGAGCAGCCTACTGCCTTGATTGAGACGCCTACGTTTACCGCTTGGCACATGCAGGACAGCCGTTTTAATACGCCCAGCGTCGAGTGGCGGGTGAGCTTGCAGCACCCCAGCGCCAGCTACTCGGCGGAAGAAGCGGTACTCACGCGCTTGCTGGCAGGCTGGCTGAACGACAGCCTTAATGAGTCGCTCTACCCCGCTTGGATCGCTGGGCAGTCATTTAGTGCTTACGCCCACGCGCGCGGTATGACGCTGTCGTTTTCCGGCTGGCGCGATGGCCAAACTCCGCTGATCGAGCAAGCCCTTGAACAGCTTCAGCAGGCGGATATCTCTACCGGTGCGTTTGAGCGGGTGCGCTATCAGCTACAGCGGGAGTGGCGTAACGCCCCTCAAGCATCGCTCACCGGCCAGGCAAGCCGCGCACTAGGTGAAGCACTACTGACGCCGCAGTGGTCCACTGCTGAACTACTGGAAGCGAGCCAGCGGCTAGAGAAGCGCCATTTGGAGAATTTCCGTCGGCGCTTCTTGGATGATTTGTACATCGACGCCATGGCGGTGGGCAACCTGAACGCCGAGCAGGCGCAGGAACAGGCTAACCTGATTCGCGGTGCGCTTACGCCACGTTTGACACGCGACGACATTCCTCCGCTGACACCGCTAGAAGTCAGTAGTGAGTCGGAAATACTGCATCCTCACAGCACTCGCGAAGAGTCGCTGGTGCTACGCTATCTGCAGGGGCGCGATACCAGCGTTGAGGAGCAGGCGCGCTTGAGCGTGCTAGCCCAGTGGCTAGACACGCCGTTCTACCAGCAGTTACGCACTGAAGAGCAACTAGGTTATATCGTCAATGCGGGCTATTCACCGATGCTGGAAGCCCCGGGCATTAGTCTGATCGTACAGTCGCCGGATGTGGATAGCAGCACCATTGCCGAGCGCATGGATGCTTTTATGGAAGCCGCAGAAGCGCGTCTTAACACACTAAGCAATGGCGAACTGGCTGCCCACCGTCAAGCGGTTCACGACCGCCTGAACCAACGGGACACTAGCCTGCCAAGCATGACCAACCGCTATTGGCAGGCCACCGCGCTCGATGAGGTGCGCTTTGACCGCCGCGAGCAGTTAGCAGCCCTTGCTTTGGACGTAAGCGTTGAGGAGCTCCAATCGCTATGGCCAGAACTTCTATCACGCCAGCTGGATATTCGCTTCAATCCCGGCGACTCGCCCAGCGACATCGCGACCTACCGTGAAGCGCGCACGCCGTTCGACGCGCGCTAACCCCACCGCCAGCTCAGGCATCAAATGCCTGGGCTGGCATCATGGCCTCAACAAACATCACCAACTCTTCGAGTATCTGGCGCTCTCGGTCTGTTAGCGCTTGCTGATTATAACGCTCGATTTCCCGGGCAAATGCTTTAAGCGTAAAACCCGATAGCGCGGGATCGTTCATGCGCATCCAGCGAAACGCCTCCCACTGCTCGCGCTCCTCGCCCTCTAAGGTGTCGGGGTAGCTGCGGGCGCGAAAGCGAAACAGCATCTCTTCCAGGCGTGGGTCTTGAAAGGCGAAGCGCTGCCCCACTAAGTCCCAGGGGTCCATGGCCAGCACTCGCTCCATCTGCTGACGGTCAGCGGCAGAGAAAAAACTGCCGGAGTAGAGCATTAAGTCAGGGTCTTGAGGCGACTCTTCGTAGCCGCCACTGAACACCTCGGCCACCTTCTGCGCTACACCGCTAGCCTCACGTAGGGTTTTCCAGTGCCCTCGGCAGGCGGCAATATCGATGCCTAGACGCGCGACAATCGCGCCGTACTCACCTTTCTGCTCGCCCTCAACATCTTTCAACACCTTGGCTGGAAAGATTACCGGGCAGCGGTTGATATGAATGACTTTGAGCGGAATGCGCGCTTCCCCTTCAGAAAGATCCTGCTGGCTGACAAATACCCGTTCACGAATCTGCTCGGCGCTGAGCGACAGTAAATCGCCGGGGTCGACGCTTAAATCGTAAACGATCACCCCGTTGGGGTTCGTGGGGTGCTCCGCCAGCGGCATCACCAGCGCGCTACAGCCTCGGCTGGCAGGATAGCGGCGGGAAATATGCAGCAGCGGCTTGGCACTGGGCAGGTCCAGCTGCTTGGCCACCGCGCGCTTGCCGCGCAGGCCAAGCAGGTAATCGAACAGTTTAGGGTTACGCGCTTTCAACAGCCGCGCCAGCGCGATGGTGGCGCGCACATCTGCCACCGCGTCGTGGGCGCCCTCATGGGCAATGCCATTCGCAGCGGTGAGGTGCTCCAGTTTAAAGCTGGGAGCGCCATCTTCCCGCAGCGGCCACTCAATACCCTCTGGGCGCAGCGCATAGAACGCCCGCACCACGTCGATTAAATCCCATCGGGAGTTGCCGTTTTGCCACTCGCGGGCATAGGGATCAAGCAGGTTGCGATAAAACAGATGGCGGGAGACTTCATCATCAAAACGCAGGCTGTTGTAGCCTGCCACGCAGGTGCCGGGCTCGCTCATGGCGCTCTGCACCTGACGGGCGAACTCGGCTTCGGGAAGCCCACGACGCTGCGCTTTTTGAGGCGTGATGCCGGTAATCAGGCAAGCGGCGGGGTGCGGCAAATAATCATCGGCGGGCTTACAGTACAGCTCGATAGGGTCGCCGATTTCGTTGAGGTCGGCATCGGTGCGTAATGCAGCAAACTGAGCGGGCCGATCGCGACGCGGATCGGCACCAAAGGTCTCATAATCGTGCCAGAGAAAACTGGCAGGGGCGGCATTCGGTGGCGCCATGGATGCAAACTCCCTTGAGCGTGACAGCCCACCCATGCGCCGAGGCATCATTCGCTGGATGGGAACAAAAGCCCAAGCCTAGCACACCCGCGACGCTTCCCGCCGCCCCTCTAAGCGCTCCTTAACGTTTAGCTTTTAGGCAGCGTGACGTTAAGCTCAAGCACCGAACAGTTATCTTCGCTATCCAGCGAAATTTGAATGGCGTCGTCATCCACATGCACATAACGACGGATCACTTCGAGCAGTTCGCGCTCAAGCAGCGGCATGTAGTCAGGCTGACCACGTTGGCTACGCTGATGCGCCACGATGATTTGTAATCGTTCTTTGGCCACCGAGGCGGATTTCTTGCGCTCACGCTTCAAGAACTCCAACAGTTTCATCGACGACTACCCCCAAACATCCTGCTCAGTAGACTTTTACGCTGCATTTCATGGAAGCGCAGCGGCATCTCCTCACCTAGCAGGCGCGAAACGGTATCAGTGTAGGCTTGGCCCGCGTCACTTGAAGCATCGTGAGTGACCGGAACACCCTGGTTAGACGCACGCAACACCGCTTCTGATTCGGGGATCAGGCCGAGCAGATCAATTGCGAGAATCTCACGGATATCGTCCAGGGTCAGCATATCGCCTGACGTCACGCGGGCTGGGTTATAGCGGGTAATCAGCAGGTGCTCTTTCACCGGATCTAAGCTCTGCTCAGCACGCTGGGTTTTCGAGCCTAGCAGCCCCAGAATACGATCAGAGTCACGCACGGAAGAGACTTCCGGGTTAGTCACGACAATCGCCTCGTCGGCGTAGTACATAGCCAGCTGCGCGCCACGCTCAATCCCCGCGGGCGAATCGCATAAAATATAGTCAAAATCACCTTTAAGCTGTTCAAGAACTTTCTCGACGCCCTCTTGGGTTAAGGCGTCTTTATCCCGGGTTTGCGAGGCGGGGAGAATAAACAGATTTTCGACACGCTTATCACGGATCAGCGCCTGGTTTAGCCCGGCCTCTCCTTGAATCACGTTGACGAGGTCGTACACCACCCGGCGTTCGCAGCCCATAATCAAATCTAGGTTGCGCAGGCCTACGTCGAAATCAATGACGACCGTCTTTTTGCCACGTAGCGCAAGCCCCGTCGAAATCGCTGCGGCGCTAGTGGTTTTACCGACCCCCCCTTTACCTGAGGTCACAACAATAATTTTGGCCAAGAGTCACTTCCTTCTTGAAGTCGTTCATTGCGAGCACGATTACGTTGCGCTACGCGCATAACGGGAACATCAATGTCATCAAAACAGCACACTGTAACGGATAGCGGCCGTGGCGTCGCTAGGCATGAAGCATTAACCGCCTCTCAGCCAAGCGGCTTACCCCAACGGCTTAATTTCCAGCTGCTCTTTTATGAAATGGACTTCTGCAGCGCGCCCTAAAAGCTGCGAGTCGATATCTTCCAGCCGCTTATAGTTACCCGCTACAGATAAAAGCTCTGCTTCCAGTTCGCGGCAGTAAATGCCCGCCTGGGTATTGCCATGAATACCCGCCAGCGCGCGCCCGCGCAGGGCACCATAAACATGAATACTGCCAGCGGCGAGCACTTCAGCACCGGCATTAACCGCACCGATTACAATCAGGTCACTACCTGCAGCGCTGACCTGCTGGCCGGAACGCACTGTCCCCCGGTAAAGCCGAGTGGTTACGGAAACGGCAGTAGCGGGTTTAATGTCATCATCTTCTGGCTCGTTCAACGGAGCGACAGTTTCCAACGCTCGTGCGCGCCCCTCTTCAACTGGCGCGAACCAGCCAAGCCCCAGCGCCCATGCCGATTGGCGAATCGGCTCAGCACCACCACGTACGGCCACGGGTAACAGCTTGTGGTCGCGGCATACGGCGCAAATCCGCTCTAACGCAAGGTGGGGCTCATCGAGTTTTTCCACGCTAAGCACAACGGGTGTATGCTGAAAGAAAGCGGGAGATTGCGACAGTTTGCCAGCAAGCTGCCGCCGGATACGCTCCGGGTCAGCGCTCGTTAACTCCATGACGGTCATCGGCAGCATGCCGCCCTTGAAGGTAAAGGCTACGTCGGCGCTGTTGGCGTTGAGGCTCATGGCCGAACTCCATGTCATGTTCAGGTAAGATAAGGGTAGCGCAATCTCGCGCTTTGCGTTGTGAATCGCTGGAAAACCCACAGCGCTACGACAAAGCTAAGCGACAGCGACGAGGACTGCAACCGCCTGCTCATCGATGTCTTATTTTTTTCACGTTACGCACCTCTTAGCAGGATGATCCATGCACGGACTGTTACGACGCCTGTTCGCTCCTCGGTGGCAACACCCCGATCCCGAGGTGCGCCGCAAGGCACTCCATCAGCTTGACCCTCAGCAAACAGAGCAGCGGGAGGCCCTACACACTCTCGCCAACGATAGCGACAGCACTATTCAGTTAGCGGCGCTGCTCGCGCTTGACGATCTCAATGGCCTGCTTGTCGCCTATGAGCAGCACAGCCAGGACGAAGCATGGTTCAACGCCGTTTGCCAGCGGCTCACCGGGGCTGAGGGCCATGTAGACTTGCAGCAACGCCAAGCTCACGTGGAGAGCCTGACCGATCAACGTCTGCTGAATACGATTGCCATGCAGGGCGATAACCTGGGGCTACGTCTCACCGCACTAAAGCAGCTGACGAGTGAAGAAGACTGGGTGCAGCAGGCGTGCCATAACAGCGTCGCGGCGGTACGTCATCAAGCAGCAGAGCGGGTCAACGACGAAGAGAACCTAAAGAGGCTGCTGAAAGAGGCGCGCCGTGACCGCCAGGTGGTTCGCTTCGCTAAAGAGAAACTCACCCAGCTGCGTAACGATGCTGAATGGCTTGCAGAACAGCAGGCCCAACGGGAGCACCTGCTCACCCAGTTAGAGCAGCATGCCCGCGCCCCCTGGGAACCGCTTTACGGTGGCCGCTTCCGCCATTTAGAAAGAGAGTGGCAACACCTCAGTCATCCGCCCAGCGTTAGCCAGGAGCAGCGCTTTCATCAAGCGGTGCTGAGCTGCCGCAAAACGCTCCACGACCATGAAACTCAAGAGCAGGCCCACCAGCAAAGCCTTGCCCGCCGCGCTGAAGCAGAAAACACCCGCGATCAGCTGCTAGAAGGGCTAGAAGAGACGCTAGAGGGGCTCACCCACGCCAACGAGCTGACCGCTCAGGACATTGACAGCCTACGCGCTCAGCGCCAGCTCTTGGGCCAGCGCTGGCAGTCGCTCTCGGACCTTCACCCGCCGAATGAGGCCACCCAGCAGCGCTACAGCCAAGCGCTCAAGCAGTATGAGCAGAGCATGGAAGCCTGGCAGCGTTGGCAAACAGTGAGCCTTGCAGTAGAGCAAGCCTTGGCCAACAGCGATCACGACGGGCTAGCAGAGCACGTCGCCCAGTGCCGCTGGCCAGCGACGCTGACGGCCCCATCGTTGCTCGCTCAGGCGCAAAAGCAGCTTGCCACACAACATGCTCCGCCCCAGCAGCCAGACCTCTCCCTTAATGCGCTTAGCGCTGAGCTGGATAACTTTGAACACCTGTTAGAGCGTGGAGCATTTAAAAGTGCCAGCCGTTTACATCAGCGTTTAAAGCCCGCCATTGAAGCGCTGACAAGCGGCGATGCCAAACCGCTAAAAAGCCGCTTAAAGCACCTGGGTGCGCGGCTTGCCGAACTGCGCGACTGGCGCGGCTTTGTAGCAGGCCCTAAACGTGAGCAGCTCTGCGCCAGCATTGAGGCATTGGCAGACGATCCGCATATGGCGGAGTCTGCGCTTGACCGGCACCACCGCCAACTGGTGAAAGAGTGGAAAGCGCTTGGTGATGCGGCAGCGAACCGTGAGCAGTCAGCCCGCTTTCGAGCGGCCTCTGACCGGATCCATGAGCGCCTAGCGCCATGGCGTGCACAGCTTGACCAGGAACGAGAGGCCAACCTGCACGGCCGCGAAGCGCTGTGCGAGCAGCTGGAAACGCTGCTTGCTCAACCCGCTGAAGATGCCGACCCCGATATGCTGCGGGAGATTCGTGATAAAGCGCGCCACCAATGGCGCCATTACTCCCCCGTGCCACGGGAGCACTCCGAGGCCATTGGCCGCCGTTTTGGGGCAATCCGTCACCGCCTGCAGGCGCTCATTGACCAGCGTGCTGAGCAGATCGCCGCACAAAAGCGTGAGCTGATTGAGCAAGTGCAAGCACTGCAAAACGATAGTGAACAGCCACTGGCAACGCGCATTACGCGCACCAAGCAGCTACAGCAGCAATGGCGCTCGTTAGGCCGCGCGCCCAAAGGGGAGGAGCAAGCACTATGGAAGACCTTCCGCAGCGCCTGCGACCAGCTGTTTGCTCAGCGCGACGCGCATAAACACGAACAAGCCAACCGCCAGCAGCAAACGCTTGACCAACTGCAGGCCATTATTGATGAAATGGATGGCTGGCAACCTACCCAGGCAGATGAATCGGAGCGGCTAGACACCTACCTTGCCAGTATCAGCCAGCTAGAGCCGATGCCCCGCAATCGCCGTAGCGAAGGGATGCAGCGCCGCCTCAGCGGCATTGTGCGAGCCAAACGAGAGCGTTTAAGCCGCCTAGAAATTGTTGGCAAGGTGCAGCAGTGGCATGCCTTACTACCGCTAGTGAATGCGCACTTACATGCTGACCAGCAAGCGCTCAATGGTGAGGGCACACAGGCCGTGGAGGCTACCAGCGAGATATCCATTGAGCTAACAGAGGCCCTCAGCGAAGCACACCAGCAGCGCAATCACGCTCGCCTCTCTACCCCACTGCCACTTTCAAGTGAGCAACAGAGTGCGTTAGAAGAGCAGTTGGCACGCCTAAGAGTCCATCTTTCATTGCTCGCCTTAGGCAGCGTCAAACAGCGTGATGAACCACTGCGACTCGCCATTCAAGTTGAGCGCTTAAACAGCGGCATTCATACTGAGCGCAGTAAAGCGGATGAGCTGGACGAGGTACTGGTGGCGCTGTTGGCGCTAGGGCCAATGCCCCACAACTTATGGCTGCAAGAAGTCAATGAGCTGGATAACCTACTGAGCCGTTTGGCCCGCCCGCCCCAGCCATAACTCGCTTACACATAGCGCTAGCACACAAAGCAAACGGGAGGCGCATCGCCCCCCGTTTTTCGCTTTCTTTCTTGTGAAAAGATCGCCGGTGCTTAATGGTAGGGCTTAGCCCATAAACTGGCCGCCGTTAATATCAATGTTGGCACCTGTGATAAAGCCGGACTCTTTGTCGGCCAGGAACGTCACCAAACGACCAATCTCTTCTGGGGTGCCGTAGCGCTTTACCGGAATCGTCTCACGAATCGCTTCACGAACCTGCTCCGGAATTTTCATAATCATGTCGGTGGCGATATAGCCGGGGGAGACGGTATTCACGGTAATACCCTTCGTGGCCGTTTCCTGCGCCAACGACATGGTTAACCCGTGCATTCCCGCTTTGGCCGCTGCGTAGTTCACCTGACCAAACTGGCCTTTACGACCGTTGATGGATGAGATGTTAATAATGCGCCCATAGCCATTCTCCAGCATTCCCTCAATGACGCTACGGCAAGTGTTGAAGACGCTATTAAGGTTAGTATCAATCACTTGATACCACTGCTCATAGGACATCTTTTTCATGGTGCCATCGCGGGTAATGCCTGCGCAGTTGACCAGCACGCTGATCGGCCCATGTTTTTCATGGATTTCGCGGGCGCCTTCGAGACAGGCGTTATGGTCGGACAAATCAACACCCGATAATGCGATGTTGTTATAGCCGTCGGCTTGCTGGGTTTCCAGCCAGGTTTTGGCTTTGTCGGGGTTATGGTACCCCGCCACCACCAGATAACCCGCATCTGCCAACGAACGACAAATTGCCGTTCCGATTCCACCAGTTCCACCAGTTACCCAGGCGACGGGGGCTTGATTGGCCATTGACTACCTCCCTGATAAGACAAATGGCTTGGACCTTAATCACTGTTATGGCGTCGCAAGCCACTCTGAATAAGCGCATTCGCGCTTCTTTCACTCACAGCACGCCGCTTGTTCTATTGGGCGACACACCGACAGTAAGCTTTTTGTTATGCTGATTGAAAGCATAGCTTTACTCTCTCAATGTTGCAGCACGATGAAGATGACTGCCAGCAAGAAAGCGATTTATATGAGGGGTTGACTTAGCGTCAAAAATGCGTAGAATACGCCACACGTTGATGCGGGGTGGAGCAGTCTGGTAGCTCGTCGGGCTCATAACCCGAAGGTCATCGGTTCAAATCCGGTCCCCGCTACCAATATTTTGAAAGGCAGATCAGTTACTTACTGATCTGCCTTTTTTGTTTTTGTTTGTCTGCAAACTTCCTGTGACACATCTGTGACGTATATGTGACACATTCGCTCCGTTGCTTGCGTCAGTAATTTATTCTTACGACCTTCAGTCAACGGCTGGCAGTATTAATCATCTCTAATTTCCTCATGATTTTTTTGAATTTCTAGCAGATCGCCCACCTCACAATTGAAAAGCTTGCATAGCTTATCCAGTGCATCCAGCTCGATTCGCTGAGCAGTTTCTTTATAAAGAAGCGTAACAGTATTGCGGTTAAGCCCTGTTTCACGCGCAACATCCACAATCTTCATTTTGTGCTCACCCATCAAGCGCGCGAGATGACAACGAACCATCAAAACCTCCTGAAAATGCTTTTTTTGCTATCCTGAATGTCAAAAAACGATTGCGAATGGTTTTTTGCTGTCTAAAATGTCATCCAGGATCGCATTCTGATATTTGAGATGCCTTTTAGTCACGCAGAATACCACTCCTTTTGGAGGTTTTCGATGGAATCATCTTATACCTATCTCACGACCGAAGAGCTTGCCCAGCGCATCAAGTACGACTGCCGTACTATCCGACAGCAGCTAAAAGACAGCGTCCTTATCGAGGGCACCCACTACATCAAGCCATTTGGACGACGGAAAATTTTGTTCTTGTGGGAAGCCGTTGGAAAAGAAATACTTAAAGCCGCTCATGGCACTATTTCCATTCCGATGGCAAATGGAGGCTATAGCCATGGGTAAGGTTTCCTATAGGAACTGCACTACCTAGCCACCTGTTGCATTCATAAACCTCACTATTTGAACCTCACCATCCGTGGTGAAGTGATGACGCTCAGGTTTTTTCTTCATGGCCGCCACAATGCTCGCTTTAAGCCGCTGGGTATCACCCGGATAACGCCGCATTACAGCGCGTAAATCTACCGAGTGCTCATTGCCCAAGCAAAGGAGTAGTCGCCCTTCTGCCGTCACCCGAACACGATTACAGGCACCACAGAAATTATGGCTATGGGGAGAGATGAAGCCAATGCGCGACTGGCTGTCTACCATGCGGTAATAACGGGATGGCCCTAGGGTAGTCTCGGTGGTGGGCAGGAGTTGATAATGGTTTTCTATGGTCTCGCGTACCGCATCAGTGGAAAGAAAGGTTTCACCACGATTATGTTCGCTGATAGCGCCCAGCGGCATCTCCTCGATAAAGCTGATATCGGCTTGCTCATTCCGGGCAAAGTTTACCAAGTCGAGAATTTCGTCGTCATTGCGCCCCTTGAGCAGTACGGCGTTGAGCTTAATCGACTGAAAGCCAGCGCGGCGCGCTGCACGGATACCCGCGACCACCTGATCAAGATCCCCCGTTCGGGTTAATGCTTTAAAGCGTTCGGGCTTGAGCGAGTCGAGGCTAATATTGAGCCGATGTAGCCCGCCTTGCCGCAAAGCATCGGCATGCTTGACCAAGCCTGAGCCGTTGGTGGTCATCGCCAGCTCGCGCAGACCTTCCAATGCACCGAGTTTTTGCACTAGCGTGAGTACGCCCTGGCGTACCAGCGGCTCCCCGCCGGTTAGGCGGATTTTCTCTACGCCCAGCTCGACAAACGCCTGCGAAAGCGCGGCTATCTCTTCAAGGGTCAGCAGCTGGGCGCGTGGCAGAAAGGTCATTTCCTCAGCCATGCAGTACACACAGCGAAAATCACAACGATCAGTCACCGATATACGCAGGTAACGCACCGTGCGGCCAAACCCATCTACTAGTGCACTCATTCTACGGGCTCCTCTTGGGTACTGGCATTAACGGGCAGCCGGGCAATGAGTCCTTTTACCTCTGCGGTAACCTCGGTAATTGTTTGCTCATCATAAAACTGACCCCGTCGCTTGCGCAGGCCGTTTTCATATAGCTTTACGTGCTCTGTGGGTATCACATCCGCTTTGGCGAGACAGTGGCTGGCGCAGTGCATCTGGCACCCGTCAATGGCTACGATAGGGCGCCCGGAGCGGGCAATGCGCACCAGACCGGGCACACCACCGCCCACACCGGCAATGCAGGACATTTCTGCCTCTCCTGCATGGTCAAGACGCAGGGCAACGCTATTGGCAAGTTGCGCCACATCAGAGCAGCCGGAGCAGGCATAAATCAGTGTGCGGGGTTTGTGATGTGAAGACATACCCTCTCCTATAAAAAGAAAACAGCATCAGCAGCCACAGTGAGTATAAAAATTCAAGCGGCGAACTGATTAATGGGGTAGTAGTGGTAGGTGCTCCCTTCTGCTACGTCTGTTTCGGGATTGATCATTAAATAGCCATCGGCTTGGCTAGCCGCGCTGAGCATATGCGAGCCCTGTCCACCCGCTAACTGCGCCACCGGCAACTCTCTTGCCCAGTCCAGCACCACCCTTAACAGCTCACAACGCCCCCTGGGGCCGCGCTGAGAAAAGCCTGCCATAACGGGATAACTCTGCAACGCAGCGACACTTCTACCTTGCATGGCATGGATAAACGGCAGCGCCAGCAGTTGCCAGCCCACAAGGGACGCCACGGGGTTACCCGGCAGCGCCATTAACGGGGTGGAAGAGGAAGACTCCGCGCCTAGATAACCGAAAGCAAAGGGCTTCCCTGGCTTCATCGCGACACCATGAAAATGTAGTCCACCGCGCTGCTCGATCACCGGACGAACATGATCCTCTTCGCCTACCGAAACGCCCCCAGTGCACATCACCACATCTGCAACGGTTTGTGCGTGTTCAAAGGCCTGATGCAATGACGCCGGCGAATCAGCGATGACGCCCAAATCCAGCACGTCGCACTGAGCTTGCGCTAGCAGTACGCTAAGCATGGCGCGATTGCTGTCGTACACCTGCCCCGGAGACCGCGACATGCCAGGGGCAATCAGTTCATCTCCGGTTGAGAGCAGTGCCACCCGCAGGCGCCGTTTGACGGTCACGGCATTGATTCCATGGCTTGCCAACAACGCAATCGACGCGGCATCAAGAAACTTACCCGCGGCGAGTAGCGGGGTTCCCATGCGGGTCTCCTCGCCTTGACGGCGAATATTAGCGCCTACCACCACGTTACCCTCAAGGTGTATATGCCCGTGCTGATCAAGGGTGACCCGCTCTTGAGGCACCACAATATCTGCCCCCACGGGCACCGGCGCGCCGGTAAAAATACGCGCGCAGCCTCCTTTCGGTAGTAGCATGACGCCTGCGCCCGCCGGTACGCGTTGAAGAATGGGTAAGCCTGCGCCGGGAGGTGCCGCTTGGTAATCAGCCAG
The DNA here is from genome assembly GCF_900110265.1 of Vreelandella aquamarina. Taxonomy (GTDB): domain Bacteria; phylum Pseudomonadota; class Gammaproteobacteria; order Pseudomonadales; family Halomonadaceae; genus Vreelandella; species Vreelandella aquamarina. Next base: position 39,195 of record NZ_FODB01000004.1, on the reverse strand, counting down.
GCACAGCGCGTAACCATCCATAGCGCTATTATCCACACCCGGCATATCGAGAGGTGCGACCAGCGTTTCTGCCAGCACTCGCCCCGCCGATTGTTCTAGGGTGATGTTTTCTACTGCATTAATGGGCGTGGCGGCGTCGATAAGCCGTTGGCGTGCATCAAACAGATCTAACAAGCCGGGCGTGACTATTTCTGCGCAGTGACAGTTCATAAACGCACCCCATCATTGGCAGAGGTCGTTGTGTGACGCCCGTTACACAGGGTCGCTGAAGGCAGGACCATGGCGGCGAAGTTGCAGGGCCGAGTGCGGGCGTCCAGCTGCAAAGCGATAATTCTGTCCCACGCCAACGCACACGCTTTGGGCGAGCCGGGCATCGCGAATATCATCGTTCGGTTGGCCACCCCCGCGACGGCGCGAGACTGGATCGTCGCTGTGCCAATGGTCTTCAGGGAGTAGTGGCGGAACAGCTCGCCATACCCCTCAATCGCTTTGTCGAACAGCGGTATCAACGCCTCGGGAGTGGTATCCCGGGCAGTAAAACCGGTGCCACCATTAACCAGGATCGCGTGGATATCTGTTCGTGCAATCCATCCCGAGACCACGGCGCGAACCTGGTAGATATCATCAGGTACGATGCGTCTCTCTACCAGAATATGGCCGCTTTCGTTCAGATGCTTAACCAGCAGGTCACCGCTGCCATCCTCGTCGAAGCCACGCGTATCGGAAACCGTTAGTACTGCGATGCCAAGCGGGGTGAAAAGAGCATTTACAGGAACATGGGACATCAAGCCTCTCCTATTAGCTTTCCTACTGCATCAAGCTGCCGCCAGCATCGTCATCCAGAACAATCCCCTCGACGCCTATTTCGCTCTCTAACGCCAGCAAATAGTGGCGCAACGCACGTCGCGTCGCCTGCTCCCGGAGGCTGTGGCGCACTCGGTCGGCCACCTGATCGAAAGGTAACGCCCGCCCTTCACGCCGTTCGTCAATGATTACTACATGCCAGCCATAGCGAGACGCCAAGGGGCGCTCGTGAAGGCCTTCGGGCAGGTGCTGCAAAGCGCGATCCAGCTCAGGAACGGTCTGGCCTGACACTAGCCAGCCCAAATCACCATCCATCTCTTTTGAAGGGCACGCGGAGTGGTATTGCGCAAATTCGGCAAACCGCTCGGGTATGGAATTAAGTTCTTTAAGCAGTTTTTCGCCAAGCTGGTACGCGTCATCGCGGCCCTGGGAGTCATCTGGCGCCGCTGCTAGCAGAATATGCCTTACACGTAGCTGGGTCGGCTCGCTGAAGCGCTCACGGTGGGTATCAAAAAAGCGTTGGCAATCGGCTTCTCCCGGCTCGGGCACCTCAAGTTCCAGCTCAAGCAAGGCAGCAATCGCCGCATCCTCCTGCGCTTCGCTGGCTTCCTGTGTCGATAGTAGACCCAGGACGTTAGCTCGCTGGCGCAGCAGCTCTCTAACCACTAAGGCACGAGCCGCCTGAAGCTGGGCCTCCCCCGCCGTTTCGGCGGGGTGATACTGCATCTCTAACGCAATCGTTGCTTCATCGATACTAGCGTCGCCGACGCGCACCGGAGGCGGGGCGACACCCCCTGGTAGTTGTTCGATATCAATCATCTGCATGTTATTTCTCCTCTAGGCCTGGGCAAGCACAGCAAGTGTTTAGGCGCGACGGCGGACAAGCTGATAGCGCCGGGTCACATAGCCAAACGGTACGCTCCACACATGCACCAAGCGCGAGAAGGGGAACAGCAGGATGATGGTCAGACCGATAAAGATATGCAGTTTGTAGATCCATGACACTTCCTGCATATAGTCCGCTGCGCCGCCGCTAAAGAAGACGATGGATTGCGCCCAGCTGGAGAGTGTCAACATCATCTCGCCGTCCATATGGCCTAGCGAGAAAATGATGGTCACCATGCCAAGACATGCCTGTAAGACGATCAAACCCAGGATCAAGGTATCCATCATGCTCGACGACGCCTTTACGCGAGGATTGACCACTCGCCGATAGAGCAACATGGCGCCGCCCACCACGCACATGGCACCGGCGATACCGCCGACCACGATGGCAATCAGCTGTTTGGTACCGGCATGCAGGAAAGGCGCATAGACCCAGTGTGGCGTGAGCATGCCCACCAAATGACCGAAGAAGATGACGATAATCCCGATATGGAACAGGTTGCTGGCCAGTCGCATGTTTTTTGAGGACAGCATTTGGCTGGAGCCGGTCTTCCAGGTGAACTGGCCTTGGTCGTAACGCATGAGACTGCCGACCAAGAACACCGTACCGGCCAGGTAGGGGTAATAGCCGTAGATAAGATGTTGCAGATATTCTATGAACATGGCGTTTCTCCTTTTAGCGATCGGCCACGGTTGAGGGAGGGGAAGCGCTCCAGGCGGACGGCATGATTTTGACGGGGTCGCTGTGCACCGCATTCTTGCGTTCAGCAAGCCGCCGCCCTTCCGCAGACTGCAGCGCGCAGTCTTCGTCAGAAGTGGCCGAGAAGCGTACTGCCTCTTCTTCCCATACGGCGTCCAATGCTTCGGGCGTGTTGTCAGGCGCTTCTTTTTTGACCTGGGGCCGATGCTCTTCGACCTCGCCCTCGGCCCCAATTAACGCCAAAAGTGACAGCGGTACTAGCGCGTGATCCGCTCCCCGCTCCTCCAGTCGTGCGGTCAGCAGCGCCAGGATATGGCGTATTTCGCCCAGCCAGCGGCCGATCTCGGCTTCGTCGCACATCGAAAGGTATTCAAGAAATACCGGTAGATGATCGGGCAGTTCACGGGCATCCAACTCGAACCCGGCCGCGCTGTACTCAGCCATAAGATCCACCATGGCCTGACCACGATCACGGGACTCGCCGTGAACGTGTTCGAATAGCAGCAGCGAGGTAGCCCGTCCCTTATCGAACATGGCGACGTACTCGGCCTGCAGCTCAAGCAAGTCACCCTCTTGGAGACGCTGACACCACTCCATTAGCGACGACTTGAGAGCCGCCCCCAGGCGGCGCTCGGCATTGAGGATTTCGATGAGCTCACCGCTGGCATCCTGCAGTTCCTGGGTCGGGTAATCGAGCAGGCGGGCCAGTACGCGCAGGCTTCGCATACCCTGTAGCGGCTCGAACGACGGCTCTACCGGGGTGGGCGATTGGGTAGCGGCTTCAGTCATGACGAGACTCCTCAAATTGTGGCTGCGGGTCGAAGACCTCTACCGGTTTTACCAAAACGCTGGTCTGCTTACGGCCATTGAACAGGCTGGGCTGGCTCTCACCGTGGCAACCATCACCAAAGGTAAAGCCGCATCCTCCCCGTTCAGGGAAGGCTTCGGTGGCCATTTCCCGATGGCTGGTGGGGATCACGAAACGATCCTCGTAGTTGGCAATGGCCAGGTAGCGGTACATCTCCTCTACTTGGGCCACGCTCAGCCCCACGGCATCGAGCACTTCGGCGTTGGGGGTACCCTCCACGTGCTTGCCGCGCATGTAGACACGCATCGCCATTAAGCGCTTGAGCGCCAACACCACAGGCTCTTCCTCGCCGGCTGTCAACAGGTTAGCCAGGTACTTCACCGGGATACGCAGTGATTCGATCTTGGGCAGGATGCCGTCGAACTCCACATGGCCTGCCTCGGCGGCGGACTGAATCGGCGACAGCGGCGGCACGTACCACACCATCGGCAGCGTGCGGTATTCCGGGTGCAGCGGCAGCGCCAATCCCCAGTCGATGGCCATCTTATAGACCGGTGAGGCTTGGGCCGCCTTGATGACGTTCTCCTGGATACCATCCCGCCGGGCCTGGGCAATCACTTCCGGATCATTGGGATCAAGGAAGATCTCGCACTGGCGATGGTAGAGATCACGCTCATCCGGCGAGCTTGCCACTTCTTCAATGCGGTCAGCGTCATAGAGCAGAACACCGAGATAGCGAATGCGGCCCACACAGGTCTCGGAGCAAATAGTCGGCTGACCGGCCTCGATACGCGGGTAGCAGAAGATGCATTTTTCGGACTTACCGCTTTTCCAGTTGTAGTAGATCTTTTTGTAGGGGCAGCCGGAGATACACATCCGCCAGCCACGGCACTTGTCCTGGTCAATTAGAACGATGCCGTCCTCTTCCCGCTTGTAGATGGCACCGCTCGGGCAGCTGGCTACGCAGGTGGGGTTCAAGCAGTGCTCGCACAGTCGCGGCAGGTACATCATGAAGGTGTTTTCAAACTGGCCATAGATATCTGCCTGCACCTTGTCGAAGTTGGCGTCTTTGCGCCGCTTGGCGAACTCGGTGCCCAGGATCTCTTCCCAGTTCGGGCCCCATTCGATCTTTTTCATGCGCTGACCGGAAATCAGCGAGCGTGGGCGTGCCACCGGCTGGTGCTCGCCGATCTTGGCGGTATGCAGGTGTTGGTAGTCGAAAGTGAACGGCTCATAGTAGTCGTCCATTTCGGGCAGGTCGGGGTTGGCGAAGATATTCGCCAGCACCCGCCATTTGCCACCAATACGCGGTTCAATCCGGCCATCGGTACGGCGCATCCAGCCGCCCTTCCACTTGGCCTGGTTCTCCCACTCTTTGGGATAGCCGATACCGGGCTTAGTCTCGACATTGTTGAACCAGGCGTACTCCATACCTTCGCGACTGGTCCAGACATTTTTGCAGGTCACCGAACAGGTGTGGCAACCGATACACTTATCAAGGTTGAGAACCATGCCTACCTGAGAACGAATTTTCATTTCACGGCCTCCTGAACGCTGTCATTGCCTTCACCATCCAGCCAGTCAACGTGTTTCATCTTGCGCACTAACACGAACTCATCGCGGTTTGAGCCGACGGTGCCGTAGTAATTAAAACTGTAAGAGAGCTGCGCGTAGCCGCCGATCATATGGGTGGGCTTGGGGCAAACACGGGTGACCGAGTTGTGGATACCGCCCCGTGTACCGGTTATCTCAGAGCCAGGAACGTTTACGTTGCGTTCCTGGGCATGGTACATCATCACCATACCCGCCTTGACCCGCTGGCTGACCACTGCCCGCGCGGCAATCGAGCCGTTGGCGTTGTAGACCTCGATCCAGTCGTTGTCCTCGATATCGATCTCGGCTGCATCCGCCTCGGAGAGCCACACCACCGGGCCGCCGCGGTTGAGCGTCAACATCAGCAGATTGTCGGAGTAAGTGGAGTGAATGCCCCACTTCTGGTGCGGCGTGAGGAAGTTCAGCGCCTTGCTCTTGAAACCATTGTCGGCGGGCAGCGTGAAGCCTTTGGCTGCCTTGGTATCGATGGGCGGGCGATAGACCAGCAGGCTTTCGCCGAAAGCGCGCATCCAGGCATGATCCTGATAGAACTGCTGACGTCCACTCACGGTGCGCCAGGGAATCAGCTCGTGAACATTGGTGTAACCGGCGTTATAGGAGACGTGCTCATCCTCTAGGCCGGACCAGGTCGGGCTGGAAATGATCTTGCGCGGCTGAGCGACGATATCGCGAAAGCGAATTTTCTCTTCGTGTTTGGGCCTAGCCAAATGCGTGTGATCACGCCCGGTAATTTTGGAGAGTGCATCCCACGCTTTTACTGCCACGGCGCCGTTGGTTTCCGGTGCCAGGGTCAGAATCATCTCAGCGGCATCGATAGCGCTGTCGATCAATGGGCGGCCTTTATGTGGGCCATCCAACTTGCGATGGTTGAGTTTGCCCAGCAGCTCGACTTCAGCATCGGTATTCCAGGCGATGCCCTTGCCACCGTTACCGATGCTTTCCAGCAACGGCCCTACTGAGGTGAAGCGCTCATAGGTTTCGGGATAGTTACGCTTGACTTCAATCAGCGACGGCATGGTCTTGCCGGGAATCGGCGCGCATTCGCCCTTCTTCCAATCCATCACCGCCGGCTGGGCCAACTCTCCTGGCGAGTCGTGCTGCATCGGTAGCGTGACCAGGTCGGTCTCTTCGCCCAGGTGGCCTACACACACCTTGGAAAACGCCTTGGCAATACCCTTGTAAATATCCCAGTCGCTGCGCGATTCCCAGGCCGGGTCGGTGGCGGCAGTCAAGGGGTGAATAAAGGGGTGCATGTCAGAAGTGTTAAGGTCGTCCTTCTCATACCAGGTCGCCGTGGGCAGCACGATATCCGAGTAGAGGCAGGTGGTGGACATGCGGAAATCCAGCGTCACCAGCAGGTCGATCTTGCCTTCCGGCGCCTCGTCACGCCATACCACTTCTTCGGGCTTCTGGCCACCGAAGTCGCCCAGGTCTTTACCCTGAATACCGTGACGAGTACCCAGCAGGTACTTGAGCATATACTCATGGCCCTTACCGGAACTGCCCAGCAGGTTGGAGCGCCAGATGAACATATTGCGCGGGAAGTTCTCTGGCGCGTCCGGGTCTTCTGCGGCAAAGCGCAGTTCGCCGCTCTTGAGCTGCTGAACCGCATAGTCGGCGGTAGACATACCCGCGGCTTCAGCTTTTTTCGCCAGGCGCAGCGGGTTAGCGTCCAGTTGAGGTGCTGACGGCAGCCAGCCCATACGCTCAGCGCGCACGTTAAAGTCGATCAGGCTACCGGGGTAATCCTCGGCCTTGGCCAACGGCGAAAGAATTTCTTTAATCTCAAGCTTCTCGTAGCGCCACTGGGAGGAGTGGTTATAGAAGAACGAGGTGGAGTTCATATGACGCGGCGGACGCTGCCAATCAAGGCCAAAGGCTAACGGCGTCCAGCCCGTCTGCGGGCGCAGTTTTTCCTGACCCACATAGTGAGCCCAGCCGCCACCGCTCTGACCGATGCAGCCGCACATGACCAGCATGTTGATCAGGCCGCGGTAGTTCATGTCCATGTGGTACCAGTGGTTCATACCGGCACCGACGATGATCATGCTACGACCGTTGGTTTTATGGGCGTTGTCGGCAAATTCACGGGCAATGCGGGTGCACTGCTCTGCTGGGACACCGGTGATTTTCTCCTGCCACGCGGGGGTATAGGGGCGAATCTGATCAAACGAGGTCGCGCCATCATCTTCGCCGTCGCCGGCAAAGCCACGGTCGATACCGTAGTTGGCACACATCAGATCAAAAACGGTGACCGCCAGCATTTCGCTGCCATCGGCTCTCTTTAAGCGTTTGGCGGGCAAATTGTGGAACAGTAGGTCGTCAGCCGCGCCGACACCCGCCCCTTTAACGTGCTCAAAGTGCTCGTGCTCGATACCGCCGAAGTAAGGGAACGCCACGCGCGCAACGCTATCGTGGTGGTTGGCCAGGCTTAGCAACGGCTTGATTTCAGTGCCAGCGGCGTCCAGCGATTCCAGGTTCCACTTGCCCACTTCGTCACCGGTTTCCCCCCAACGGAAACCGATGGAACCGCGTGGTACCACCAGCTGGTCACGGGTTTCGTCCCAGGCAACGGTTTTCCACTCGGGATTGTTTTCCTGGCCCAGGGCAGCATCAAAATCACTGGCACGCAGTTGGCGGCCTGGTGCGAAGCTGCCATCTTCACGCACTTCCAGCTCCACCAGGAATGGCATGTCGGTATAGCGGCGCACATAGTCGGTGAAGTAAGCACTGGGGTTCTCAAGGTGGAACTCTTTGAGGATGACATGGCCCATGGCCATGGCCAGGGCGGCATCGGTGCCCTGTTTGGCGGACAGCCACTCGTCGGTGAGTTTGGAGACTTCGGCGTAATCCGGGGTGATCGAGACCGTCTTGGTGCCCTTGTAGCGCACTTCGGTAAAGAAGTGGGCGTCCGGGGTACGCGTCTGGGGCACGTTGGAGCCCCAGGCGATAATGTAGCCGGAGTTGTACCAGTCAGCGGACTCAGGTACGTCGGTCTGCTCGCCCCAGGTCATTGGTGAGGCTGGCGGCAAGTCGCAGTACCAGTCGTAGAAGCTCATGCAGACGCCGCCAATCAGCGACAAATAACGGCTACCCGCCGCGTAGCTGACCATCGACATGGCGGGAATCGGCGAAAAGCCAATGATCCGGTCGGGGCCATACTGCTTGGCGGTGTAGACGTTCGAGGCCGCGACCAGCTCATTGAGCTCGTCCCAATTACCGCGCACGAAGCCGCCCATACCGCGGGCACGCTTGTACTGCTTGGTCTTGGCGGGGTCTTCGACAATCGACGCCCAGGCATCCACCGGGTCGGGATTCGCCTTGAGTGCTTCGCGCCATAGCGCCAGCAGCGGCTTGCGCACTAAGGGGTACTTGAGTCGGTTGGCGCTGTACAGATACCAGGAGTAGCTGGCACCGCGTGGGCAGCCACGCGGTTCATGGTTAGGCAGATCAGGACGGGTGCGCGGATAGTCGGTCTGCTGGGTTTCCCAGGTAACCAAACCGTTCTTAACGTAGATTTTCCAGCTACATGAACCGGTGCAGTTCACCCCGTGGGTGCTGCGTACCACTTTGTCGTGCTGCCAGCGGGCACGATAACTATCTTCCCACTGGCGGGATTCGCTGCGTAGTTCACCGTGTTCGTTGGCAAAAGGCTCGCGGGACTTGCGGAAGAAATTCAGCCGATCTATGAAGTGACTCATGGTCGATCTCCAGGCTCCTCGGAAATTTGCATACCCGACAGTGCGGGTTCCATGGAGTGGATTCTGCGTGATCGACAAGCGAATTACTGCGTGATTACCTCCATATACACCCTATCTACCCCCAAGGTGATAGAGCGGCCAACGTAAAGGAATAGACGGTTGGCACTGTTGAAATTACACCGTGCGCGAATGCTTGCTGTAGCAAGGCTGGATAGGCTCGCAGGCCTTCAATCACGTTTACATTGCAACTCACTGAACATTCATACAACATACTTTTTATAGCTGAATTACTCTCGGAGCAAAACGCACTCCATGCATCTCACCCGATTCACCGATTATTCGATACGCGTATTGATATTTCTTGCTACCAAGGGGGAGGAGCGCTCTACGATTAATGAAATTGCCGAGACGTTTAATATCTCACGCAATCATTTGATGAAAATCGTGCAGGAGCTGAGTCAAAAGAACTACGTTACCGCTATTCGTGGCAAGAATGGCGGCTTACTGCTGACACGTGATCCTGCAACCATTGGGTTAGGCGAGCTGGTACGCGAGATGGAAAACGACATGGCGTTAGTGGAGTGCTTTCATAGCGACAACGCCTGCATCATTACACCGGCATGTCGCCTTCAACCGATTCTTAATGATGCACTGTCAGCATTTCTAGGTGTGCTCGACCACTATACGTTGGCCGACCTCCTGGGCAATCAACGCTCTCAACTGGCGCAACTTATGCGCATTCCTACTGTCAGCGCTTAGCACTCACTAGCCATCCTGTCCGTCGACTCGCGCCTGCATTAACGGCCAAGTGTAATGCACTAGGAATATTGCGTAGGCTACACACCAGAAGATAATGCTTAGCGTGTAGGTCCAGTGGGTAATCTGGGGAAATATCGCCAAGACGGGTGAGCGCACCAGGGCGGCTATTAGCATTAAGCCCAGCGCCACACCCATACCGGGCAAGGTGCGTATGGGGCGGCCTGTATGACCTAGCGAAACCCTGGCCATCATGGCCAGCATCATGGCACCCATGCCACCAATGGTCAGGGCATGTATAGCTAGTTCTGTGCGTATCAGCCCCATTAGTGCCAAGACCCACATGATTAGCCCTAACGGGATGCAGACGTAGCTACCGTGGAGTCCCCAAAGTAAAGGTTCGCGCCAGCTGTGCAGCCCACCCCAGCGCGCCATGCGAACAGTATTGGCCAACGCCGCTAAGAGCATCACCCCGCCGATTAATGACGCAGGAATGGCAACATCCAGCATGATAATCAACTGCAGCACGACAACCCCAGCCGTGCTAGCCAGCGTCACTCCTTCAAGTAAAGCAATAGGTTCAGGTTTGGTGCGTCCCAAACGGTTCGCAGTAAACATGCCAATCACGCGTCCGCCAACGACTGTCATCATCAGTGTGATTAACAGCACGGCTAAGTAGGCGGCTTGGCGGATAAGCTCGGCGTCACCCTGAATCACCCCTAAGTGCATCGCCAGATTAGCCGTGGCAAACAGCAGCAGCACGGGTATAAAGATCAAGTTGCGCCACCGCTTTGCAGTGATGACCAGACGCGCCATCACAATGGCGACCACCGGCAGAAACGCAAGATCAACCGCCAGCAGCAGCCACCCCGGCAAATCCAAGGGGAAAGCCATCAGCACCCTGCCCAATAGCCATAACACCACCAGACCCATTAGCGGCGCGCCGCTTAAGCTCGGCAATCCGGTCCAGTTGCGCACAGCAGTCAGTAAAAATCCCGCTACCACAGACGCAGCAAAACCAAACAACATTTCATGCTGATGCCAGAACACCAGGCCGCCATAAGGGCGCAGCAAAATACTGCCATGCCAGAAGCCCAACCACACCAATAGGGAGGCCACACTAAACAGCGCGGCCAATAGAAAGAAGGGCCGAAAAGCCAGGCGCATTAATGGCAGATTCTCAAGCTTAGAAGCAGGCTGGGATGAGGTGGTCGTTGGCATGGTTTAATCCCGACTAAATTACTTGGAAATATGATTGTGCGCCTAGCTATCAACAAAGACCATGACATGCATCAAAAATACATCTTATGGCTAGCATTTACAGACTCGTCGCATTAAGATTCATTTTAAATACTTCTTAATATACCGAGGGATTAACAGTGCTAACACATGAGCAGGAAAAGCTGATCAACGCGACAGCTCCCGTCGTGGCCGAACACCTGAATGCGATTACACAGCGCTTCTATCCGCTGATGTTTACCCGTTACCCAGAGGTCAAGCCCCTCTTTAATGAGGTTCATCAGCAAAGCGGTGGTCAGCCCCGTGCCCTGGCCAACGCCGTGTTGGCCTATGTGCAACTACGCAGTAATCCAGCTCAGGCGCGGGCTACTCTGGATGTTGTGGTCAGCAAACACGTCTCTCTAGGCATTCTTCCCGAGCAGTACCCTATTGTTGGCGAATGCCTGCTGGCAGCGATTGGCGAAGTGCTGGGTGAAGCTGTCACCCCGGAAATCGCCGATGCATGGGGCGCTCTATATAACGAGCTTGCCGCCCTGTTAATTGACCTCGAAGACCAGCGCTATCGTGAGTTTGAGCAGCGCCCGGGCGGATGGCGCGGCACACGCCGTTTCAAGATTGCCAGTACCCAGCAGGAAAGTACTTTAATTCGCTCGTTTATCCTTGAGCCCGAAGATGGGGGCCGCGTGGCTAACCACGAGCCCGGGCAGTATATCGGCGTACGTTTGACTATTAACGACGAATTGGTCTATCGGCATTACAGCCTTTCGGACACACCGAACGGTCGAAGCTACCGTATTTCGATCAAGCGCGAAGAACAGGGCCAAGTCAGCTGTCATTTCCACGATGTTTTAAAACCAGGCGATATCTTGGAGCTGTTACCGCCAGCAGGTGATCTGACGCTGATTGAAGGTGATGAGCCTCTACTGCTTGCCAGCGGCGGCGTTGGTCAAACTCCCTTGCTCCCCATGGCGCGCCATGCCTTATCTCTTGGGCGGCAAGTCATCTATCTACACGCTGCCCTGGATGCCGACCACCAGGCCTTTAAAGGCGAATTAGAGGAGCTGAAGAGCGAGTATCCTCAACATCTTAAAGCTGTCCGTATTCATGAGCGCGGTAACGAAGCCGAACATATTGGCCGTATCGACCGCAGCTTATTAGCTCACTACCTGTCAGACCTTAAGACACGCTGCTATTTCGTCGGACCTCAAGGATTCATGACAGCGATTAACAGAGCCCTGTCGGAGCTGGGTGTTGATGAGGATCGCCGACACTTTGAGCACTTTGGCCCCTCGCGCCCCCTCAACGCAACCTGATAATGGATGGCCCCAGTAGTATAACTGGGGCCGCCTTGTATTAGCTCAATGAAGCAGTTAAGAAGCTAGAAGCGTCAGCAAGCCAAACCAAACCAAACCAAACCACCCTGCACGTTAAGAAAAACCCATCCTTCAGGTCATTTTCGACGATCCAATAAGACCGGACTCTTTCAGTAGATAACTTAATTCCGGCTAGTGACGTTTGCAGAGCTACCCAGTTTGCTGTGCTCCTTTAGCCATATGAGAGCCAGGCTCGCTTGACAGAACCTTCATTAAGTCCTAAATCTTAAACATAATATCATAGTATGATATTTAAAAAATAAACCACGACCTCCACTAACCTCGAGGCTAGATAATGACTCTCCTCAGTATTATTCAGCTACCCTTTTCCCACTTGAAGAGATGGAAACACATCCAACAACGCCACCCTTCAATCGCCACTCTGGCCTGGTGCGTCGTGCTGCCCATGTCGTTGCTACCTCCTGTACTGCTCTATTACGCGGCTACCCACTACGGAGATAGCTTCGCTCCGGGCTTCGCTGACCGCCAGTGGCGCTTCATCACTACTATCTTGTTCTTGGCCGAGCTGCTTACCTTCTTCTTGATGGGCTGGCTGATTCATGCAGTAGTCAATAGCAATCGCGAACTCTCAATGAGCTACCACGACGCTTATCTGGTGGCGGCCTTAGCACCACTGCCATTATGGTTTGCTACGATCGCTCTGCTGGTACCCAGCCTGCTCTTCAATGCCATGGTTGTTATGGTGGCATTGGGTACCTCTTGTAGCTTGGTCTATCACGGCCTTCAGGCTCTATGTGAGCGCTCAACGAATGACGTAACAACGATGTCTGTTACTTACACCGTTATGGCCGCAGGGTTGCTGGCATGGGGCTTGTTGATGGCTATTGTTTGGGCTTACTAAAGTTTAGGTAGTGATGGGAGCTAATCACTCGCTAAGTTTATAGGGCAACCCAGTGCAAACGAGGTAACGATGAGTATCGAATTGAAACGTGCCTACGACTCTCCTCACAATAAGGATGGTTATCGTGTCTTAGTCGACGGAATCTGGCCGCGTGGGGTATCCAAGGAAGCAGCCAAAATTGATGAGTGGCGTAAGGAAGTCGCACCGAGCAGCGAACTTCGCAAAGCATTTCATAACGGCTCACTCGGCTGGAATGACTTCCGCCGACGCTATCTCAAAGAGTTAACTCCCTATCGCGAGGCCCTTCGTGGCCTTGCACAACGTGCCAGGAAAGAGCGTGTCACTTTAGTATTTGCCTCTAAAGAAGAGCGACATAACAATGCCGAAGTGCTGCGCCAGTACTTGAAAATGCTAAAATAATCGTCTCAATCAATGGCACATCAACTTGCTCTAAAGTATGGAGTAAGTGCTGAAGGCAATCACCCCTCAGGCCAGCCAGGAGAGAGGGCTGTGATGAACAGCGGCCCCCACCATATAGGCAAAGATGGACACTGCCACTACCGCGGCTAGGGCTCGCACCGCTGGCGTGGCCCCACGTTTAATCGCAATGGTACCAATACCGATATAGGCCAGCAGTGCTAATAGCTTGGCGCCAAGCCAGGGAAGCTGCCAGGGCCATACGGAAAGCAATACCATCAAAGTCACCCCCAGCCCCAACAGAGCCGTATCAATAAGATGAGGCAATACCTTGACCCAACGGGCGTTGAGTCGCGGGCTTTCCTGCACCGACCACCAGGCGCGCACTACGAATAACGTGATGCTCAGCGCAGCGGCCGTCATGTGCAAATGCTTGATGAGGAAATAGTGCTCCATGGTAACCGTCCCTAGCCGACGTTAAGCGCATTGCCGTGATGATCGAAGGCAAGATAGGTGGTGATATTACCCATTTGCAGCGACTCCATCATACGCTGAAGCTGGCGTTCAACCTCGGCGTCATCTTGTGGGTCGTCCATGGCAGCGGTGAAAACTAGATCCCATTCGATCTCGGTGCGGCGTGACTCCTCGACCAACGCCGCCATACTGGTCAATTCCTCCGTCGACTTATCTACGCAGACCACCGGCACCAACACACCCCCTTCACCCTGTTCGAAGCGACGGCGCTGTTCAGCATCGGGGAAATCGGGCAGCTCTGCGCGAACGAACACAAACAGCAGGCGCTGGGGATTAGGTTGTTTACGTGCTTCCTGCAGTAAATCGGCAAACGTCGCTATATTCATAAAATCGGTGGTCATAACAACTGTGGTCATAAAGTGAGCCTTATCGCTAGTAGTTAAGAATCAGAAGGTGAGAGAGAGTAGTTAAGAATGAACAGGTGAGACTCATAGACGGCGTTACTCGGGTGACTCTACGAAAAGCCACAGCAGCAGCATTACCATGAACAGAGGGATCAACAGGCTAAGTGGCGCCGCGCGCCAACCATAGGCTTGGACGACCAGCGGTGCTATTCGCAGGGAAAGCCCGACACCTGCCGCTAAAGCCACACAAAGGGCGATACAAAGACACACCCAACGGCCAGGCATCCAGCCTTTGGCGTGGGCGATGCCGGTGGTAATCACCGCTCCTCCCAGCCCAAGCCCAGCCCCTACCAACAAAAAATCCCACGGCTGGCTAGCCATCCCAAATCCTCCCAGCGCCAACGCTAGCCCCAGTAATAGCCATTGCATCAAGCGGCAGGTGTCGCCCAGTTTGGCGATATACCAGGCCGGCCACGCCAACAGTACACCACTCATCAATGGTACCAACACATAGACAGGCTGCTTTGCAAGCAGGGCATAAAGTGTCCAGCTAGCCACCGCTAAAGCGCTTGCTAGCGGCATTAGCAGCATGGCTACCAGCAACTGATAACCATTCACTGGCTTTATTGATGTCTCCAACGTGGGAGGCGGCACAGATGATGGCATGGCGTTTCCCAGCGAGGGTATAAAGACATCGGAAGACATGCCAGAATTGTCGGTAAATACTGGGCTTAGGTCAAAAAGGCATCGGAGGTAGGCTGGCTAACCCCAAAGGAATAGCCCTCGTATCGAAATGCAGACAGTGCCACACTCGCTTACCTCTTTCGCGCTATCGGAAATGCCATGAAATTACTTCAGCGCTCCCTGGTTGCTCGCATCATTGCGTCCTTGCTTGCCATTAGCGGGATGGCGCTCATCAGTATCACCCTGACCATGACAATGTCTAACAGCAGCCGTGGCGATGCTGCCGCGATTAATGTCGCTGGCTCATTACGCATGAATGCCTATCAGATTATGGGAGCCTTGCAACGCCTGGAGTATGCTCCAGAGGAGACAAGCGCAGAACAGCTCGAAGGACTGATTTCGAGCTTCGATCAACGCTTGTATGGCACAACGCTTCAACAAACGATCCCCATTGATGATCGTCATGAGCGCCGCCGTCAACTGGAAAAACTTCAGAGCTACTGGCAACACTCGCTTCGCCCGGCACTAGAGGCTCCGGCCGCTGCCACGGCGCTAGACCTCGCTACGCTAGAAATGATGATCGTTGAGATGGTCAGTGACATTGAAGTGCTAGTGACCTATCTGGAGCAGAGCACCGAGGCTAAGGTGCGGCTACTGGGGATGATGCAACTGCTTTTTCTGGTGCTGATCGCTATCGTGGTTTCGATAGCCCTTTACGATGTTCGCCATAACCTGGTAGTGCCGCTGCGCCAGCTGATGGTGCTTGCCCGCGAGGCGGCGCAACGTAATTTCAAGCCACGCTCAGAGCTACGCGGCAGTGATGAGCTGGCTTTGCTGGGCCACACCTTTAATAAGATGTCTGCCGAGCTGGCAACCAGCTACGCCGCATTGGAAGACAAGATATCGCGCAAGAAACAGGAGCTTGAGCGCAGCAATCAGGCGCTGCGAGTAATGCATGATGCCAGCCGTTCACTGTATGGCGGCGGTAACGACCTTTGCTCTAGCGCAGCACCTATGCTGCGCGAACTGGAAAACCTGCTGGATATCGGGCCGATTCGGCTTTCCCTCAACGATCCTTTCGACCAACGGGAAATGCCGGTTTTGGAAACCCACTCACGTACCCGGCCAGAGTATTGCCGTGACCAGGAGTGCCACGCCTGCCTGATTGATCCCCGCCCCTTGGAGATGGTGTCCAATAACCAGTCCCAATGTTTACTGCTACCTATCAGCGTCGGCGACACGCTGCTTGGCACCCTGGAAGTGTGGTATCACCAGGAGCGGCTCAACGATAGCACCCGTCGGTTGCTCACCATGTTAGCCGACCAGTTGGCCACGGCGGTGTACCTGCAGCGGCGTATCGAGGAGCAGCAGCACGTCACGCTGATCAACGAGCGGACCATCATTGCCCGCGAACTTCACGACTCGCTAGCCCAATCGCTCTCTTATCTAAAGATGCAGGTGGCGCGACTCGAACGTATGCAGCAAAAAGAAGCCTCTCGAGAGATGCAGTCTGCGGTATTCGACGAGCTGCGTACCGGTTTAAACAGCGCCTATCGTCAACTGCGTGAACTGCTTACTACCTTCCGGCTCAAACTAGAGGGGCCTGGGCTGCAATTTGCCTTACGCCAAACCATCGAAGAGTTTAGCCAGCGCATGGAGATAACGGTCGAGCTTGACTACGATGTGCCGCCTTACCTACTTAATCCCAATGAAGAAATTCACGTGCTGCAGATCATTCGCGAGGCGCTGGCTAATACCCACAAGCACGCCCAAGCCCACTGGGCTGGGGTCACTGTGCATTTCGCCGATGCTCGCCTGTTAGTGCGTATTGAGGATGATGGTATCGGCCTGGAAGACGATAGCTCGCCGCCTATGCACTACGGTTTGGTGATTATTCGCGACCGAACCACTACCCTGAACGGGGAGCTAAGTATCACCAATCGCCCCGCAGGGGGAGCCAGCATTGAGATAGTCTTCACCCCGTTGACCGCTCGCTTAATTCAGCAGCAGCCTGTTACGGCTGCCTCAGACTCTCACTTAGGTACAGGGGCTTCTTAATGACGCTGACCACTGCCAACGATACACCCGCCACTCTAATGATTATTGATGACCACCCGCTACTGAGGCGTGGCGTCGCCCAGTTGCTTGAACTAGAGGACGATCTTGAACTGGTTGGCGAGACGGGCGACCCTGAAGAGGGCATTGCACTGGCTCTCAAACTGGAGCCTGACTTGGTTTTACTGGATTTAAACATGCCAGGCGTCAATGGTTTAGAAGCCTTGCGCCGCCTACGGGAAGCCAACTATAGCGGCCGTGTGGTGATGTTCACTGTTTCCGACCATGAGGATGATGTGGTCGCGGCGCTACGCAACGGTGCCGACGGTTATCTGCTAAAGGATATGGAGCCTGAAGACATGGTGCGCCAGCTGCGTCAAGCTGCTTTGGGACGCATGGTCATCAGCGAAAGTCTAACCGCCCTACTCGCTGAAGCGCTGCGTAATCAGCGCAATGCCCCCACCACTCCGGATATTCATAGTCTGACGCAGCGTGAACGCGAAATTCTACAACAGCTTGCTAGCGGACTCTCCAACAAGCTCATCGCGCGCAAGCTGGATATTACCGAAGGCACGGTCAAGGTTCACGTCAAGCATCTGCTCAAAAAGCTCAACTTACGGTCCCGTGTCGAAGCCGCCGTCTGGGCAGTCCAGGAAGGTATCGATCACTAGTCGATTCTGTGTGGTTACCTCCAAAGACTCACAGAGTACTTCTGCCCTGACCCGCCTTTACCCCCTGTCGATTTTTTCTCTTTAAAATCAACGAATCCAGGCTTTTCAGCGACTACCTCTCAAGAGGTATGTCGCTGTTTTTCATGTCATTTTCACCCATTTCCCAATGTCTTCCTCCAGCGTATCTTGCTTTCTAACTGCTAGATGCAGAAAGGTTCGATGCCAAGGGGAAATCGCCATGAGCAAGAGAAATGCCGACATTGAGAAATGGAATGTCGAAGACGCCCAATTCTGGGAACAGGAAGGCAAGCACATTGCCAACCGCAACCTATGGATATCCATTCCCAGCCTGCTGATGGGATTCGCTGTCTGGATGATGTGGGGAATGATTACCACCCAGATGCAGAACCTGGGTTTTTCGTTCACGGTTAACCAGCTATTTTCACTAACAGCGCTTGCCGGTCTAGCAGGTGCCACACTGCGCATCCCAGCATCGTTCATGATCCGCATCGCTGGCGGGCGTAACACTATCTTCCTGACCACCGCGCTATTGATGATCCCCGCTGCCGGCACTGGTATCGCCTTGATGAACCCAGGCACGCCGTTTTGGGTATTCCAGGCGTTGGCGCTACTTTCCGGTATCGGTGGCGGTAACTTCGCTTGTTCAATGAGCAACATTTCCACTTTTTATCCCAGCAAACAGCAAGGTTACGCCCTGGGCATGAATGCAGGCCTTGGTAATTTCGGCGTCACTACCATGCAGATTGTCATCCCACTGGTAATGACCGTCGGCATTTTTGGCGCTATGGCCGGTTCGCCAATGGAATTGCAAAGCGCTAGCGGTACGTTGATTGGTCGGATCGAAGCAGGGACCGACACCTGGATCCAGAATGCTGGCTTTATCTGGCTCGTATTCCTGATCCCATTAGCGTTCGCCGGTTGGTTCGGCATGAACAATCTCCGCACTATTACGCCCAACCCTGGTTCGCCGCTGGCGGCTTTCAGCAAAATATTAGGCCTCTACGGCGTCGGCATGGTGACCGCGATTATCGGCATGTTGGCTCTCAGCTGGCTTAATATGTGGATTGCCCTGCCGCTAACCATTGTTCTAACCCTGGTGTTGTTGCGCCTGATTCCTGGCGATATCAAGCCCAATATCCAGAAGCAATTCGCGATATTTTCCAATAAGCACACCTGGTCAATGACCATCCTCTATATTCTGACCTTCGGCTCCTTTATCGGCTTCTCTGCGGCCCTGCCGCTCTCTATCAACGTCATCTTCGGCAATATGATGGAAGCCACTGCCGATGGCACGCTGATTCGCGTGGCCAACCCAGAGGCGCCCAGCGCTTTAACCTGGGCCTGGATAGGCCCCTTCGTGGGCGCTCTGATCCGTCCGCTGGGCGGATGGATCTCCGACAAAGTGGGCGGCTCCATCGTTACCCAAATAATCTCTGCGATCATGGTGGTCGCCTCTGTCGCCACTGGCTACGTAATGATGCAGGCCTATAACACCACTGATCCTAATCAATTCTTTTGGCTATTCCTGTTGCTTTTCATCGTGTTATTCGCTGCCAGTGGTATCGGCAACGGCTCTACCTTCCGCAGCATCGGCGTGATTTTCGACCAGCAGCAGAAAGGCCCTGTTCTTGGCTGGACCTCAGCCGTCGCGGCCTATGGCGCCTTCATCGCCCCGCGGGTAATGGGCGAGCAAATCCAGGCCGGCACACCGGAGCTTGCCATGTACGGCTTTGCGGTCTTCTACGCCATCTGTCTGGTCATCAACTGGTGGTTCTACCTACGCAAAGGTGCCTACGTTAAGAACCCCTAAATAGGGCTTGCGTCTTTACGCCCGGAGCCAAGCTCCGGGTCTTCACCCCCTACCCCAATGCGGGAGGACACCATGAAAATCATGATCGCCTATGACGGTTCGCGAAACGCCAAGCTGGCACTCGCTCAGGTCGTCAATATGTTCCGCTGTAACCAACCCCTGCTGGTACTGGTTGGCGTGGTGGAGAACCCACTCGACGCTACCGATAACAACGAGGCGCTTTTTCAGCAGGAACACGATGAGGTTAAGCAGCACCTTCAAGAGGGTGTGGCATTCGCTATCGGCGAGGGCTTCCAGGCCGAGCAGCTTCTCGCCGAGGGAGACGCGCGCAAGATGCTGCTTCAGGCCACTCGCAAACTCTCGCCAGACCTACTGGTGATTGCTCGCCATAGCCATCAACCGGACGGCGGCATCATCGCCAAATCGTTGACTTATTTTGTTGATGAACTCGACTACATGACTTTCGGCAGCGTCAGCTCATTCCTGGCCCGACGCGCCGAGTGTCCCTTGTTGATCCTACCCAGCCCTTAAGCAGCCTCTAACCACATTTGGGACACGGGACGATACGACCATGAAAGTTTCCGCTGTATTCAAGTTTCGCAGCCCTGAAATCCGGGCCTTGCACCTGACCTGGATTGCTTTCTTTATTACCTTTTACGTGTGGTTCAACATGGCACCGCTCGCGTCGAGCATGCTCAAGAGCGTCGACTGGCTGACCACGGATGATCTCAAACTATTCGCCATCTGCAACGTCGCCTTGACCATTCCCGCGCGCATCATCGTTGGCATGGCGCTGGATCGATTCGGCCCGCGACGGGTGTTCTCGGTGCTTATGGTAACTATGTCACTACCGGCACTGGCGTTTGCTTTCGGTAACAGCATGACGCAGCTGTTGGTGGCGCGCTTAGTACTGAGTTCGATTGGTGCCAGCTTCGTGGTGGGTATTCACATGACGGCGCTGTGGTTCAAGCCCAAGGACATCGGCTTCGCCGAAGGCTTTTACGCTGGCTGGGGTAACTTCGGTTCCGCCGTAGCGGCCATGTCGCTGCCGACTATCGCCCTGAGCATGTATGGCGGCCCGGATGGATGGCGCTGGGCCATCGCGCAGAGTGCCCTTGTTATGGCCGCTTACGGTGTTTACTACTGGTTCGCGATCACTGATGGCCCAGATGCCCAGGCCCACCGCAAACCACGTAAGACCGCCGCCATGGAAGTGAGCTCCTGGGGCGATATGATCAAGCTGATCATCTGGACGATCCCGCTGGTCGGCGTACTCGCCATCCTGGTCTGGCGCATCCAGTACATGGGCTATTTATCCATCACCGGGGCGGTCATCGCTTATCTCACCATCGTGGCGATCGTTATTTATCAGATCATACAGATCCTGCGGGTCAACCTGCCGATTCTGCGCAAGGGGGTGCCTGAGGATGACAAGTACTCGTTCAACAGTGTGGCTGCGCTTAACAGTACTTACTTTGCCAACTTCGGCGCTGAACTCGCAGTGGTATCGATGCTGCCCATGTTCTTTGAGGAGACCTGGGGCCTGAATGCCGCTACGGCCGGCCTGATCGCTGCGTCATTCGCGTTCGTCAATCTGGTGGCGCGCCCCATGGGCGGCATGGTTTCCGACCGCATGGGTAACCGGCGCTTTGTGATGCTGTGCTACATGTTTGGCATTAGCGTTGGGTTCTTGCTAATGGCCATGCTCAATTCGAGTTGGCCACTCATTCTGGCCATTGCGGTGACCATCGGCACCTCGATTTTCGTACAAGGGGCTGAGGGAGCGACTTTCGGCATCATTCCCTCCATCAAGCGCCGCATCACTGGGCAAATCTCGGGCATGGCCGGCGCCTACGGTAATGTTGGCGCGGTGGTTTACCTCACCATCTTCACGTTTGTCACACCGTCGCAGTTCTTCTACATCATCGCGACCGGCGCCTTCATCAGTTGGGTTATCTGCCTAGTGTGGCTCAAGGAGCCAGAGGGCGCTTTTGACGACGAGTACTATGTTTCTTCGGTCGATAGAGATATCGAAGAGCAGGCACTACAGAGTGCCAAGCACTGAACGGTCGGCACATCTGTAGCGTCACGGCACTGTTCGCGTCGATTGGATCCGGACAGTGCCTCTAGAATAAAAAGAGCGCCCTCAGAGCGCTCTTAATCAGGATCCGTGATGTCCTCAATCCAGGTTAAGGCCGCCACAGCAGTCGGAAATCCGGTGGTAGGAATCGCTAACATGGCTACTTGTTTCAGTTCCTCGGCACTCACTCCCTCCTCCAAGGCACGACGCACATGGGAGTGAACGGCCCCTTCGGAGCGTGCCCCTATGGCCAGCGAGAGTTTTATCAAGCGTCGGCTACGTTCATCAAGCGGCCCAGCTTTAGCACAGGCTTTGCCCAAAGCGGCATAAGCTTCCCATATCTCAGGATACTGGTTTGCGACATCTCCAGCTCCAGAAGGCAAATCATGCTTTGTCATAGTGCAATACCTTAACGATAAATTGAAGTTCACAGTATAGAAGTACAGCAACTAAATGCCACACACCACACTTAAGAGCTAAACACAGCAATCGAACCAAGCATTATTAATGAGGACATTCGATGTATATTGGCTATATCCAACGTCTTAAGCTCTGCATTAAGTGGACTTATGCCAACCCGGAAATGGCGTCTCTTCCTGCAAATGACGCAACTCAGGTTGATGAGCTTCAGCGATTTGCGTTACCCGATTCACGCCCTCTTCCAATAAATGCACTTCTATTTGGCGGCGATCCTCACGCCCTTGCCGCCGCACAACCAATGATAGCTGCTCACAGCGATCAACTAGCGCCACCACCCCATGATGTTTTGATTGAAGCCGTTCCGCTAGCTCCCCCACCGTCGCCCAGTCTCTTCCATGGAAACCACGAAGATGTAGCAATAGTTGATACTGCAAGGGCGTCAGCCCATAGCGGCGACAGATATCTTCACTATGGCGAAGAAAGCAACGCAACCGGTAACGAAATTGCGACAGCCGCTCAAAGTCGCTTTTATCAAGTGTCTGAGGGTTATTCATTTTTCCAATTCTCTTTACCACATACTCGGCTATTGCTGACTCGCCAATTTAGAGCGCTTTAGAAAAATACAATATCACACTATGATACAAATAACCATTGAGATTACACCTGCAGGGGGTATCTGAAATGAGAGCACTCACTTTTCTCAAATTACCATTCAACCATCGTGAAGGCTGGAAAGAGCTACAGGCTTCCTCCCCCTCCATTCCTTTACTAGCTTGGCTGGTGGTGTTACCCATGTCCCTCTTGCCGCCAGTAATGCTCTATTATGCGGGCACCCATTACGGCGATGCATTTATGGCGGGCTTTGCTGACCGAGAGTGGCGTTTTATCACGACAATTATTTTCCTAGCAGAGATATTGAGTTTTTTCGTTATTGGCTGGGTAATCTACGCTGTAGTCAATGGAACTGAAGAGCTATCTATCAGCTATCAAGATGCCTATTTACTTGCCACACTTGCACCACTACCGTTATTCGTCGCTTCATTGGCACTATTGGTACCCAGCTTACTTTTCAACGTAGTGGTTATACTTAGCGGGCTGGGCATCTCTTGCAGCTTGATTTACCACGGCTTACAAGCACTCTGTACCCATCAAGAATTTGATGTTGCTACGATCTCAGCCACTTACACAATCATGGCTGCCAGTGCTCTGGGGTGGGGTATTTTGTTTGCTGTTATCTGGGCTTATTAAGCCATGAATATTAGGCGCACTGGCACCAACCCATTCATCGTCAAGCCCAATGATGACGCGTGAAGCAAACGGTCTAACGTTGAGAAGTGGGTAATGTGTGCGCCAGGCAGGGCGATGAGCAAAATTCACGATCACTGGCGTCTTCCTCTTCGAGCGCTGATAGCACCAGCTCTTTGATTACTGGAAGGTGGGAATCTTCAATTTCACGAGCGGCGGTTAGTAGGGTAACCCGCCCCGCTCGTGCGAATCTCATTAAAGGCAGTAGCTTGTCAGGACATGCCTTCAGCTCACGCTTGTAGCGCTCAAGAAAGAGTGATTGACTGATTTTTTTCTGTCGATACTGACTGCATAATTGAGAGGCAGGCGCTATCTCTGGATACCACTCATTCAGTGCCAATAAATTGGGAAACAGCCCGCTAGGACGTACCCGATCAACCAGCACGCGCGTGCCGTCGTGATCCTCTATCGGCGCATATATACGCTTTAACATGATTTCATACGACATCGTTTATATACTGGCAATTGATTGGCAATGTTAATGTTGACTCGCTCGATCTCAGCGAGCGCTCCGGAAGGGGGTTTGATCTTCGATATTACCAACTTTGTCACACCATGCCTCAGTGTTGTCAGTCCAATGCATTACTATTATATCAAAATAGATCGCCGTAAATTTTTATGGTGACGAGTGTGGTCTGTCAGCCGAGTGCTGACGATAAGCTAGACTACAAATAAGCGTCTCTAACCTGTTAAACCGTAGACCCCTATAGCTTTACTGGGCACGAGGTAGGTATCCGCACAGATCAAGAACTCGTCACTATTGAGCTGAGACTATCAGAGCTTGAACAAGAAAAGGCTGCTCTCCTTTCTCGAAAGCAAGAGCTGTATCGCTCTGCAAACCGACATGATTTACCGCTACTCACCCCTGGCCAGAAAGTTGAAGTATACCGAAAACTCTTTCGAGGCAGGCAGGATGTTTATGCGGTTCGCTGGCAGAGTTCCGGCGGTCGTTCCGGCTATGCTGTCGCTTGTGCGAACGAGTGGATGCCGGTCATCTGTCAGAAACCACGGATCAAGTGCGGAGAATGTCGACACAAAAATTTCAAGCCCCTCGATTTTGATGCAGTTTATGACCACCTGTCTGGCAAACATGTGACCGGCCTTTACCCTTTACTGCCGGATAGCTCTTGTTACTTGCTGGCGGCGGATTTTGATAAGGGGGACTGGAAAGCGGATGTTCGTGCACTAGCCCAGGTCTGTCGTGGTGAAGGCGTACCCTATCTTGTGGAGGTTTCTCGGTCCGGTGCGGGTGCCCATCTATGGGTTTTCTTTTCAGAAGCAGTTCAAGCTTCGTCAGCGAGGAGGTTGGGATTCAAATTGTTGGATAAGGCCATGGAGCTTCATCCAGGCTTATCCTTCGACTCCTATGACCGGCTATTTCCTAACCAAGACACCATGCCTGATGGTGGGTTTGGCAATCTGATTGCCCTGCCGCTTCAACACGAGGCGCGAAGTCGCGGATGCACCGTCTTCGTCGACGACAACTTTACGCCATACCCGGATCAATGGGCACTGCTCAGTCAGCAACAGACACTTTCATCAGCTCAGCTTGAAGAGCTGATCGGCAAGGAGGCTAATTCCGGTGTGACTGTAGATACTGTGTTGCCGTGGGAGTCAACGTTACCGGTTGATACAGGGAAGATTTCTGGATGTCCTGAAAGCATCACGCTCATCCTGACCAGTCACATTTATATAAAGTTATCAGGCATTCCAGGAACATTGGCGACACGAATAAAGCGAATGGCCAGCTTTGCTAATCCTGTATTTTTCAAAACACAGTCGCTTCGTTTCTCGACGCATGGCATCCCTCGCTACATATCATGCGCCCATATTGAGCAAGGTTATCTTTCTATTCCCAGAGGCTGCTTGGATGAGCTTCAAGATCTGCTGCTGAAACAGGGAATCACGGTGGACATTGATGACCGTAGAATATCAGGCCAGTTTTTACCTGGAGTCAGCCTAAAAGCAACGCTGCGTGGCGACCAGGACAAGGCGGTGCAGGCACTTGTCCAACACGATACCGGAATACTTCATGCACCGACCGCTTTCGGTAAAACCGTAACGGCTATTGGCGTGATAACCAGGCGGCAAGTCAACACACTGATCCTCACGCACAGTCGTCAGCTACTTGATCAATGGAAGGAGCGACTCGACACCTTCCTTGAGGGTGCGCTCATCGGTGTAATTGGCGGCGGTAAAAAGAAACCTACTGGGCAGGTCGACGTTGCCACTTACCAAAGCTTGATCAATAAGAAAGACAATACAGTCTCGAAGCAGGTCAAGGAGTACGGGCAAGTCATCATCGATGAATGCCATCATATCTCAGCGCCACGTTACGAGATGTTGCTTAATGAGGTCAGCGCCCGATACGTCATTGGTTTGACAGCAACGCCTGATCGTCAGGATGGCCACCAAAAAATCATGTTGATGGTTGCAGGGCCCATTCGTCACAAAGCCCAGGCGCACCACAGTAACCGATTTATTCAACACGTCATTGTTCGAGAGCATCACGAAACGCCACCCACCCACATCTGCCAGCCTAGCGTGCGGCCCCATATCGCATCGGTTTACCATTGGCTTGCCCAGAGCAGCGCCCGAAATGAGGCCATTGTTCAGGATGTTGCAAGCTGTGCGCACAACCAAGCAAATTGCCTTGTGCTGACGGAACGACGAGAACATGCCGAGACCTTGGCGACACTGCTGGATGCTGAATCCATATCGTCAGTTATCTTACGTGGTGGGATGCGCGTCAAAGAGCGCCAGTTGGCAGAAAAAGAGTTGCATAGGGTTCAAGTCATCGTTGCAACTGGGAAATACATTGGAGAAGGCTTTGACTTGCCTCGACTGGACACCCTGTTTTTAGCTCTGCCCATCGCATGGAAAGGAACGCTGTCACAGTATGCAGGCAGACTCCATCGAGACACCGAAGGCAAACTAGAAGTCACTGTCTATGATTACTTGGATACTGGCCTGCCTATGCTTGAGCGAATGTTCCGAAAGCGTGAGAAAGGCTATAAGGCTATGGGGTATAAGTTTATCGCTTCCGGGCAAACCAGATTGCTTTAGCCTTTGAGAGGCAGTCAGTCGTTAAAAGCTCATCAAGTGAACTGAGGCCAAGAATTTCTTCACTTGTCTAGCTGAACCCAGTTTATCTGGTCACTCTCAGGCGGCTACTTCCTTCTCGTCTTCAATCTCCAGTTCGAGATGGAAGTTAGCTGGCCCCGTCAGGTTGACCAAAGCATCGAGACTGAACTTATTAATCTGGCCGTTCAGCAAGTCGTTGAGGCGGGGTTGGGTGATTCCCAGACGATGTGCAGCCTCTTTCTGAGTAATATCCCACTCCCTTACACGGCCAGCAATCCTCGCCATGAGCTCGGAGCGCAGCCGCATGTTCAGCGCCTCTTCAGGAGTGTCCTCGATGGCGTCCCACACACTGTCGTAATACTCGATGGCCATTTTCTAACCTCGCTTGGTGGTTGGGCTCAGGGCAGCTCCTTGTATCGCTGCTTGCCCAAGTCGATGTCTTTTTTGGCGGTCTGCTGGGTTTTCTTCTGGAAGCAGTGGAGCACAAATACCGCGTCGCCCCGGTTGGCCACGTAGAAGACCCGAAAGGCGCCGTTGTGTTCCCGAATGCGGATTTCCATGACACCAGGGCCAACGCTTGGCATTGGGCGGAAATCGTCCGGCTGGCCTCCAGCCTGAATCTTGTCTATCTGAAACCCCGCTTCTCGCTTGGCGTCCAGAGAGAAGTCGCGCAGCCGATCCTTCGAGTCTCCAACGAATGCAACAGGTTTCTTGCGCGCCACGCTGGCTCCTTGACTGCCATAAATTTATATCAGTTCAGATATAATAAACTCATCAATCGAATGCTTCAAGCGGCTTCCACTGTAGCCGTATCACCAATAAGATGCCGTTGACTATTCGCACTTGGGTTGGCGGTCTCAATGACCAAATGCAATATCTGACCCTCCGGTATGGTTTTGCCACGACTCATTGCTATTGCGACCTCTCTACTGAAGACCGAGCCGCCATCATGCAGATGCGGGTTCACTACTAAATCCGAACCATCGCCCGACAATTGGAACATCCGCCCAGCGCCATCTCACGGGAACTGGCATACCAAACAATCCGTTCTGACAAAACCTATGATGCCAGTCTCGCCGGTTTCAGAGTCCGGCTAACCCGCTGCCGACCTCAGCAGCAGCCTAACGGTCATTTATGCTGTAAATTTTACATTTTATTTTGTGACACTCTTTAGCGTGCTAGATTGACCTTAAATTACCTAGACAGCATTTCAAAAACCGACGGAAACCCTTATATAGCAGGCTATTTAGACAAATAACAACAAATAAAGCAGCGCTAAGAAAATCAAATCAATCCGGCTCATAACCGTCCCCGCTACCAAACATAGAAAAAGCCGATTCTTTAGGGGATCGGCTTTTTTGTGTGCGCTCTTCCGGCTCAGCGCTTTATTTCCCTTCACTTCCTTGAATCCCTGGGCGGCTGCCTGCATATCATGAAGTAACCTTTTTTATGCGATGCAGAGTTTACCCATGTCGATTATTGATCCCCGTACCGGCAACCCGATGACTGCCGACCCTGTCGCGAGCAATAATGCGCCCACCAGTGGCGAGCGCCCTAGCGTGACTCGCGAAGAGGTCATCATTGAGCTCAACGCAGGCAACATTCAGCAGGTACTGGAAGCCTCTATGCAGGTGCCGGTGCTGATGGACTGCTGGGCTCCTTGGTGCGAGCCGTGCAAGAACCTGATGCCGGTGCTTGAGAAACTGGCGGTGGAGTACGCCGGTGCCTTCTTGCTGGCAACGCTGGATGTGGAAGCCAATCCAGAGATCGCTGGGCAATTGGGCGTGCGCTCGGTGCCTGACGTGAAGCTCATTAGCCAAGGCGGCTTAGTAGACAGCTTCCAAGGGGCACTGCCTGAAAAAGAAGTGCGCGAGTGGTTGAACCGCTACTTCCCTGCCCCCGGCGACGCACCGCCCAGCCCCGAAGAGCAGGCGGAAGAAGCCTTGAGCGCTGGCGATGCCGCAGGCGCGCGGGAGATTTACCAAACGCTGATTGGCCAATACCCGGAACATTACGCCTACCAAATTGGCCTTGCCAAAGCGCTGGTGGCGGAAGGGCGTGGTGAAGAAGCCCGTAGCGTGCTGGATAACCTGCCGCCAGAGGAGCGCGATGCAGCACCCGCCCGTGGCGTTCGCGCCAGCATCGAGTTCAGCGAACAGGCACTCTCAACAGAAGAGATCGCCGCGCTGGGTGATCGCACTGACAGCGAAGCGCAGTACCAGCGGGCGCTACGCCAAGTGGCCGATGGCCAGTACGACGCAGGCCTGGAAGCTCTGCTGGCGCTGATGAAGCAGGACCGCGCCTATAACGACGACGCGGCCCGCAAAACGCTGCTACAGGTCTTTGACGCGCTGGGAGCCGACCACCCTCTAACGGTCACCTACCGCCGCAAGCTGTTCGCCCTGCTCTATTGATAGCGCCTGACGAAGGCAACGTTACGCTTTTAACAGCGTATCCATCCGCGATAACGCCGCTTCCAATTGGGAAGCGGTGGTTCCAAAGTTAAGCCGTACAAACCCTGGGCAGCCAAAAGCCGCGCCGTCTGACAGCGCCACACCCGCCTGCTCCAACAGCGCTTGTGCGGGAGATGCCCCCAGGCCCGTTTCACGCATATCTAGCCACGCCAAATAAGTCGATTCTGGCGCGCTCAGCGACACCCCAGACCACGTTGCCACACGTGCTTCCAACGCAGCTCGATGGCTGCGTAGAACGTCCAGCAGTGCTTGTCGCCAAGGCTCGCCCTCTCGATACGCTGCCTCGGCGGCCACCAAGCCCAGCACGTTACCATCCGGTAAAAAACCTTTTGTGGCCGCGGCAAAGTGCTTTCGTAGCGTGGCGTCGGGAATGACCGCGCAGGCGCTGGTTAACCCGGCCACGTTGAATGTTTTTGAGGGCGCCCATAGAGTAATCGTGCGTTTGGCCAGCTAAGGGAACAGCGCCGCCAGAGGGCGATGGCGTGCTCCTTCATCCAGCAGCAAATCACAGTGCAGCTCATCGGAGACTACCCAGAAATCATGGCGCTCGACCAAGGCGGCTAACTGCTCAAGCTCGCTCAGCATCCATACGCGCCCGGTCGGGTTATGAGGGTGGCACCAGAGCAGTAGTCGGGTTTGCGGGGTAATGGCCGCTTCCAGCGCTGCGATATCCAGCTGCCAAGGCTCGCCAGGGGCGGCTGGCTCCGCTAACATCGCCTGTTGCGCTAGCCGCCCAGTGCGTTCAGCCACGGCCAGGAAGGGCGGGTAAATAGGTGCAATGGTCAGCACGCCCTCCCCTGGCTGGGTCAATGCCATGGCAGCAAAGTGCAGCGCGGGCACTACACCAGGTAGCCACTGCTGCCATTCGGGCTCAATGGTCCACGCATAGTGGTGAGCGCTCCACTGGCAAAGGGCCGCGGTGAGCGTGGCGGGCACTTCGCCATAGCCGTAAACGCCGTGGGCCACCCGCCGTTGGAGCGCGTCGATTACCGCAGGCGGCGAATGAAAGTCCATATCGGCGACCCATAGCGGCAGCACATCCTGCGCATAGCGGTGCCATTTCTGCGAGGCGTAATTTCCTTCGGGAGCGCGTCGCTCGACGGGCGTGGCAAAATCGAACGCCATAACAAATCTCACTTATTTCCACGGGAGTAAACACTGAGCATGCCGCAAGATGACTTTTATACCAAGATGCGCGCTGGCCTATCGGCGCTGTTGCGGCAGTGGCGCTCGCTGGGTCAGGCAGATGCCGACCAGCTGGCACTCATCCTGGCGGAAACCGCTAGGGTCGCTAAACTAGGCACCCCCGATGCTACGCCAAGTGGCGCCACGCTAGAGCAGTGGAGCCAAGACCAGCAGGGCGAGATACCGCTGTGGGCGCCACGCACGGCGGTGTTTCTGCTCAACCAGATGCCCGCTCGGCCCACCCCGCAAAGCGATGAAGAAGCCTGCGCCTGGGCGTACTGCTGGCTGCGTAACCGCTCGTTTGATTCGCTGGATGCAGCCCGCGCCGCCCTGCCTGCCCACTTAGCCGAACCGCTGGACGAGGCTCTGGCAGCTGCCTGGAGCGACCAACAGGGGCTGAGGCTGGTATAGCTTAGTGCCGTTTGCGCCCCGGTGATTTCGGTTTAAAGCCCGCAGGCTTGGTGGCAAGCCAATCGACAAAAGCGCGAATATCGGCATCGTTCATCAACGCTTCCAAACTAGCCAAGCGGTCGGCCAGTTCGCGCTCGCTGTAGAGACGGAGAATGTGCTTATGGCAGGGATGACACAGCCACACAATGGCCGTTAGCCGCTCTTCACGGCTATGGCGCTTTTGATAACGCGGCTTGTTATGCAGCGTCCTTGGAATGAGATGGTGCTTGGTGAGCGGCGATGCACGCTGGCACAGTTCGCAGCCACTGGGTTTAGGCGGCGGAGAGAGCACGTGGGTGCCGGAATCCGGTGAAAGGGGCACGGTAAACAGCCTCGCACGCTAGCAACGTCTTAACGGTTAATAACACCTAATGTGCTAAAAATCAGCGACATAATAATAGCAACCACATAATAAACGTAAGGAAAACGCCGCATGCTAGAAGTACCACTCACTTGGCAGTTAGCAAAGCTGGGGCTCTCCGTCAGCATGGTTTTGGGCTTAAGCGCTATCGCTGTCCGTGCAAGCCCACGCATTGCAGGGCTACTCTCAGGTTATCCTTTAGGCACCGCACTAGCGCTGTTTTTTATCGGTTTAGAGATCTCGCCCACCTTCGCTACCCAGAGCGCCGTGCATACGCTGGCCGGGTTTACCGCGACAATGGCATTGGGGGCAGGTTATGTGATCACAGGCCGCCAGCCTGGCATCAAGGGCGTTATTAGCGGTGTGCTGGGAGGCTTTGCCGCGTGGCTGGTCATGAGTACCCTGCTCGCGCAGTTCAGCTTCACCCGCTTCAGCGGCACGCTGGTGACGCTTTGTGCCATTGGCGTCTTCAGTTGGCTGTTCCGCTCCATTCCCGATGTGAAGAGTACCGCGAGCAGCGCCTTTTCTTGGCCCGCGCTAGCGGCACGCGCGGGGCTTGCCACTGTTATTATTTTTGCTATCACCCGTATCGCCCACTGGCTCCCCCCAGAGTGGGCAGGCACGCTGGCTGCATTTCCCGTCACCATGCTGCCATTTTTGCTGATCCTGCACGTGGGGCATGGGTATGCCCCCGTCGCCACAGTCATTAAGCATTATCCCATGGGCCTTGGCTCGCTGCTGAGCTATACCCTATGCGTTTCGTACACTTACAGCACGCTGGGGCTTTTCTGGGGAACGCTGGCAGGATTTCTCGCCGCGACCCTATGGCTGCTTGGCTGGATGCAGTTCACTGCTTGGCAACAGCGCCGTAACGCTTGACCAAGCGCTCGCTTGGGTTAATTCTGGGAGGGTTCTTACCTCCCTCGTTCCCTCTAATAATAAGGATAGCGCTATGTTCACTCGCACCATTGAGCCCGCTTTTTACGATACGGATGCCCTCGGCCATATTAATAACACGCGGCTCCCCGCTTGGTTTGAGCTGGCACGCAACGACCTGTTCAAACTGTTTACGCCCGACCTGAACCCTAAACAGTGGCGATTAATCATGGCGCGCATGGAAGTGGATTACCGCGCTGAACTGTTTTACGGCCATGACATCGAAATCCGTACCTATCTAACCCGTTTGGGCAACAGCTCGTTTACCGTCACCCAGGAAGCGCGGCAGCATGGTACGCTGACCAACTTAGGGCATACGGTAATGGTGCAGTACGACCATCAAGAGAAGCGCGCCGTTCCTATTGAGGGTGAGCTGCGCGAGGCGCTGACAGCACATTTGGATACCGCGCCCGCCTCCGCTTAATTCCCCCTGCCATGTATGGTGGGGCCTTCCAGGAGTCACCATGGCTATTCGCTATAATCTCTGGATTGATCCTGACAACACGGCGCAGCATCGCGCCGTGGAAGCCGACCTTGAACGCTACTTCATGGAGCGCTTCGCTGATTACCCGCATATCCGCTTGTTCGGCGCAGACCCCTACGATTATGATGCCCCATTCAATCGACTTTACGACGTGCTAATGGCCCGCGCAGCTGAGTATTGCGAGGAGAAATGGCGCTATGTCGCTTCTCCAGAGCAGCTTAACCGCTGCTTTTTCCGTGCCGTTGGCCGCTCAAATAAATTTGTTCAAGACGACCGAAAGTGAGAGTTCTACGCAATGGTAATTCGTACCGACCAAGCACCCGACGAGCGCCAGCTGGCGATTATTACCCAACAGCTCGGGCGAGCGCCTCGCGGTATCGAAGCCGTTGCAGCCACGGATACACAGGGCACCCCTTTAGTGCTGCGCATGTCGCCGATTGTGGATGGCAAGCCTTTCCCCACGCTTTACTGGCTCTGCTCCGACCTGCTTAAAATCGAGATTTCGCGCATTGAAGCCGTCGGCGTGATCAAGTCGCTAGAACAGCGTCTGCAGGACGAACCTGACTTCTTAGCCGCTTACCAACAGAGCCATCGCGATTACGTTGATGCCCGCTGGCGCTTTATGAGCGAGGCTCAGCGCGAAGAAGTGGCACGCCTGGGCTACACCGATGTTCTCACCGAACGCGGTGTAGGCGGCATCAGCAACTGGCAGCAGGTGCGCTGCCTACATACTCAATACGCCCATCATCTGTGCGGTAACAATGTGATTGGACAGTGGATGGACGAACACTACGACGTACAGCGCTGCCTAGGCTAGATGTCCTGCAATGCCTCCCACTGATTCACCCTTAACTCCTCTGCGATAAGGACGCCCCGACTATGTCACGCATCTGTGTTTACCTCGGCTCAAGAGAGGGCAACAGCCCAGCATTCCGCCAAGCCGCCCATACGCTTGGCACGGCTCTTGGGCAACGCGGGCACACCTTGGTATACGGCGGCGCACGCGTCGGGCTGATGGGGGAACTGGCCAATGCGGCACTAAACGCGGGCGGCAGCGTCATCGGCGTTATGCCCGACCATCTCGTTG
This sequence comes from Vreelandella aquamarina, assembly GCF_900110265.1. Taxonomy (GTDB): domain Bacteria; phylum Pseudomonadota; class Gammaproteobacteria; order Pseudomonadales; family Halomonadaceae; genus Vreelandella; species Vreelandella aquamarina. The sequence continues at coordinate 6,051 of NZ_FODB01000004.1, read as the reverse complement.
AGCGTGAACAGGCTCATTTCGGCTTAACCGAGCTGATTCGCGTGCCTAATATGCATGAACGTAAAGCCACCATGGCGGCGAACGCTGACGCCTTTATCGCCTTGCCCGGTGGCATTGGCACGTTTGAGGAGTTGTTTGAGATCTGGACCTGGGGCTATTTGGGGCTACACGACAAGCCGATGGGCCTGCTAGATACCGATGGATTTTACGCCCCACTGCTGGCGTTTTTAGACAGCACGGTCAGCCACGGTTTTCTGGCGCAAGCTACACGAGACATGCTGCTCGATGCACCGACGCCCAGCCAGCTATTAGACGCTTTAGAAGCAGAACTAAGCTGAGTACGAGCAGAGTAGAGCGGAAATTTATACGTTGGCAGTCAGCGTGCGCGTACGCTGATAGGTGAGCTGGAGCAAGCGAGCATCTTCCCCAGCACGGTGGCGGTGGATGCCACGCTCAGCCACTACCGCCTCTTTGGTATCGCTCCACAGCGCCTGTTGCTCTTCGCTGAGCAGGATGCGTAGCGCTTCCAGGCGAAAGCGCGGCAGCATACCAGCATGGTGGAACAGTAACGACAGCCAGGTATTATCGTAGCCCCAACTATCGCTATAAGCCTTACCTAGCTCCCGCAGTTCATCATTAAGCCACTGGGCAACTTGGCGCACCGGGTAGCCCTCTTTCATCAGCCGATCACGAGAAATACCGTGCAGTAGCTCGGCTTTTGGATCCCAATGGGTCCACTCATCTAATGGCTGAATAAGAAACGCGCAGCAGCTACCGTCAGCACGCGCAATGCCAACTTCAATCGGGTAGCTGCCGCGCCCGAATCCGGACGCTTCAATATCTAGCACTGTGGGTAGCGTCTCGGACACTGACTTCCTCTTTTATGAATCGCAACCTGGCATGCGCTTTAAGCAACCGCCATTTCCACTGCAGGCTGGCGCTCTGCTACACGCTGCCAGTAATCGGCCTGCTCAGTATCTACCGCTAAGCCTAGCTCACCTAAGCGGTAGGCACGCGCTAAGCGCTCAGCGGCTAAATAGTGCCCCGCCTGCGCAGCACGGGCATACCAGGTGACTGCATAATCTTCACGACGCGGATACTGCACGCAGCCGTGCTCGTGAATTTGCGCGAGCTGGTACTGCGACTTTACATCGCCCGCTTGGGCAGCTTCCAGTACATAACGTGCTCCACGGGCTTTGTCTTGGGGAGACAGGCTGCGGTGGAACAGCATATGGCCATAAATGGATTGTGCATCTGGGTGCCCCGCTTCTGCACACCGTTTAAACAGTCGCATAGTGAGACGCTGCGTACGCGGTGAGCGCGGTAGTAACCAACGAGTATGAAAGAGCTGCTCGGCTAGACGAAATTCCAACCGGGTAAACAACGATGATGCCTGCGGCATGGCCAACCACCCTGCCTATCTGTTGAGATCTTCGGCTAACCATCTCACCTTCCGCGACGGCTAACCATACGATAAACCGGCGCTTGGCCGGTCGATGGGCTGGCAAGCATACGCCTGCCTTCGCCATGACTCAACCCTATTGATTTGCTGCTTTTGTAGACCCTCGCTAACATGCCTCCCACAGGCTGGTATCGGCGATATGGATCGCCACCTTTCCAGACACATTTTCGCCTTAGCGAGGAGACAATCATGCAAACGCGCCCACTGGGTAGAACCGGAATTGAGGTCAGCCGACTCTGTCTAGGCACCATGACCTTTGGTGAGCAAAACAGCGAAACTGAGGCTCATGAACAGCTCGACCGCGCGGTGGCGTTCGGTATTAACTTTATCGACACGGCGGAGATGTATCCAGTTCCCCCAAAAGCAGAGACACAAGGGTTAACAGAGATTTATATCGGTAGTTGGCTAAAAGCACGAGGCGCTCGCGACGATGTCATCATCGCTACCAAAGCGGCAGGCCCAGGTTTGGAGCATATCCGCGGCGGCCCCAAAATGAGCCGGGACCACCTTCATCAAGCCATTGATACCAGCCTTGAGCGTCTGCAAACGGATTACGTCGATCTGTATCAGTTGCACTGGCCTGATCGTAACACCAACTTTTTCGGCAAACTTGGCTACACCCACGCTGAGCAGGAAGACGCCACTCCGTTGGAAGAGACGCTCTCCGCACTTAAAGAGCTGGTCGATGCAGGTAAAATTCGCGCTGTAGGGCTCTCAAATGATACCCCTTGGGGCGTCATGCGGATGTTACAGCTCTCTGATCAACTAGGACTGCCTCGTGTTGCCTCCATCCAAAACCCCTACAATCTGCTGAACCGTTCATTTGAAGTGGGCTTAGCAGAAGTTGTACATCGTGAAGATGTGGGCCTGCTGGCTTACTCACCGCTGGGGTTCGGCGTGCTGTCAGGCAAGTATCTTAATGGTGCCCAGCCGCCAAAAGGCCGTTTGACTCTCTATGAGCGCTTTAAACGCTATACCTCGCCCGAGGCAGAGGCCGCTACGCAGGCTTACGTCAACCTAGCCAAAGAGCACGGGCTCGATCCAGCGCAGATGGCACTGGCGTTTATTAACTCGCGCAGCTTTCTTACCAGCAATATTATTGGTGCTACCACCATGGATCAGTTGGAAAGCAACTTGGCCAGCGAGAGCTTGAAGCTGGATGAGGAAGTGTTAACCGCCATCGACGACATCCATCGTCGTATGCCCAATCCTTGCCCTTAACGGCTCCTATCGTGCCGATAGCCTCGGCCACCGCCGAGGCTTGGTATAATCTTTCGACTTACTCTTTTTTCGTTACTCATTTCGGGTAGCGACTCTCTTTTGCCACGGCACAAGGAGCACGCCATGCTGAGCGTTATTTCCCCCGCCAAAACGCTGGACTTTGAAACACCCTCCACCACTCAGAACGTCACCCAACCGGACTTCCTCGACTATAGCCAGCCGTTGATCGACATCTTGCGCGACTACTCACCACAGCAGCTAAGCGATCTCATGGGGATTAGCGATAAGCTGGCCGGACTGAATGCGGCTCGCTTTGCTGATTGGCAGCCCCCTTTTTCTCTCGACAACGCGAAACCCGCCGTGCAGGCTTTTCAGGGGGACGTGTACACCGGCCTTAAAGCCGACACCTTTAGCGAAGCGGATAACCAGTTCGCCCAGCAGCATTTACGTATTTTATCGGGCCTATATGGCTTACTACGGCCTCTGGATCTCATCCAGGCCTACCGGCTGGAGATGGGCACCAAACTGCCTAATGACGCAGGTAAGGACCTCTACGCTTACTGGAAGCCGACGCTCACGCATGCACTGAACAGCGCCATCGCTGAGAGCGGCTCGAAAGTGCTGGTGAACTTAGCCTCCAACGAGTACTTCAAAGCCGTAGATGTAAAAAAGCTGGATGCTCAAGTAATAACGCCAGTCTTTAAGGATGAAAAGAACGGTACCTTCAAAATCATCAGTTTCTACGCCAAAAAAGCCCGCGGCTTAATGAGCGCCTGGATAATCCGCCAGCAAATCAACGAGCCCGAAGCGCTCACGGGCTTCGATGTAGCGGGTTACCGTTTTGATGCTGCGGCCTCGGAAGGCGATACCCTCGTCTTCACACGCCGGGAAACCGATCGGTAAGGTCAGAAAAGCCTTACTTTTTGGGCGGCTCGCGGCTTAAGAAACCGCCTGTGCACATCTTTAAAAGTGGCTGTATCGCAGCGGTAGAGCCACTCATAGGCCACCATATCGGCGGAGACCGCCGTCGCGCCATTTGCACAGGCACGCTCTCTTGCAAGGCGCGCCTCTTCTGGGCGGCGGCTGGCGGCCGCCTCACTGAGCCAGAACACTTTATATCCCGCTTCTAATAGGCCAAGCGCGCTCTGCAGCACACAAATGTGCGCTTCGGTTCCGCATATCACCACTTGTTTGCGGCCAAGGGCTGCCAGCGCCTGTGTAAACGCAGGCTCCTCGGTCACACTAAAGTGTAGCTTTTGCCACGTCTGGTACGCCCCTAAACAACTCAATAGTCGGGCATCGGTTCCGCCCAGACGCTCGGGATACTGTTCGGTAAGCCATACCGGTACCTGCAAATGGTTGGCAATGCCTGCCAGCCAAGCCGCCTCTTGGATAGCGTTGTTACCTCCTTCTATCACCGGTAGCAATCCAGCCTGAAAATCGACCATGAGCAATACACTTTGAGTCTGATCTAAACGCACTTTTTGCTCCTACTTTTGTCTTTATAGTGAATCCCACCATAACCCACGCGGTGCGTTACACGGTAAACTGGCGATTGACTATTTTCTATGCGCTTCATTCAGAGGCGTTGGGCATTACCTGCATCCTTATTGGAGAATCAACATGTTAAGGCAATTCTTTGTCATGCTACTGGTGAGCGTCATGGGCTTTAGCGCCGCAATTGAGCACGCTGAAGCACGCCGTTTAGGCGGCGGTAGCAGTATGGGCAGCGTCTCGCGCTCCGCTGACCGCCCGGCCAGTACACCCGCACAGCAACAGGCTCAGGGCACTCAGCAACAGGGAGCAGGTGCTGCCACCGCTCGCCGTGGTGGTATGGGCGGTATGATGGGTGGATTACTGGCAGGCGGCCTGCTAGCGGCGCTTTTCTTTGGAGGCGCGTTCGATGAACTGCGCATAATGGATCTCCTGCTGATGGCTGGCATCGCAGCGCTTGCCATCTTCGCTTTCCGGGCCTTTATTCGGCAGCGACGTCCTGCACCTGCCAACGCTGCTGGCTATCAGCGTGAACGCCAGGAGACACAGCACACACCTGCCAGTAACTTCACAGCAGCGCCTGGCAGCCTTGCAAGCGGTTTGCAGAGCACGCCGGACTGGTTTGATAAAGAGCGTTTTCTCGGCGGTGCAAAAGAGCATTTTATGACGCTTCAGCGCGCTTGGGATAATAACGATTTCAGCCAAATTCAAGAGTACGTTACGCCAGAGCTTTACAACCTGCTGCGTCAAGAGCGTGCCGAGCAGCCTGCCAATAACCGTACAGAGGTAGTGCGTCTGTTTGCGGAGCTTGGCGATATTAATGAGTACGACGGCCACGCCGAAGCCACCGTCATTTTCCACGGCATTTTGGAAGAGAATGGTGAGCAAACTGAGTTTAACGAAACGTGGCATTTGACCCGTGCCATGCGCGATCAAGCACCTTGGTATTTGCAAGGTATTGAGCAAAACCCAGGCGCATAAACCTAGCTACATAGGTTAATAAGCCCTAAAACACAAAACAGCCGCTTCTTAGCGGCTGTTTTTGTATCGATATAATTTCAAGCTACTCGATAGCTCATGATAAGCGACAGGCTCGCTTAGTCCTCGGCGAACTCTTCAATATTCTCACCCATCTCTTCTAGGCTATCGCCAGCGTCTTCCATGCTCTCATCGATATTCTCACCAGCTTCTTCCGCTGGGCCTTGATTATCACAAGCGGCCAAACCGCCCATCATCATGGCCATTAGTAATGCGAGTGCAAGCTTCTTCATTAGTGGGGTACTCATATCGCCTCTCCTCCTGAGATGGTGCTTCAATAATAGGTACCCACTCATACTAGTTGCTCACCACGCCTACCGCCACCACAGCCTAGTAACTCCTTGTTATTTAATTTCTTAAAACGATCGTTTCAAGGAAGCTTTGTGCATATCGCTGTATACATTAGAGAAAGCAAAAAGCCCCGTGCACGCTGTTGTGCTCGGGGCTTGGGTCATGGCACGCTTATCGAGCGCGCAACAAAAAACCCAGCCTATTGGCTGGGTTTTTTGCGGTATAAGTGCCTGACGATGACCTACTCTCGCATGGGGAGACCCCACACTACCATCGGCGCTAAGCGGTTTCACTGCTGAGTTCGGCATGGGATCAGGTGGTTCACGCTTGCTATGGTCGTCAGGCGTAACTGTAAATGCATACCATGCTGTGTTTTGTGTGCGTCTCTTACCAAGCCGTTTGATCGGCTCAGTACACGTATCCGGTTATCCGAGTGTTTTCACACTCATCGTTATCACGGCGACCAGACCCCTTGGGTGTTATAGGGTCAAGCCTCACGGGCCATTAGTACACGTTAGCTCAACGCCTTGCAGCGCTTCCACACC